>DOPS01000021.1:2683-34344 GCA_003512645.1 Desulfosporosinus sp.
CTTTGTAGCGATTAACTTCGTGTTCGGTACGGGCATGATTAATGGGGCTTAACATCTGAAACAATTCTCCGGCCTTGTCCCCTTCTCCTAAACTTGTGTAAGCCATAATTGCCCAAGCGGCCCCATGGGTATACTGTCCACCGTTCTCCCGCACCCCAGGAACATACCCTTTAATATAGCCAGGGTCCGGTAAGCATTTATCAAAAGGAGGCGTTAGTAAGAGAAGAATACCATCTTCTTTACGCCATAAATAGTGTTCTAAGGCCAACATGGCATCTTGGGCCCGGGTGGGTTTTGCTGCCCCAGAAAGCACCGACCAAGACTGAGCAATGGCATCAATTTGACATTCTTGATTTCGAGAAGAGCCTAAGATTGAGCCATCATCGAAATAAGCTCGTCGATACCAGCCGCCATCCCAACCATGCAATTCCATATTCTTTTGTAGTTCTTCGGCTATACGACGGTATCTTATACCTCGCTCCAAATCTTGATGACGATCGCATACTACGGCAAAACGTATTAATGTTAGGTACAAGAACCACCCCAACCATACGCTCTCCCCTTTCCCTTTAGTCCCTATTTGACTGAATCCATCATTCCAGTCTCCAGAACCGATGAGGGGTAGCCCATGTTCTCCGAAACGCAATCCTCTTTCAATGGCCCGGATACAATGCTCATACACACTGCCCTGTTCCTGGGAAAAGTGCGGAATCGAATATCGTTCATCCTCGTCGTCTTTCAGAGGCTCGTCTTCAAGGAATCCATTCACCTCTTTAAGAATTTCCTCATCTCCGGTGCGTTCGATATAGTGAGCAGTTACAAAGGGTAACCATAACAAATCATCGGTAAATTTAGTTCGGATCCCTTTTCCTTGACTGGCGTGCCACCAATGTTGCACATCCCCTTCAATAAACTGATGCCCACAATGGAGAATAATTTGCTCACGGGTCGCTTGAGGAATCGTATATACCAAGGCCATCACATCTTGGAGTTGATCCCTAAAACCATAGGCACCTCCTGATTGATAGAACGCTGAACGCGCCCATAAACGGCAAACGACAGTCTGATAGAGTAACCACCGATTGAGAAGCAAATTCATGGACATATCTGGCGTAGATACCTGGACAGTTCCTAACAACTTATTCCAGTAGTTTGTTACTTCCTCGAAGGCCTGACCCGCTTTCTCGGATCGCCCATACAAAGTAATGATCCCCTCAGCTGCTTGGCGATTTTCAGCTTCACCCAGCAGAAAAGTGATTGTTTTACTTTCACCAGGAGCAAGGGAAAGAATCAGGTGCAGCGCAGAACAAGGATCTAGCCCAGCCCCCACGGTTTCCGATAGTAGTTCCAACTCTAAACCCAAAGGGTCTGCCAAACTCCTGTTTCGTCCAATAAACTCAGAACGATCTCCCGTAAAACTAGTCACCGGCGCTCCAAAAACAGTCAAAAATCCTATCCGGTCTGCATACTCCTCTTGATACCTATTTTCAGCAAAGAAACAATTCCGCTCTCGGTCGTAATCTGTCACCAAATACGGAGCAGTATGCTCTCGAGCCACTCCTAACACCCATTCAACATAATAGATCGCACTCAGGCGCTGTGGATAGTCCATCATGTTCGTAACTGTTAATTCGACGATCTTCACCGATTCGTCAATCGGAGCAAAAAGCCGCAGTGCTTGTTTTAAGCCATGACTAAGGTGCTCAAAAATAGAGTATCCCTGACCATGCCGGATGGTATAAGAACCTTTACCGCGTTTAGGATTGGCAGTAACAGACCATGATTCTCCAGTTTTTTCGTCACGTAAATAGAGAACTTCACCTGAATAATCCATAATCGGATCATTGGACCAAGGAGTCAGCTTATATTCCCTACTATTTTGAGACCAGGTATAGCCAGCACCTACTTCTGATATTTGAAAGCCGAACTTAGGGTTGGCAATCACATTAATCCAAGGGAGTGGTGTGTTCATTCCTTCCTGTAGTCTAATAATATACTCTTTACCATCTTCGCTAAATCCACCGTATCCATTCGCAAANNCACGGTCTTGAAGACTCGGCTGAGAATCCACGACATCTTTGATGAGCTTCCCTTTTTTGCGGATTTGAACGGTACAAGATCCACCCTCGCCATTGAATACAATTCTTGCCACAGTCGATAGAAGAACGATACCCTCTGAATGAACATGGTCTTTTTGGAGTAGAAAAACACCGCCAGCCTGATTTAAGAGATCACGAGCATGACCCATGGAGATTAAATCTCGGAGGCTATCCTGGAAGGCTTGTACATATCCGCTTTGATCTTCATTGAGAATGACTAAATCTGCAAACAACCCTTTGAGTCTCCAGTACTCATGGATCGTCAAAAGTCGCCGTACTAAATCTAAGTGTTCAAATTCCTTGACTCGAACCAGGACGATCGGCAGATCTCCAGAAATAGCATAGGGCCAAAGAGAGGATTGTCCTTTGCTATTTTGCTTAATGAAATCAGCCTCATCTCTGCGGCAAGGACTAAGATACAGCAAATGTCCTCCTAAGCTTAAACTTTCATTGGCCTGAGCGGCCGTCAGATTTAAATGCCTCAGTTCCATTTTACTGTGGGTCCAGGCCAGCTCAAACGCTCGATTTACAGAGAGAGGATCTCGGTATTTTTCGGCAATACGAATGATCTCCTGACGACTCTCCGCATAGCCTACCGAAAAGGAGACCCTTACGGTCTGCCCTGGACCAATTTTAACTCTCTGACGAAGGCTCATCATGGGGTCCAGCACCGCGCCTACCGTATTCGACAACGGGTGATTGGCATCCAATGCTTGAGGGTTCTCCAAGTTTCTTCCCCGTCCAATAAAGCGCATCCGGTCAGTTTCATACTGCAAGGAACCGACCTTCTCTCCTTCGGTCGCAACTGTATGCATCATCCATAAACGGGTCTGTTTATCACTGCGTGGTCTGCGAGACGCTAATAACGACTCGTGGGTAAATTCAGTCTGAATAAAAAGATTACTAAACGCAGGATGCGCCAAATCTTCGCTGGACCTTGCCAGAACAACCTCAAAATAACTTGTTACTTCAAGGGTTCTGTCATATTTACTGTGATTTGTCAGAGAAATTCGGCGCATTTCTGCTTGGTCCTCAGGGGAAACGACGATTTCAGTATGGGTTGTAATGTTTCCATCCTTGCGGCAATACTCTACTTGATCCGCTGCATAGGTCACCTTATAGTCGTCGCCGGGATTTCGACATGGCTGGTAGGCGGCAGACCAGACATCACCAGAATTTAGATTTTGAATATAGAAAAACATCCCCCAAGGGTCTCGTGTTACATCCTCCCTCCAGCGGGAGAGACAAATATTCTTGAATCGGCTGAATCCAGCCCCAGAATTCGTCAACATGACAGAATACTGACCATTCGAAATGCAGTGAGTGATCGGAATAGGGCTATTGACAGAGTCGATGAGTATAAACTGATTCTTTTCATGTTCGGGTCCTGTAATTTTATGTTCTGTCCTGGTCTGTTCGTTTTCTGGTTGAGGAATGATGAGGCTTGATTCTGGAATGCGTTCTTGCAACAAAAGCTCTGTAGCTTGAATTAACGCTTGATTATGTAAGCGTTGCTGCATGACATTTTCATGCAAGGCATTGTCCAAAGCTAATAGACTCATGCCTTGATGATGGGCCATAAAACTTTGAACTAACTTAAACGACCGTCCAACGGGAACTCGTTCAGTCGTATAGTCAATCGCTTCATACAGTCCGTAACGTCCCCCAAAACCTTTTTGTTCCATAGCGATTATATTTGACAAAGCTTCATGCGGAGACACCATGAGCGCCAAAAAGGTGGCATAAGGCGCTATGACTAGATCCTGAATTAGGCCACGTTTCAGACCCAATCCTGGAACTCCGAAGGCTTTATATTGATAATTTAGTTGAGGATCGAAGGCGTGAAATCCTGATTCTGAAATACCCCAGGGAACATTGTGTTCTAAGCCATACTTCCTTTGTACAGCCACAACGGAATGATAGGTTTCATCCAGTAATGTCCCTTCATAATTCCGCATGACTAAGAGTGGCATTAAGAATTCAAACATTGTACCGCTCCAAGAAACTAGACTCCGCTCTCCTAAGGCTACAGTCAGCGAACGCCCCAGCTTGAACCAATGACTATGAGGAACATCTCCTTTAGCAATTGCCAGAAAGCTTGCTTGACGAGCTTCTGAAGCCAGTAAGTCGTAATAGGACTTATCAAGCATGCTTTCTGAAACCCGATAACCTATGGAAAAGAGTTGGCGGGCTTCGTCAAACAAAGGCTTGAAATCTGTCTCGACAAAAATCTCCTCCAGCCGATGTTGAAGTTGCTCTGACCCTTGAATATAGCCCTGTATCTTCTGGAGTGCAGGTTGGATTATCCTCGTTCTCTCTGGAGAAAACCCATCTTCCTCTAACATCCCATTATAGTACTTGGCAAGTTCAGTTAAACTTAAATTTGTGAACCTCTGTTCGTTTAGATCCGGAAAAGTGCCTAAATCTCCAGTATCCTTAATCCACGGGTAGATTGCTTCCGTCTCTTGACGAAAAGATCGAACCATGGAACCTATTCTTCGCGCCCAGTAAACCCCTTCTTTGGGTGAATCTGGTTCCAAAAGAAGCTCTGGCCATAAAGATAATAGCTTCAGCCAGTTCGCTAAACTCCATCCCTGATTTGAATCAAGAAGCTGATCAAGAGCCTTCTCAAATCCCTCAAGTTCTGGATAAGTCGCCTTATCGACCACCTCAAGTAACAGATTATAAGTATCCTTAAGACCGCGAGCAAAATTTAGATCGATCAAGGGCTTCTCTAAGGTCTCTGCAAGACCAGATTTCAAGGTCAAAAGATAGAGCACAAAATTCCCGCTATCAACCGTTGATATATAACGAGGCTCTAACGGAACAAGGGTTTGAGTATCATACCAATTGTACAGATGCCCTCTCCAGTGCTCTAAACTCTCCAGGGTTTCCAGTGTATGCTCAATATTTTCATGCACCTTGGCTAGCGGGATGTACCCAAAATCCAGAGCACTTAAATTTGCCAACAGTGCTAGACCTATATTGGTAGGGGAGGTCCGATGGGCAACACCATTGGGTGGGTCTATTTGAACGTTATCAGGTGGCAGCCAGTGATCCTCGCTAGAGACATACTCTTCAAAAAAGGCCCAAATTTTTCTGCCCCACCGACGCAACTCCAGCTGTTCCGAAGTCGTGAGTATCTCGCGCCTATGTCTTAAGGGAAGACTCACCTGCAAAGCAATCCATGGCGATACGATCCAAACAATCGCAACTGGAATAAAGCGCCCAAACTTGGCAGGGTAATTTAGAGCGATGGTTAAGGCGGCTAACAATACTAAGAGCATAACCTGCCACATCGTTGAAAGCACCGTTTTATAATTGACACCTAACCGTTTCTCAGTATCGGCTGCTGTTTCCCATTCTAACAAATATTTACGGGAAATAAATTGCCGATATAGACTACGGGTAATTGCATCTAGCATCATAAAAGCTTGATAGGGAAAGAAGACCAGCTGTAGCAAAAACTGAGTTACCATGTTTACTAGATCATGACCCACATTTCCTCTTTCAGAGCGTTTTACTAAAAGCCGACTAAGTATAGAAAAAACCATTGGCCAGATCAAACTCAAAGAAATTAGCCCTACCCATACTAAAGGCTCACCAGCAAGAACCGTGAACCCTAGGATAAGCAGCAATAGTTGTACAGGTGCTTCAATACTTCTCCGCAAATTATCGAAAATCTTCCAGCGTGAAACAAACGGAATAGGCTTAAATAACCACGGTAAAAGTTGCCAATCCCCTCTGACCCAGCGGTGCAGCCGACGAATATACGAAAAATAGTTCGCAGGATATCCATCGACTAACTCAATGTCTGTCACAAGTCCAGTTCTAGCATACAATCCTTCAATCAAGTCATGGCTAAGAATGGTATTCTCCGGAAAGGCCTTATGCGTCACCTGATGGAAAACCTTAACATCATAGATTCCTTTTCCTGTATAAATCCCTTCACTAAACAAGTCTTGATAAATATCCGATACTGCTGTGGTGTAGGGATCAATTCCCACTTTACCCGAAAAAATCCGGGTAAACTTTGAAGCACCTGCACATAAAATAGAAACTCCAACCCGTGGTTGAAGGATTGCGTAGCCTTTATCCACCCTAGTTCCATCCTCACTGAGGATGGGTGCGTGTAAGAGATGGGCCATCGTGCCAATCAGCCTTTTAGCTGTACCACGTGGTAATTGGGTATCAGCATCCAGGGTAATGACATATTGAAAGGTTGGCAGAATGGAAAGGTCGCCAATTTGAATATCGTAACTCGTTTCCCCTTCCTGACGCAAGAGACAGTTAAACTCCGTAAGTTTTCCACGTTTCCTCTCCCATCCCATCCACACGTCTTCAGAGTTATTAAAAAGCCTCTTACGATGAAAGAAATAAAATCTACCTTGATCATATTTTTGGTTCAAATTTTGGATTCCAGCGGTTGCAGCATTAATAATTTCCGCATCTCCTGGAACATTCTCAGACTGGGCATCTGCAAAATCGCCCAGTAAAGCAAAATGCAAATTAGCATCTCGATTGGCAAGATAATAAACTTCCATTTGACTGATGAGTTCATACACCCTCTCAACACTTGTTAGAAGGGTTGGAACAACAACCATCGTTCGTAAGGGATCTGGAATTCCATCTCGTAACTCTAATTTAGGCAGAAAGGTTGGCTGAATAAAGTTTGATGTAACCCAATTCAAAAAGGGAATCACCAAACTACTAGCCCAAATTAAAACTCCTAGCCATAAAACAGGAGCAAGCGCAGAAATCGGATTCGATTGATGGATATAGGTTAAAACCCAAGCACTAAGAATCGCAATTCCTATCAGTAAGCTACCAAAGTAATATTGAACTGGTTTCCCTTGAATCGTTCGCCGAATCTCGCTCCCTAGATGGCGCGGTTTGCCAAAGTCTTGTTTCAACTCCTGTTCGAGGGTTTCACGCCCTGCTCCCATCAAGTCATACCCGACATGGGACGCTGCTGTCTCACCTAACTCATGAGCCTTCTGCGCTCTGGAGAGCACTTTTCGAGCTACGACCAGTTCCGAAACCTTGAATCGTCTGGCTATTTTTTCTACCTGATGGCGATAGGCGTCTCGAGACTGAAAATCCATAGCGCAATAAACCCGACTGGGATCCTTTTGAAAAACTCGTTCCACCATGCTGACCTCTTCGAAAAAACGAGGCCAATCTTCGGCAGTGATAAAGTGAATACTCAAAATTGCATGACCCATTGACACCTGATACGTGGTCTGACGTTGACGTTCAAGTTTTGCTAATTCTTCGATGGTTGTATCTTGTTTGGCCACGACCCGGTCAACCCACTGTAAAAGTGGTGCTACATCTACCCCGAGATCTCGCATGCGCTTGAGAATCTGTTCCGCATAAGCTGAGGAATATTCCTCTTGAGGTTCGAGAGATTGTAATAGTCCTTCCCACTCTGCTGGAAGATGTTCTGATTCCAAAAGGGGTAAAACCCACCGATCTGCTGCTTCTCTTTCCGCTTGGGTAAAAAGAATGAGTTCCGTTAACCTGCGAATGTTTTCCAGCAGAATAATTCGCAACATGATGGGTATCGCCCATAGTTCTCCGCTTGATAAAGGAACCTGAACCTGATAGGCGTTGATAAACGCTTTCAGTGTGTCAATACGCAACTGACTATCCGTATGCTCGATAAGTTCAATTAACAACCCGTAAATTCGTGGATATCCTTGAAAGTCTCCACTGGCAATGCGCGGTAATTGACGTTCAAATTTATCGGGTAGACTACTTTGAATCTCCTCTCTCAGGTCTTTCAAACTATAAAAATTATCAAGTAACCATTCTGTAGCGGGTACAACATCTTGAGTTCGGGTTGAATAATCCGTAATTTCTCGGTAAGCCTGCTCTATGAACTTCATATTTTGCTTAACCCTAGGTAACAACGTTCGTTTCGGAAATCTGCTTCCTTGGCTAGCATTTAATCGGGCAATCTCTTCGGCGTGACTAAGCAAGTCTTCCCCATTTAGAACAATATCTTTATATGGTTTATCCTTCGTCATTGATCTCATAAAAAACTTCATTCTTCAGTCTCCGTCTATTTTTTAACATTATTTATGCATTATTCCCATTTCCTCTCACTTCATTCATAATACAGAAACACCGTAGGCAATTCATCGAGGCTCGAGGCGCAAAGTTCGAAATCTCGGAGGTTAAACTACAAAAAAAACTCTAACCAATTCTTTATGGTTAGAGTTTTTTTTCGTGATGTTCGAAAGTTATTATTTCGAGGCATAAGGTAGATGCTTGACGTTCGAAGTTCGAAGGTTTAATAGTTTTCGTTTCATCCTCGCGCATAGTATTATCCAAACCGTTCATTAAATTCTTCTAAGGTTAAGAGTACCTGGCGAGGCTTACTTCCTTCGTAGCCTCCTACCACCCCTTGTTCTTCGAGCATATCCATTAACCTCGCCGCTCTAGTGTACCCTAATTTTAAGCGCCTTTGCAGAAAGGATACCGATGCCATACCTGTCCTGATAAAAAGCTGGCCTGCCTCAATAAACACAGCATCGTCCGCACCATTAGTCTCTTCATTTTTCACCGTGGTTTCCTCAAAAAGCCGTTCTGGGTCTAGATACTCCGGTTTACCTAACCCTTTCCAATGCTTAATCACTCGTTGGACTTCGTCATCGGTTACTAAACAGCCTTGTACTCTAAGCGCTTTATTCACTCCCAGTGGCGAATAAAGCATGTCTCCTCGTCCCAGGAGCTTCTCGGCGCCAGTAGCATCAAGAATAGTACGGGAGTCGATTTGAGACGAAACAGCAAAGGAAATCCGGCTGGGTATATTGGCTTTAATCACCCCAGTGATGACATCAACCGATGGGCGTTGCGTGGCAATGACCAAATGAATTCCCGCGGCTCGGGCCATTTGGGCTAATCGACAAATAGCTTCTTCGACTTCTCCCGGGGCAACCATCATTAAGTCGGCTAATTCATCAATGATTACCACAATCAAGGGCAAGGCAGGTTTAGTTCTTAAGGGCTCCCCTTTTAGGTGATTATAACGTTCGATATCACGTACACCCGCAGCTGCAAATAGTTCATATCTATTCTCCATTTCTTTAACGATCCATTTTAAAGCACTTGCTGCCTTTTTAGGATCGACGACGACGGGCGCTAAAAGGTGCGGAATACCATTATACTGACTGAGCTCAACCATTTTCGGATCGACAAGCAGAAATTTCACCTCATCAGGAGTCGCATTAAAGAGAATAGAATTAATGATCGTCGTGATACAAACACTTTTTCCTGCTCCAGTTGCCCCCGCTACGAGCAGATGGGGCATTTTAACTAAATCAGCAATAATAGGCTGATCCGCGATATCTTTACCTAAAGCGACTTTAAGCTTGGAAGGATATTCTCCGAAACTCTTTGTCTCGAGCACCTCACGAAACGGGACAGCTCGTGCGTGTTTATTAGGAACTTCAATTCCGATTGCTGCTTTACCGGGAATCGGAGCTTCAATACGCACATCCCGAGCGGCAAGCCCTAGCGCAATATCGTCCGAGAGATTTACAATTTTACTAATTTTCACACCTGGTGCTGGCGCTAATTCATAACGTGTGATAACAGGACCACGGGTCACCCTTATAACCTTGGCTTTAACTCCAAAATCAAGGAGTACCTTTTCAAGCAGCTTTGGGGTTTCCGTATCTTGGATTACTTCACGCTGGATTATCGACTCCATTAAGTTAATATCTGGGAACTTCCAGTGATTAACCCTCTCAACGTCCTTCACAGCCTGAGGGACTTCCACTCTCTCAACTTTGTCTTTCATCACCTGTTCAACGAGTTGAGCTACCTGCCCTGCATAGGGAGCTTTTAACGTCTCTTCCATCTTCGCCTGATCATTGATTAAGTCGGTAGCCATCGGTAGTTCAGAACTAGGTTCTGAACACGCAGCAATTTGGGTTTGAGGCATTTTTTCTAGCTCATCAACCGTAAGACGTACATCCTTCAAGCACTCCTCCTCATCCGGATTTTCATGGCTCAAAGTTACTGGTTCTTGAGTTTCTTGAGCCACAGATTCTCGATCCACGGTCTTTAATTCCAGAGTCTCTTGACCGAGAATTTCCAGATCTAGTATATGCTCATCTGTTTTATATCGAGAGAGGAATTCTTCTTGTTCCCTTTGAGACTTAAACACCGTCGAAAACCCTGATTGTTTTGCAAGAGGTTCGTTGGCTAATCCCGGAGCAGAAAAGCTTGCCTGCTGGAAGGTTGATCGTTCAATTCGTTCCTCTTGGTCAACTTCCTCCATATAATCATGCAGCCCTTTTAAACTTTTCAGCTTAGAGGGGGTCTTCGGAAAAAGCGACTCACCTGTCCCAAAATACGAGGGGAAATCCTTGCCAAATATCTCCATCTCCTCAACTCTCTGGGGATTTAGGTCTTTCATTTCTACCCATTCAGGTGAAGAAAAATATTGATTAAACCCTTTCATGCTTACTAGTTTCCCCGCAGGTAGAGAAATGCCCTTGTCCTGGGCTTGATTAGACTTTTGATCCATACTCTCAATCATTTTGCGTTTAGGCACTCTTGATTTTTCTGCCGATGATACACCTGATCGTTTAGACCTCACAGACGTTAAACTCTCCGCATAAATCCAGAGCAAGATTGCAGATACAAAACAAATCATGGGGCCTGCCCAGGTAAAACTTCCCAACGTTACCTCAAATAGAAAATATACATGTTTTCCGATCACTAAACCAAAAGTCCCCAGCAAGCCAAGTATCGAAATCGTCAATAAAATGATACTCATTAATTTAAGCCAAAAAGCATTTGACCGTTTCTTCCTTTTCGACACACTAATCCACCTCCAAGCTTCCCTACTCATTATGGTAGATGAGCTATAAGAATGTCAAAAGATTTTTTCTTACAAAAATCCCCTAACCAGTTACGGTTTAGGGGATCAAAATCAATATCCTACGAGGACACCCTCACGATTAGGTAAAGGTTGAAATATTTCTTGAGAAATTTCTCCGTCAGCATTCAAAAAGACATGACCGGTATAGATAAAGTCTCCTTTGGCCCAATAGCGTAAGTCTAAAAATTCAACCTTGCATTCTTGGTCACCAGAGTGATGAATTACATGATAATAAGGTGTAAATTGACTAAATATTTCCGCTAGATTTCCTTCAAGCGCATTGGAAAGTGATGGGTTTTCTCCATCGAACTTGGGGAGAACTCGACAAATTGCAGGAATTTTATTGCGGATAATGCCAAAACTCACATTGTCCCCTTGAAAGAGAATAAAGTTCCAAGTAAAAGGATGATACATCGCGGGAAGCACTTTAACCTGATTCCGATCCTTTAGATCATATTTCTCCATTATACGGTCGCGAGTCTTCAGTCTGCCTAAGTGACGATAGCCCAGATAGATCCCGCTTAATAGCAAGGCAGCAGATGAGGAGAGTGTCGCATAGTCTGGGAGTTTTAGAGAAATAAATAAGGAGACCAACAAAGAACTTAAGACGACGGGATCCGTCAACATAATCATATCGGCCGTAATTTTCTTGCGTGAAAAAGGCCATAAGAGTTCTGCTCCATAAGAATTCAATAAATCCATGATGCCATGAGACAATGTCCCAAGCAGTGTCCAAAAGAAAACAGTCGTCCATGAAGTTGTTGGAAAAACAAGATACAGAATTGTGCTCAGACCTACCGCCATAGCACTTAAAGCAATCAAAGAATGACTAGCTCCCCTGTGTTTTAATAAATAATTCAAACGACCTTTTACATGAGTAATAATGTCTAAGTCAGGCAGCATGGCTCCTAAGGTGCAGCCTAAAATTATGGGATCATTCAGTTGGATCGTGTGCCCCGAAAGGGTACTCAATGCAATTCCTATTAAGCCATGTGTTATCGGATCCACGTTTGCCCTCCTCATATTAAGTTGCACTCTTTAAAGTCGTCTATAACAGTCTTTAACAAACAAATCCCATTATATCACGTGAACGGGAGTAATAAAAAAATATTTTATTTCCTATAGTACCATTTTTTGCAAAGAATATATTTATAAGTTATGAACTTAAATAAGACCAAAAACCAGTAAATGACAGTAGGTTTTTGGTCTTATTAATCAAGGGTTAACCCTTACTAGAATGTGCTGCTACTTTGATCGAATTATTAACATCGCGGATTTCAGGGATATGTTGAATTAGTTTTCCTGCCTTTTCCCGATCTTCTTCAGAGTATACTTCTCCAGTCAGAAAAGCAATTCCGTCTTTGACAAAAGCGCGAATTTGTCCGGAGTTTAAGCGATGTTGACCGAGCTTGGAAACTAACTGTTCAGTTAACCACAAATCATCCCCTTGAGAACGGTGACGAGTAAATATTTCGCTGACCACTGCTTTTACTCCGGGTACTTGATAAGCCGTTTCTACAGCCCATTCCATCTCTTCTTGAGTATCCACAAGTCCGCTTAGCGTAATTAGCCCCATTCGAGCTTCTGTCCTAATCTCATGAGCATTGACCCAAGGAGAAGCAACCAAAGCATTTTCGACACGATTGACTAACGTTGCATCGTCCACAGCCTTTTCTAAAAATTGAATCTCACTGCGTACTTCTTTAACACCCCGCACTTGGGAGGCTAAACGTTTCGCTAATCTCTCCGTACTTTGGGTCTCCACATGCCCTAGCAAAGTGGCAATTCCTCGACTTACACGACAACCTAACTTAGTAACATCCATATAGTTAGATCCTTGGAATCGTTGATTGATGCCCTTTTCAATGTCTTTGTCCTTGATAGTTCCGTCATCGGCTACTGTTAGCGAATTATCTAATTCTCTAACTCCATCAATTCGACCGATTCGACTTCCGAAAAAATCCTTTTCTACCAGACTATCAACCGTCCCCCAAATTATTGCCCGATCTCCTGTTACCTTAACGTGAAGTCCTTGGCCACTTTCCCCAAAATGTGTATGAATTAGGTTTTTGATATCCCGAAGGACGTCTATTTCGGCTCGTGAGTTATGCATAATTCTCCCTCCACATGAAAACAGTTTACTCTTTCACTTAGAGGGTATTTTATCCCAAGTCATAATCTTTTACTCCAACACCCTTATGATTGTCAAGATTTGCATGCTATAAGATTTGCAGCAAGTTTTTCTAACCGATGGAGCTGATCTCTTAACCCTAATACAATTAATAGATCTCCAGGCAATATTTCTTCGCTGGCACCAGGATTACTAATCACCTGATTGTCTCGTAAAATCGCAAGAACCATGGCACCTGTTTGCTGTTTAATTCCGCTCGTTAATAATGTCTCGCCAACTAAGCATGAGCCTTGATCAATTTTCAGCTCCACCATTTCCATTTCAATGTTATGATCATGAATCACGGTCTCCAGATATTCCACACTTATAGGTTTTAGGATCGACATCGCCATTCTCCACCCTCCTAGAGTTGCTGGAGAAATCACTTTATCTGCACCTGCCCGCAATAACTTCTTTTCAGACTCCGGCTGATCCATCCGAGCTACCACATGAATATTGGGATTTAGCCCTTTCGCAGTTAAGGTGACAAAGACATTTAAAGAATCCTCGGGGAGAGCTGAGATCAGTCCCTTAGCCGTATTAATGGAGGCCTTAATCAAGGTTTCATCATGGGTAGCATCACTGTTAATGACTAAAAAACCTTCTTCAATGAGCTGTCTAGCAAGATCTTCCCGTTGTTCTATTACAACGCATTGTGCCCCCTCTTTACGAAGGCGATATACGACTTGTCTGCCTACACGTCCTGCACCACAGACAATGATATGATCCTGTAGTTGTTCAATCTTCTTATTCATCTTTCTTCTCCAATACACCCCGGCTAATTGACCTTCAACCAGAAAGGCCATCAGAAGTCCGGCAAAATAGAGCATAACACTGACTCCGCTTAGCATCAGAAAAATTAAGAAGACATGCCCAGCCTCAGTTTGAGGTTCAATATCTCCGTAGCCTACTGTCGTGACCGTCTGAACTGTGAGATAAATAGCTCTAGATAAACTGAGGTGTTCCGTTAATATAAGCCCAACTACCCCCACAATCAGGATGATAAATACGGCAATAAATGCGAGCCAAACTCTCCTACCCAAGGACTCGCTCCTTTCTGTCTACCGGAACGTTAGTGAAAATATATTTATAGTGTTAAGTAAGATCGTAGCTTAAGAACACTGTCATAGGGCACATCCATTTGCCCTAGCTTTACATACCCTGAAGGTCCATGATAGTCGCTACCACCAGTCGCTATGATGGCAAATTTATCGGCCACTTCGGCATAGTATTGAATAAGTGCTGCTTGTCTTTCCCAGTAACCATAGTACACTTCTAGCCCAATAGGCCGATAGGCTAAGAGAGAGAACACCATCTGGGGATCCCAGAGCAGTCCTGGATGGGCCACTACAGGAAGTCCTCCGCAAGAAAAAATAAGATCAACGGCATCCTCAAATCTGTGGTTTAAATACGGTAAATGGGCTACCCCCCCTGGACGAAAATGAGCTGCTATTTCTCGCCAATTTTTCTGACTGCCACCCGTTTCCTGATGATAAATAGCCCTCATGATATGTCCCTTAGTAACAGCGCCTTTTGCTCCGACTTCCTTTTCAACATCTTGCCATTCCAAAGAAATTCCACCACTTTTTAAACTTTCCACCATATCATAGGCTAAAGCAGTCCGTTGTGCCCGAATTTCTTGCAGACGATCTTGCAGAACTGGATGATTTATAGTCTTAAAATACCCAAGCAAATGGACTTCATGACCTTGATAGCTGGTTAACAATTCCACACCAGGGATAATCTTAATATTTAGTTCTTTGGCAAGACTTTCAGCCTTGTAGATTGCTTGGGTACTTTCATGGTCCGTAATAGCTAAGGTTTGAACATTGTTGGCCTGCGCAAGATTCATGACCTCTTCTATCGAAAGCAAGCCGTCAGATTCATAGGTATGAATGTGTAAATCGGACCTCAAGAACACCCCTCCCTCAATTGCATTTTCACTTCCAATCCTACATCAAGAGGTCAAAAAGACAATACTTAACTATAGTATGCCTATTCTTGTTCTTCTTCAAAAATCCTGCCTGCCTGTTCTGAATCTAATTCAAAAATCTTGTAATTTATTTTTAGATATTGACACTTTTCTGTTTCTGCGATATAATTTACTTCGTTGCAAAAAATATAGGGGATTAGTTTAATGGTAGAACAACGGTCTCCAAAACCGTCAGTGGGAGTTCGACTCTCTCATCCCCTGCCAATCGCACCAAGGCTTTAAGCCTTTTTCTTTTTGCTCTTCAGAGTTTGAATATATTTAATTTTATAGGACATATTGGAAAAGATCAAACACCCCAACTAACCGTGGTGCCTTGATCTTTTATTAATTTCATGGCTTACTTAAATTATCAAACCTATCTTTCGAATGGAGGAAAACGATGCAAACTGAATTTATTGAAATCCTAGGTGCTAGAGAAAATAATCTTAAAAATGTCAGTCTCAAAATCCCCAAAAGAAAGCTAACGATTTTTACTGGAGTTTCGGGTTCAGGAAAATCATCGATTGTTTTTGAAACGATAGCTCAAGAAGCAGGTAGAGAGTTAAATGAAACCTTCAGTAATTTTGTGCGAACCTTTCTGCCGAAGTATGGGCGGCCAGACGTTGATTCGATTTCTAACTTATCAACAGCCATTGTCGTTGACCAAAAAAGGCTGGGGGGGAATTCACGCTCTACACTGGGTACGATTACGGACATTAACTCATTATTGCGATTGCTTTTTTCCAGATTGGGTGAGCCAAATATTGGCCTATCCTTTAACTTCTCCTTCAATGACGTACATGGTATGTGTCCAACCTGTGAAGGCATCGGACGAATCATGACCTTGGATATAGAAAAGGCTTTAAATATGGAAAAATCACTAAACGATGGCGCAATTTTACTTCCGGGGTTCGGTGTAGGCACGTGGCAATGGAAAATGTATGCCAATCACGGCTTCTTCGACAATGACAAGAAGATAAAGGACTATACAAAAGAAGAGTATGATAAATTGGTTTACGCCAAACCCGAAAAGGTTTTGATTAACATTATGGATGGTGAAATGAATTCCACATATGAGGGACTTACAGAAAGGTTCACTCGCCAAAACATCAAAACAGATCGGGAAAAGTCCCAAGCTAATCAGAAAAAGATTGAAGCCTTTACTTCCATTCAAAAATGTGGTGATTGCAATGGAAAAAGGTATAACGAAACGGCTCTTTCCTCGAGAATACTGGGCTATAACATTTATGATCTGACATCGATGCAGATTGATGAATTGATCGAGGTACTTAAAAAAATTGATGCTAAAGCCTTTGCTCCAATTGTGCAAAGCATCCTTGAACGGCTGGAGAACTTAATTAATATCGGACTGGATTATTTGAGCCTTACCAGAGAATCCTCCACATTGTCGGGCGGAGAATCGCAGCGAGTCAAGATGGTGAAACATTTGTCCAGCAGTTTAACGGACGTTATGTATATTTTCGATGAACCAAGCATTGGGCTTCATTCAAGAGATGTTCATAGGCTAAACGAATTGCTCCTAAAAATCAGAGATAAGGGAAATACAGTCATCGTTGTTGAACATGACCCCGATGTTATAAAAATAGCCGACCATATTGTGGATGTAGGCCCCAAGGCAGGCTCACAGGGCGGAAATATTGTGTTTGAGGGTAGTTTTGACGATTTGAAACAGGCAGATACCTTGACCGGAAGGTTTCTAGGAAAAAAGCTCGATCTTAACGAGCACCCAAGGATAAGCAATGAATTTTACGAAACAAAGAAAAGCAGTATTCACAATCTAAAGAATGTGAGCCTGCAAATACCTAAAGGTTTGTTTACGGTCATCACGGGCGTCGCTGGGTCGGGTAAGAGTACCCTTGTCAATGAGGTTTTTATCAAAGAGTATACTGAAGCAGTTGTGATTGACCAAAGCGCGGTAAGTGCTAACATTCGATCTAATTCAGCCACCTATACAGGAATAATGGATTTGATTCGCTAGATATTTGCCGATGAAAATAAGGTGAGTGCCGGGCTTTTCAGCTATAACTCCGAGGGTGGTTGCCCGAATTGCGGCGGAACGGGATTCATCGAAACAGACCTCTCATTTATGAATGCCACGAAAACTGTTTGCGAAGATTGTGCGGGAAAGCGATATAAAAAGGAAACACTGTTGTTGTAATTGAGCATAATCTCGATATAATCAGGAGAGCCGACTGGATCATCGACATGGGACCGGACGGTGGAAACCGAGGTGGCGAGATTCTTTATAGTGGTAATCTGATGGGGTTGAAGGAATGCAAAAGGTCTATAACTGGAATATACATTTAATTCGACATCTTTAGTAATGTGGCTAAATTTCGTGCTTAAGTCCTATACAAATATGACTAACGACATATGCTCAGATTAGCTTTTCTCTTATAAACTGTAGGAAAACTCAAAAGGAGCTTGACAAGCTATGTATGGAAGAGCACACAAACTAGATACTATTCAAACTGCACAAATGATGTGCGAAAATGAAGATTCTCCTGCTGTGATTAGTGATTGCATCACTCGAAAAATGACACCCGAGGATTGGCAGAAATATGGACCCTTGAATACAAGAGAGAATAAGGAAATCAAAAAATCTTCAACTCGACAATAATCAAAGACAGCTGGTTATCTTATCAAGAGTAACCAGCTGTCTTTTTATTAATCCATTTAACATTCTACTAACGTGTGTCTCGATTCAACTTTAGCGTCAGTTTATTATCGACCAACTCGGAGTCAAGATCTAAGAATGGTTTGGCATCCACTGGTTATCCCATTATTATCTAAGGCTACGGAAGCATGAGTTTTATGCGATCAGTTGATTAACTTCACTCGCTCTAGGATCATAGTCAGTGGGAGCAATAACCGATTGTGTTAAACCGATATTCATGTCAATCTTATGTACCTTCTCAATAATAGCTACTAGATTTTTTTAAAAATAATACAAATATGGCCCACGCTCTTTCATTACTTAAAGAATAACATTGGCAGGGTTTAACATAATAGGTGAAGAATTTAGTTAATAAGCCCTGATATTTTCCTATTCTGAAAACGGCTGGAGAGGTGATACCATGAAAGTTTATGTTTCCGTCAAGCAGGCAGGTAAACGTAAAGAATATATTACTAAAAAGGAGTTGGTTTTGGCAGGTACTCCATCAAGCTTAAGAGAGCTTCTGACTGAGATTGTGCAGATAAATGTTGCTGAATACAATAAGAAAGCTGTAGAACCTTGGATCATGAAATATCTTTCTGCGGAAGAGACAGAGAATCAGATTAAAACCGGCAAGGTTGGCTTTGGCGAGCGTAAGAGCGACAAACAGGCTGATGTGCAAAAAGCAATTGAAACGGTAATTCTGGCCTTTGAAGACGGTATTTACCGAATATTTAATGGAGACAACGAGATGCCATCTCTTGATGAAACGATTTCCTTACAAGAAGAAGATGTATTGACCTTTATCCGGTTTACAATGCTTGCCGGCAGAATGTGGTAAGGGGATAGAGAAATGTATTATAGAACAAACAGTGAAGCCAAACAAAAGTATCTTCGCAAGATCGAAGTAAAATCCTTCTTATTTTTCGGTAGAAATAACGATATCCTAAAGGCTGTTCTAGCAAGCTTTAAAACCAATGAAAGTTACTATTATGAATCAATTAACAATAAAAATGAACTTTATTCTACCTTATGGACAGAAAAAACGGAGCGAATGACCAGTATTTTTTCTGGATCCGAGGCCAACGTTTTAGTTGCACTTTTGGGTAAGGAATGGGCCAACAAATTCAAAAAGATCTGGGACAGAAGCCCTGATTACATCTATTCATCAGGATATGAACGGCGTTCCTTTCGGTCAAAATCATTCGATGTGTTGTATCTGCCTTCCGCTGTAACAAACCTCGATGCCATGATTCAATTGGTCGCCAATGACTTTACCTACGAGAAATACTTTTCTGTCCAAAAGGACAATTTTTTTACCCACAATCCGGTTATTTCAAGTTTACTGGCTCTTGAAATTGATGAGGGTAATGAACAGGTGCTTCACTGGATTCATGAGCTTTTTAATGGCGATAATAATGCAGGGCTTATGACACACGAAATCATCAAAGGACTCCTGATGAGCCACAGTAGCCAAGCGCACAAGTGGGTAGGCGACCTCCTCCTTGCTGCCAAGCTACAGGAAGGGCTGCGCCAGACTATTGTTGAATGTATGGACGAAGGCTCAAAGGAAGGCTTCCTCTATCTCTCGAAGGTAATACTGGATCATGATCTTGTCAGATTTTCTTCAGTAGTTCGAGCCCTTGATGTCTGGACGGGACTCGGCATCTCAGCCCAGAAACCTGCGGTGATTAAAAAATGTCTAGGAACTGGGTATCGATGCCTAACTGAAGATGCTTATGCGAAGGAATGTTTGGCAAGCAACGATGCCCTGCTCATCTATATAGGACTCTGGTCGATGGCCTTCGACGATGTAATGTCAACCGAGAACCCGTTAAAACACCTGATGTCTGCGCCTGACAAGTATAAACGAATAGTAGCCCTCGGTTTCCTGAGTCAGACCAGTGTTCCGCACTTTCAGCACATACTCGCTGCCCCGCTCCTGGCTGATCCCGATGATGAGGTCAAATGCTGGGTCTTAGGCAATCTATTCTCCGATGCAGAGCGTAATTCCATTAGGCCGATAAACTGGGGTGGACTCATCAAGTACAAGGAAATCGAGGGTGCAGGTAGCCCGGAGGAATTGTTTTCTAAGCTAAAAAACATGCTGGACCATCTACCGCGCAAAGAACTGGTCTTCAAAGAGAGCCTTTTTCCATGGTGTCAGGCAAGTGTTTCGTATGATCAGCTTATTGTCAAGATGTTGCTAACCTTTGCTGGTAATCAGACGGATAGTATGGTTGATCTAATGTTGGACTACAGGGATAAAATGAGCGCCGAAACCCGGAGTGTGTTCATTGATGTCTTTTTGAATAAACCCCAGACCAATAAGCAAAAAATAGCAATTCTGGAATTGATGGGTGACAAAAGTTCATCTGTGCGCTCTGACGCCCTGAGAGTCGTGGAAGGACTTCCCCTTAGCCAAGATGACTACCGAATAATTGAAGACCTATTGCAATATAAATCAGGCGATCTGAGAAAAAATGCAATTTCCATGTTACTGCGCCAATCACCTCAAGCTTTATTAGGAAGTATCCAACACTTGTTTGAGGAAAAAAATGAGAATAAACACCTCGCGGCTCTGGATATGATTGCGGCAGTTGAAAACGACGCCAATTATATGAAAATATTACCGCAGTGCCAACAGATGGCCAAATTGCTTGCCGGGTCTTCGCAAAAAATAAAGATCTTGGCGGAAAAAATCACTGACAGCGCTCGACCGGTTTATTCAGCTGCCAACGGTTTTGGACTTTATGAGCCCAAGCAGGAAATTTCCCTGCCGGAAATTGCTGGTCCTAAAGGCTTTTCAGCCAAAGATATCCTGTCTTCAAACTTTTTCGAGATCAAAATGATCCTGCAAGCCTTAAGCGACCTGATTGATCAACACAAAGCGTATGAATATGAGGTTGAAGACTGGAACGGATCTTTTTCTAAAGTGGTGCTGGGTGGAGAATATAATATTAGATGTATAAAAAACCGTGTTGATAGGGCTCTAAACTTAGACAATTATCCGCTGCCAGAGGTGTGGCGGGGGGCAGCCTTAGACTATAGTCTTACAACTCCAAAGTTACTGGAACTATTATTTTATTATAATATAAACCAATTCTCTTCCTCCTCCGAGAATCAAGAGTGGTATGATACCCTGGTCGCGAATTTGTTCCCCCTGAAACATAAAGAATTAAAGGGAACTCTGAAAAAACCACCCTATTCATCCCATATTCATACTATTCTTTCTGCTTTATTGAATGATTGCGCCCCAGAGGAGGTATTTCCTCTCTGTCGTGATATGTCAGGGTATATTTATCAAAAGACGCCTGTCCGGCGTTTTGCTGAAGAGTATGAACAAAAGGATAATCAAATTTTCTATTATAGAAGCCATAAATCCTGCCTAGTTGATGCCGAAGAGATTTCCTACTGGCATCGCAAGATCAGCGACAGTATTTATAATGAGCAAAGCTTTACTGAAGGCTTTCAAATCAGATATGCGTATTATAAAGCTTCAGGGTATAAATCCCATGCTTCTCTCCAACTGGCCGATTTTGAAAAGGCCTTCACCCTAGGACTGGTGGATGAAAATGAATTGTTTACGGAACTCTGCGGTAGACCTTTAAGTGCCAAAAATTTAGCCAAACTGACGGATACTAAACGTCACGGCAACAAAGACCTTGCCTCCTGTCTTAAGCTCTATCAAGTAGGCCATAAGGTTGTTGACCGGATCGTCGGTATTGAATTGAAGCGGGGGGATATGACTACTGAGGTCAGCCATCTGGCCGCCAAGATACATCGTTGCTCAGGGACCAGGTTCTTTGTAGACATCCTAGTCGGAGCGGAAAAGGACACCTTTGTGCGCGGGTATAACTTTGTCGGGGATGACAGCACCAAAAAGCAGATTTTTAGCCACTTGCTGAAATGTTGTTATCCGGCTGAGGGTGAGGATGAGAACACTCTGCGTGAGTTATTAATGGGAATTAAGATTACAGACAAACAACTGATTGATGCGACCATGTATGCACCACAATGGCTGGATATTGTCAAACAATATTTGGACTGGCCGGGACTCAAATCCGCCTGCTGGTATTTTCACGCTCATGTCAACGAAACCTTCACCCCTGAAAAAGAAACCATTGTCGCCCGTTTCTCGCCGGTTTCCCCCCAGGATTTTAAAGATGGGGCCTTTGATATCGCCTGGTTTAACGAGGCCTATTCAACGCTGGGCGAAAAACGTTTTCAAATTGTCTACGACAGTGCCAAATATATTGCCGGAGGAGGTCTGCATAAACGCGCACAGCTCTTTGCCGATGCAGTGTTTGGTAAGATTAGTCTCGAACACGCTAAAACCATCATCCGAGAAAAACGCAACAAGGATTACGTCCTGTGTTACGGACTAATTCCACTCGGTAAGGATAAAATGGATACCCTGACCAGATATGAATTTTTGCATGGCTTCCTGAAAGAGAGCAAACAGTTCGGAGCCCAGCGACGGGAAAGTGAAGGCAAAGCAGTCTCCATTGCCCTAGAGAATTTGGCACGCAATGCTGGCTTCCAGGATGTTACCCGATTCACGTGGTCGATGGAAACCGAAAAAATCAACTCCATTGCCCAATATCTGCAACCCACACCTGTCGGAGATATGGAGCTTATGATCAGTATTGATGAACTTGGCCGGGCAGCGGTTGTTGTTAAAAAGAACGGTAAAGTGCTAAAGGATATTCCAGCCAAACTAAAGGCCAACGACTATATCAAGGAAGTAATAGCCGCTCAAAAATCCCTCAAGGCTCAGCACGCCCGAGCCCGTATGTCACTGGAGAAGGCAATGGAATCTGGGGATGAGTTTACCGCCGACGAACTGCAAAATCTCACCCAAAATCCTGTCATCTATCCGCTTTTGCAAAACCTCGTTTTCAAGAGTAGGGATAAACTGGGCTATTTCAGGGAGCAAGCGCTTATGGATACCGAGAACCGCAGATGGGAGATGCAGCTGGAGGATAAATACATTATTGCGCATCCGGTACACCTCTATGCCAGCGGGGAATGGCCCGCCTACCAGAAGGATATCTATGACGGCCAGATTATTCAGCCGTTTAAGCAGGTGTTCCGGGAACTATACAGGCCAAATAGCGACGAACTCGAGGCCCGTACCCTATCACGCAGGTACGACGGGCATCAGGTTCAGCCGAAAAAGACGGCTGCGCTCCTGAAGAGCAGGGGCTGGACGGCTAGCTATGGTGAAGGCTTGCAAAAGGTGTATTACAAAGAAAACATCATCGCGCAAATCTATGCCATGGCCGACTGGTTCTCACCAGCTGATGTTGAGGCACCGACAATTGAAGGAATTGATTTCCGGGACAGAAAAACCGGCCAACCCGTACCGTTTACTGATTTTTCCGAAGTAATATTTTCCGAGATCATGCGCGATGTTGATTTAGTCGTCAGCGTGGCTCATGTCGGAGGGGTTGATCCGGAAGCGAGCTTATCAACGATCGAAATGCGTACCGTCATAATTGTAGAAATGCTACGATTGCTTAAACTGACCAATGTGGAAATGAAAGGCTCGCATGCCTTTATTAAGGGTACGCTTGGCGACTATACCGTTCACCTCGGCAGCGGTGTTGTGCACAAAATGGCCAGCGGATCAGTGCATATCCTACCGGTACACTCGCAACACAGAGGCCGGATCTTTCTTCCCTTTATCGATGATGATCCAAAAACAGCCGAAATAGTAGCCAAGATTATTTTCCTGGCCGAGGACAGTAAAATAAAAGATCCCAATATTCTGGTTCAAATAGTAGACTGAGAACTAACTAACAATACTTTCCGCTAACAGAAAGTTAATTGTCTGCCTTCATATATATACCAGCTTCAACGGCAGCATCCAATTTATTCCCGGTAGCATCTAGAACACTGTAGTCTAAAATCCAAGTATCTTCCTTATTTCCTCTAATGAAAGATTGCAAATATAAGCTATAGTTATTAACTTGTAATTTTCTGTTAATATCCATGTTATGATTGACCCCATCGATAGGAATTATCTCATCCATTTGGTAATAGCCGTAAATATCGGTTAGTTTTAACCTGTACGATATTTGTCTGTGCTCTGTCAAAAATTCAGATTTGAAAATAGCCAATGTAGTTAAACAATAAAAAATCCCCTCACGAGGAGGGGGAGTAGAAGGAGGTGTAAAAAATGAAAAAATCAGCTTTATGTTAACCGCTAAAGCAGCGAGTAATCATCTGTTGTTCTTATCTTAGAATATATTTGTTACCGTTCTATGACCGTTGTATGGAGAAAATGTGAAGGCTAATAATGGAAAATAAAAAATCAAAAGGCCCCACCGTTTCCGAGAGAGCCAATAAGTAGGACGAGCATTTACTAGGAATATTATGACCAAGATCCGGATTTTTTGTGAGATGGGATAAGTCAAAGCTGTCTCTTGGGCGCAGCTAAGATATCAGGCTGCCTGTCAAGAAACTTTGCTTTTTTTTCAATTGCATTAATCAAAGACAGCTGGTTATCTTATCAAGAGTAACCAGCTGTCTTTGATTAATCCATTTTACATTCTACTAAGTTCGTGTCTCGATTCAACATTAGCGTCAGTTTAGTTTCTACCAACTCAGTTTCTAGATCTAAGATCGGTTTGGCATCCACTGGTTTACCCCCAAGATTATCTAAGGCTACAGAAAGCATGAGTTTTATGCGATTTAATTGATTAACTTCACTCGCTCCTGGATCATAGTCAATGGGAGCAATATTTGCTAAGGGATAAGACCGTCTAATTTCACGAATCATCCCTTTCCCTGTAATGTGATTGGGCAAGCAGGCAAATGGTTGCAGACAGACGATATTGTTAACCCCGCTTCGTATTAACTCGACCATCTCACCGGTGAGGAACCAACCTTCTCCCGACTGATTCGCAAGCGAGAGGTGTTTTTCCGCTAACTTGGCGATCTCACTGATGGATTTTGGAGCTTCAAAGCGCTTGCTGGCTTGCAAAGCCCTCTTCATCTCTTTACGAAGGGATTCTATTCTGTTGATCGAAATCATCCCAGACACCATTTCCCAAAAACTGCCCGAAAGTTGCTTATATTTAATACCATGATCAAAGGCACCATATAAAAGAAAATCCGTGAGATCCGGAACGACTGCCTCAGCCCCTTCTGCCTCCAACAATTCCACAATATTATTATTGGCAGTAGGATGGAACTTGACGAGAATTTCCCCGACAACCCCTACTTTTGGTTTGAGAAGCTCCTCATAGATCTCTAAATTATCAAAATCCTTGACTATTTGACGAATGTTCTCAGTGTAATCTTTGTTATCGCCACTTTTCAGGGATTCTTGGCACCGCTTAACCCAAGATTCATACAAGATATTAGCGGAGCCTGGAAACTTCTCATAGGGTCGAACTCGATAAAGAACTCGCATTAAGAGATCTCCATAAATAAGACCCCTCACGATTTGGTTAAACATAGCCAAGGTAAACTTAAAACCTGGATTGCTTTCAAGATTTGAGGAATTACCCGTATTTAAAGCAATGACTGGGACCTGTTCTAGATTTGCATCTTTTAAAGCTTTGCGAATAAAGGCGATATAGTTCGTTGCCCGGCAGCCACCACCTGTTTGGGTGATAATGACCGAAGTGTTGTTCACATCATAGTTACCAGATCTCAAGGCTTTCATTAATTGACCGACAACGATAATCGCCGGATAACAAGCATCGTTATGCACATACTTTAAGCCTTCATCAATGGCGGATTTATCCACAGAGGGTAAGAACTCAATCGTATAGCCCGCCCCTTCAAAGGCCGTCTTAAAGAACTGAAAATGAATGGGTGACATCTGCGGAGCCAAAATCGTATGGGTCTGCTTCATCTCTTTGGTAAACAGAGCCCTAGGGGGTAGATCATAGAGTTTGTGTGGGGTGAAATTCCGCTTGTCACGTTCGTTAATAGCCGCGATCAAAGAACGCAAGCGTATTCTCGCAGCTCCCAAATTATTAATCTCATCGATTTTCAAAACGGTATAGATCTTCCCATATGTTTCCAGAATCTCTTTTATTTGATCAGTGGTCACAGCATCAAGACCACATCCGAAGGAATTCAACTGGATCAAATCCAGATTTGTCTGTTTCGCAACATAGCTGGCTGCAGAATACTCCCTAGAATGGTAAACCCATTGATCGACTACACGCAAAGGCCTATCAACCTTGCCAAGATGGTGAATCGAGTCTTCAGATAAGATGGCAAACCCATAGGAGCCAATCATTTCCGGTATACCGTGATTAATTTCAGGGTCAATATGATAGGGTCTACCCGCCAGTACAATTCCCTTGATTTTATTTTCTTGGATATAATTAAGGGTTTCTTCACCTTTTCTTCTGACATCTTCCTGATATCTATCTTGTTCGGTATAAGCCTTCTTCATGGCTCGAGCAAGCTCATGCTTGGCTATGCCCTCAGGTTTTAATTCTTCCGCCAAGCGTTTAACCATTCTGCTCGGCTTATCCAAGGGCAAGAATGGGTGATAAAAGGTAACACTAGGTTCTCTAAGAATATCCATGTTGGCATTAATGGTCTCCGGGTAAGAGGTGACGATTGGACAGTTATAATGGTTGTTCGCCTCTGGATCTTCTTTTCGAATATAGGGAATACAGGGATAGAATAGTTTTCTTATCCCTTTTTTAATTAAATCAGTGACATGTCCATGGACGAGTTTAGCGGGGTAACAGGCTGAATCTGAAGGGATAGTATCCATGCCTTGTTCATAAATTTGTTTTGAGGATCGACCAGAAATTAAGACTTGGTAACCGAGTTCTGTGAAAAAGGTAAACCAAAAAGGATAGTCTTCATAAATATTTAAAACTCTAGGAATTCCGATCGAACCTCTCCAGGCCTTTTCCTTAGTCAAGGGTTTATAGTCAAACACTCTATGGTACTTATATTCGTAAAGATTGGGTATATCGTTCTTAACGACCTCTTTGCCTGTACCCTTTTCACAGCGATTACCTGAGATATACTCACTTCCGCCAGAAAACTTTTTGATACTGACCAAACATTTATTCCCGCATAACCCACAGCGTTTCATGGACGTTTCGATCTTAAAATCGCTCAAATCATTTCCCTGTACGAGACTAGTTCTATGCCCAATCTCATAGCGGCTTTTGGCGATCAAAGCGGCGCCAAAAGCGCCCATGATGCCTGCAATATCAGGACGGACTACTTCCTGTTGAGTAATTCGTTCAAACGCTCTCAGCACTGCATCGTTGTGGAAAGTTCCACCTTGGACGACGATTTTCTGGCCTAGATTTTCAACATTTCTCAGGCGAATAACTTTATATAAAGCATTCTTGATCACTGAAATAGATATCCCTGCGGAAATATCACTAATCTCAGCGCCCTCTTTTTGGGCTTGTTTCACTCTGGAATTCATGAATACGGTGCAGCGGGTCCCAAGGTCGACGGGATGTCTTGAAGCTTGGCTCAAACTAGCAAATTCTTTGACATCCATATCCAGAGAATGGGCAAAGGTTTCCACAAAGGATCCACAACCTGAAGAACATGCTTCATTTAAAGTGATGGACTCGATGACCCCATCTCGGATCACTAGGCTTTTCATATCCTGTCCACCGATATCTAAAACAAAATCGACACCCGGTTGGAAGAAATTAGCGGCAGTGTAATGAGCAACGGTTTCGATTTCGCCAATGTCAACCTGAAGGGCAGCCTTGATAAGATGTTCGCCATAACCGGTAACGGCAGAGTTCACGATGGTTGTGCCCTGATTGAGTTTTCCATACAAGCTTTTTAAGGCCTCAATGGTCGACTCTAAGGGGTTACCCATATTACTACCATAATGTGAATACAATAAGCTTCCTACTTCATCGACGAGAGCAATTTTAGTGGTTGTCGAACCAGCATCTATCCCAAGATAGGCGTTCCCGTGATAATTTTCAAGCTCCACTCGGTTGACTTTATGCAAGGCATGCCGTTCCTTAAACTCACGATAGTCTTCATCATTGGCAAATAGAATCTCTAACTCTTCCTTCTCAGTGTTATTGATCTTATGAATCGCGGGTATTTTTTCATCTAAACTCTCACAGGTAAAAAGCGCTTTATCTTGTGAAGACAAGGCTGCACCAATGGCCACAAAAAATTGGGAATCCTCCGGAAAAATTACATTTTCATCCTTTAAGTTCAGAGTTTTAATAAAGCGCTGTCTCAGCTCGGACATAAAATGGAGCGGACCGCCCAAAAACGCTACTTGACCAGTAATAGGTCGTCCTTGAGCCAGACCGCTAATCGTTTGATTGACAACTGCTTGTAAGACCGAGACTGCAATATCCTCTTTGGCGGCTCCTTCATTTAACAAAGGCTGCACATCGGTCTTGGCAAACACACCGCACCTTGAGGCAATCGGGTAGATGTTTTGTGAATTTTTGGCTAGTTCATTTAAGCCAGGAGCATCCGTCTGCAGCAAGGAGGCCATCTGATCAATAAAGGCCCCCGTACCACCGGCACAGGTTCCATTCATGCGTTGTTCGATGGATTCACCGAAATAGGTGATCTTAGCGTCTTCACCGCCAAGCTCTATGGCAGCATCCGTACTAGGAATCATAATCTTTATGGCCTTCGTACAGGCAATCACTTCTTGAATAAAAGGAACCTCCAAGTTTTGAGAAATATTATAGCCTCCAGATCCAGTAACCATTAAGGTCAATAAATGACCATGCAAACTAACTCTGGCATCATTAAGAATAGAAACTACTGTATTTCTAATATTGGAAAAATGCCTTAAATATTTCTTATAGACAATATTTTTTTCATTATCTAAGACTACAATTTTAACGGTTGTTGAACCAACATCCAATCCAATATTTCGAACTCTAATCATTTTTTTCCTCCACAGATGCATAGCATTTGATAAAGCTTTAATAACAAGTCGTTATTTGTCAGAGCTTATTCCTTTTGCGAAAATTTTAACATAACTTAAAACACTCATCTGAATATCTGTTTCAAAGGTAAGTTTTTTCATAACTAAAGACGTTATAAATAGACCAAAATTTGTCCTTAAAAAACTAATAGCCAACATATCTGGATTCTCTTGGATGACCCCTCTATGCCGCATTTCTTCGAAATAATAGTTTAGGAGTTTTTTAAACTCATTCGGAAATCTGAATAGCTCAATATTATAGTCAGAGTTCAATTCTTCATTTTTTAAATACATCAGAATGATCTTACGATTTTTATATAATATGTGTTGATAGGCGGAACAGATTTTAATCAAGTCCTTTTCTAAATCCCATTCTAAGCCGTCAAATAAAGCCTTGTATTTTGGAAAGAACACAAATCTATCAAAGGTTTTTTCGAACAAATTATGCTTATTTTCGAAATGCCTAAAGAGTGTCATTTCACAGACGCCTGCCTCTTTAGCAATTTCCTTAGTCGTTACCGCTGAATAACCTTTTTGTGAAAAGAGAAGAATGGAAGCGTTTAATATTTTATCTTCTGTCTTAAGTGAGCACATACTTCTTCTCCCATCACATTGATCTCTTGATGTTAGTTCTTACTAACATAATAATTGTATCATTCTCTTGGAATAACTTCAATCAACTTTATGGGACTAATCCCATTAGTTGCTCTTACAGTATACGCCACAAGGGGCGAAACAATCTTATAATATTAAGATTGTTTCGCCCTTTTTTTAAATATTAGTTCTTATAGCTTTAAGGGTTGAGTTATCCCCTCAATGCTAATTGGCAATTTAAAATGGTTGTAACAAACTTGCAGAAAGAAGTTTAGTTACAACCATTTTCTCAATGGTTTTGTGCAGTTTTTAATTGACTTACTAAGGTGTCACTTAATTTACCGGGCACCTCTTCATACCTCAGGAAATTCATCGTAAAGGTGCCTCTTCCTTGAGTGATACTCCTTAAATCAATAGCATAACGCATCATTTCCGCCTGTGGAACATGGGCACGAATCACCTGAGATTTTTCTCCAACCGACATTCCTAATACTTTGCCGCGTTTTCCATTCAGGTCACCAATCACGTCTCCCATAAATTCTTCAGGTACACTCACTTCTACTTCCACGACAGGTTCGAGCAACGTGGGTTTTGCTTGCTCTACCCCTTTTCGGAAGGCCATGATCGCCGCAAGTTTGAAGGCCATCTCTGATGAATCAACAGCATGATAAGAACCGTCACAAAGTGTGACCTTGATATCTGTTACAGGATAGCCGACCATAGTTCCTTCTGCCATGGCCTCCCTGATCCCCTTTTCAACGGCTGGAATGTATTGTTTCGGTACGGACCCTCCAAAGATGGACTCAGCAAACTCAAAGGGAGTCCCTTCCAGAGGTTCTATGTTAATCCAGACATGTCCATATTGACCATGCCCACCGGTTTGCTTTTTATGTTTTCCTTCTACTTTGACAGCCTTACGAATTGTCTCACGATAGGGAACCCGCGGAACCTTCATGGACACTTCAACACCGAACTTTCGGGCTAGTTTTTCCTGCAGGATTTCAAGCTGCATCTCTCCCATNNGGATCTTCCTCAATAATACGGGCTAAGGTAGATCCCAGCTTATCCTCATCCCCTTTAGTCTTGGGCTGGATCGCCACGGATAAAGTCGGAATTGGAAAATCAATCCCTTGTAGTTCGAGAATATTTTCCTTACCACATAGAGTATCCCCAGTCTTCACTTCCACTAATTTGGCAACAACTGCAATATCCCCAGCTGCAACTATAGAAATGGGTTCTTGGCTCTTACCCCTTAAATAAAAGGGTTGCCCTATCTTTTCTTCTGACCCACGAGTTGAATTCATGACTAGAGTTTCGGCCTTAAACTTCCCCCCATAAACCCGGAAAAATGACATTTTACCGACATAGGGGTCCGCGAGAGTTTTAAACACTAAGGCTGCTTTATCTTTAATAACTTCAGGAGCTGGGACGGATCGAGCTAACAAATTCAGCAGATTTGTAATCCCGATATTTCTCGTCGCAGAACCGCAGAGCACCGGAATCACAAGATTTTGCTTTAACGCTTTCCTCAGGGCAGTTTGAATATCTTCCTCATTGAGTGCTTCCCCTTCAAGGTATTTCATGAGGATTTCATCATCCGCTTCAGCGGTTGCTTCAATCAATTGCTCTCTCATTAGTTCAACTTCATCTTTATATTCTTCGGGAACCTCGCTAACTGAAAATTTACCGCTTCCATTGTCTTCATAGTCATACGCTTTATTCTCGACAATATCGATGATTCCTTTGAATTCTTCTTCTTGCCCAATGGGAAGTTGTAATGCTACAAACCTTTCATTTGGATACGCACCTTTGAGTTGGTCTAACACCTTGCCATAATTAGCATTTTTTCGATCCAGCTTATTGACAAAGATCGCTCTGGGTAACTTCTGTTCTTCCATAACATTCAGCGTAATTTCGGCTTGCACCTCAAGCCCTGCAACCCCACAAAGCACTAAAACTCCACACTCCACAACACGTAGAGAACTCTTAACTTCCCCAAAAAAGTCCGAATATCCAGGAGTATCAAGAACATTAACCTTGACCCCTTGCCACTCAATAGGAATAAGACTCATACTAATCGACACTTTGTGTTTAACTTCTTCTGGTAGATAATCTGAGACGGTGTTTCCTTCAGATATTTTGCCAATGCGATTCGTCACACCTGAATTGTAGAGAAATGTTTCCGTCAGGGAAGTCTTACCTGCTCCACCATGCCCAACTAGACAAACGTTGCGAAGATGTTGTGTGTCATAGGTTTTCAAGACGATTCCTCCTTGATATGTTATTTAAGAAAAAGGACGGTGCCTTTTTACTTGCAACAGAT
>DOPS01000352.1:0-12741 GCA_003512645.1 Desulfosporosinus sp.
CCTACTCTACGCACGTCCGGTTCTGTGAGGGCTTGGGGTCGTGAGACCCCGGCTACTCGATCCTGACACCAACATATCAACTTATTCAACAACAATCTTGTCCCTGCAGTCGGGGCTGTGGATAGTACTCGCCGGAACGGCTCCTGGTGGTCACCGTTCCGGTCAGGTTCCTGGAACCTTTCTTTTCTTTAAAAATTCGACATTTTACTTAATATACTTAGAGACTTGGTGCTATTGCTATTGCCATAATGCTACTTATCGGACGCAAATATGAAGGAATTACTAAATAATTGATGAAGATCACTCCATGTTGAGCAGCTTAATAATTATCCTTTTACTGTGTAATATTCCCATACTTGTGTTATAATTGTTATGGAAGTTTAGAAGTAGGGTGATGGTCAACAACATGAAGATATATTTTGATATGAACGTATATAATCGTGTTTTCGATGACCAAAGCCAGATGAGAATTCGATTTGAGGCAATGGCTATAGACATATTATTTGAGCTTGTTGAAAAGGGACAGCATGGGCAGGACTATTTAAAAGAGCAGGGAGAGCTTTATAGAGATATGTCTTTAGATGAAATTTTTGAAGAAGCCCAGAAACATTGGGAATCTTCAGAGGTACGTAGTGCTCGATAATTTTTTTGATCGAGGGAAGGTACTATTGATGTTATCTATTGTAAACAAGAGCGAATCCACATTAATTGCGGGTTCGCTCTTGTTTGATTAGTTTGGTTACGCCCAGGGTCCGAACGGTTCCCCTCAGGATTCGACAAAGGGTTTGGACTCGGGCATACTTCACTTAACTCTCATTATCGGACGCAATGTTCACACTAATTTAAAGTCACTCTCGAATTAGAGAGACCTCCCGATAGCATCGGCCTATTTTTTTCAATAAGAAGTATCACTGTGTAGGGCATCAGATGCAAGGTGTTTTCGTCTATTTTCGTAAGGCTGCGATACATGAGCTCAGTATGGAGGACGCAAACAATGGTCATAGTCCCCAATATTTCGCATTAAACAATCATCGTTACCTTCATCGTCAGCAATCCATTCAAATGTAAAACGAATGGACATATTCAAGCTGCCTTCCCAAAGGCTATCGGTGCCTTGAATTCGTTTGACTCTGAAAGAAGGATGCTGCCAATCGTCCTGAAACTGATACATCTTGTCCATAAAGAGAGCTTGAACATTCTTAGGCAACTTTTTGAATGCTCGCTTGAAACGAGAGATACTATCAATCTTCATCTTCTTTCCCCAAATCTGTAAGGAACTCTTCCATGGAGTCAAAATGTTTAACTTTACCAGCTTCTATTTCAGCTTGAGCTTCACGTTCCCCGACTTGCCATTCTTCAGTCCAGAACCACTGCTGGTCTGCTGGAATGAGCTTTTTAGGTTCTAGAATTATTTTTCCATCTTCAACACATAACTCGAAAACGTCACCATCTGCCAATCGAAGCTCCCTTTTAACCTCGGCCCCAAGCGTGACCACAGTACGTTTTCCTAGTCGCACAAAGCCGAAGGATTTCTTTTTTGCTTGTGCTTGCACATCATTACCGCCTTTCAGTATTTCAGACATTCTGTTAAGCATAGTATACCATTTATTACTCAAACCTAGTTAATTTTTCTGATCGAGGGAAGGCCTCCCCCAAGGTTATCTATACCAAAGAAGAGCGAACCCGCATTAAATGCGGGTTCGCTCGTTGTTTACATATAAACAACGTACTACTTAGATTTCCTTGGTTGAGATATTAAATCAAAGAAAATTCTCATTCCTTCTGCTTCATATTTAACAACCATCGTGGTAACCGCAAGATTTATTAGAGCATTTTGCGTCATGCCAAAAGCTGTAGCCATCTTATCAAGCCCTTCTTTGACCGTTTCAGCTAGTTCAATAGACTGTCTAGCCAATTTTTCACCTCCTCATTTTGGTGTATTGGACTACGATTTTTACACCAGCACAACACCAATCTGCACCACTGTTTACGTTAAACACTATCGTACAATTCTCCACCAAGGCGCTTTAGCTGCTCTTTGAGGTGTTTGACCTCATCTTCCAATACCTTAATGCGTTTATTTTTAGCGGTTAGAAGAACATCTTTATTGGAATTTGTCATATCTTCTTTTATGTGTTTTCGAGAGGGCAGCCCTTGCTGTTGCTTGCGAAGTGCCTCAATGCGTTCGCGAATAGCTAGGTGCTCATACAAGTAAGTTTTCGAAACACCTGACAGTTTAGACACACAATTAAAATTGATGGCTCCTTTGTCTTTTATTAGAATCGTAATTGCTTCATCAACTTTCTTCGCCGTTTCAAACTGTTTCTGCCTAGAATAGGTTTTCAAGCCGTCTGATTACGAGGATGATCACCTAGCACTGCGGTCCCTCCCCAACATATTCACGGCCTTTCTTGCTTGCTTTGTTGTGAGTCTTGCCTTCTTTTAAAACAACTAGGATGGACTCATAACGCTCCAATAAGGTTTGGGTTTTTCTCCATCCAACTCGAACGCCCTTGGTCTTTACCGCGTTCAATCATTGCTTTCGTTTCCTGCATTTCAAGTTCATATTGAGGGATAAAGTCAGTGGTCGTGCAGAGGTTTCGGCAGGTCAGACAAGGGATTAATTGTGTGTGACATTCCTGCTTTTTAGGCTTCATGCAGTAACCAAGAGGCATTCTGACGGCATCAAGATTGGAACGAATATATTCCCATTCAACGAGATCCTCATTTCCTATGCCTGTTATGTCAATTCTCGCAGGTTTTCCGGATTCATTAATACGAAATAGACCTTGTTTAGTCGCTGTTTCCCAAGACGTTTGCATAGTGGTATCAAGGATTCTAGCGTATCTAAGGGTCATTTCAGGTGATACATGAGCCATCCACTTCTGAACATGGAGTAAATTCATACCATTGTTAATAAGTTCGACTCCTTTTGTATGACGAAACGCATGATTACCAAAGTGAAATACATTTCCTTGGTCGTCGACAATGTTTCGCTGTTTAGCAAGGCGATTTAATGCCTTCTGAATGGCATGTCCTTGTGGGCAACGCCCCTTACGTCTACCGTCAAAACGAACAAAGAGAAGTTTATTGGGGTTATTGTCAGGGGTGCTATTCTCTTTAACTTCCTCAACGACCGCTACTTGATCAGTAATCGGAACACGGTGATTGAGTACTTGTGTTTTTACAATATCGCCGCAAAGATACCAACCTTGACTGGTTCTATCTAAGCATGTATTAAATTTGAGGTTTAAAATATCGGAAATACGCCAACCGGATGCTCGTAAAATAAGAACGACGGGGATGTACTCAGCAGGGTATATATGTTCTAGCTGATCCTCTAGTTGTTGAAGGACTCCGTCAGGAATGTATTTAATATCATTTTCGGTTCTTTGGGATTGCCGTGGCAAATCTTCCTTAAACAAAAGCAACGCGGAAGGAAGTTCTGGCGCTTCTGGATATTGGGCTCTTTGAATGTAGTCTAGAAATGTTCTGATTCCAATGAAATATTTATAGTGCTGTTCTTTCCAGCCTTTAGTGTATACTCTAAACCAATATAGATAGGCTTCCATGTCTTTTCTGTCCAATTTATTTAAATCGTTCCATGTTACATATCGTTCGTGCAAGAATACCAAGAACAAACGCAGGCTCATTAAGTCCGTTCTTCCCTGACTATAAGAAATAATGGTTACTCTGAATTTAAGATACCTTTTTGCAAGGCTGCGAAACGGTATTGGTATTTTGATGAAATCAAGCAAATAATCACTTTTGTTTTCGGTAATTCTTGCCCCTGGAATCTTTCTCACATCCCATATGTCTTTTTCAGTTTCCTCACGAGTATCATAAAAGTTTACAAAGAAAGAGTATAGTTGGTTAAATACAACCTGGTAGATACTATTTACATACTTATAGTTGACCTTAGAGTCCCCTTCAATTAAAAATGTCCTCCATTGAATGTGTGCTTTATCATAGGGGAGATCAACGATGCTCGACGCTCCAGGGTAGTATGTGTTTAAAAATATCCCCAATCGTTTGATTGCGGGGCCGTATGCAAAGACTGTACTTAGCCGTAGTTCTTGGTTTTGCATACGGGTTGCAAGCATAAATTTTACTTCATCTCGTTGCAAAGGAGGGAAGAATGAAAAATTTACAGACTTGGTAGTTGATGACCACTTTGGGGGGCGTAGTTCATTTAAGAAGGAGTCATCTATTTTCCATACATCGTTCTTCCAGTAGCTCGTAAGACACTTGATGATCTCCTGCTGTTTTACACGGGTAGGTTCTACTCGGAAAGCTTCAATCAATCTGAGTGGCTCCTCTCTTGGTTTTATTTATCCGTATTCTTGCTTCGGTCTTTTCCCACGCCTCACGAACTTCTTCATCCGTTACATGGTAATACTCTTGCACAGTAGTTTGGTAATTCGCATGACCTGCACGTTTTTGTACCAGTTCGGGGGCCCAGCCGAGTCTTCGTAAGCTATCCAAATGGGTATGACGAAACATATGCGGGTGGACTTGAATTCCCGTTTTTGTACATAACCGTTTAAACAGGGAAGTAATATCACCATACTCTAGAGGCTGATATCTGTTTTCACCTGACATTTTAATAAAGACATGGTTAGTATCCACCTCGTCCATATGAAATTCCGTAATATAGTCCAAATACATATTCATTAAGTCGGCACTGACATCCAGCGTTCTGGGGCTGCATACCGTCTTAATCTCGGCTAAGTTAGACAGCTCACCACGGTCTCTAATGTGAATCCTTCGACCGTCAATTTCAAAATCCTCAAGCCATAGGGCTAGAGCTTCACCAATCCGCATACCCGATTCCCATAATAGGTACAATAAAAACTCATCCCTAAAATTGGTACATGCTTCAATCATTAAAGCGATGTCTTTCTTGGGTAGCGTTTTTGGACGAGATTTAGCCACTTTCAACTTAAGGATTTTTTTGTTAAAGAGCTTGTCCTTATTGATGTGATATAGAAAATCTTTAAAACCTCTTCGGGAACCCATCATCTGTCGTTTGAGTCTGTCTGAAAGCTTAATTGAGTAATCAACGTGCCGGTTCAAGTAATCGTAAAACACTTCAACGGCCGTCATTATGGTGTTAATGGTGCTGGGTTTCCTCATTGGAGCCCTTGGTGAAATAGAAAACACCTTGACGTTTGCATGTGGATTTTGAAGCCACCGCATGAATTCAGCCATTTCATCGATTCCTAAATCATAATAAAGTAAACCTTTTTGCTCTAGGAACTCAAAATAGAGTTTTAAGTGATGACAATAAGCTCTCAACGTTTCTCTCGCTGAACCGCTATTATCCTTAAACTTCAAAAACTTTATCACAGGCTCTACGAATTCCCCCTTGTTATTTAGCAAGATATACCTTGTCTTGCCTTCTTTTGTTAAGACTTCTTCAACTTCACGTCATTCTTTTCTCCTTTCTTCATGTTTTTTGCAAACAAAAAAGACATTTTACATACTCTCAAATGGGAATGGGAATCCCACCGTCAGTATAAAAATGCCTTTTCACAGTATACTCTGGAATAATAGTTGAACCTAACCGGTATTGGTTTATTTAAAGCTTAACCCACAGAAATTAAAACAGTGATAGCTCTGTTGGGCTGTGGATAGTGCCGCATTATGGACAACCCTGCGCTATCGCTGCGGGTTGACCACAATGCTTGGACAAGCCATTTGGGGTCTGTCTTAAAAGAGCTTGACCACACTATCCACAGCCCCGACTACACCGCTGCTGTCTTATTCTGCGCGCATCTTGATGATTATGGGATTATGATGGCTCAGTTCAGAGAATATTTTTGTGTGGCCAAGTCTCTGGAAGGGTGGCTCATTATTCCCGGAGATGAAGTAACGAAATATTCATCGCCCATTAAAATGGGTGTAAGGTTACTCTATGGTTGTTCCTGTGTGCTTAAAAACGCCATACTATTTTTGTCAGGGTTGCTTACGTAACTACGTTGACTACGTTGTTTATTTGGTATAGTTAAGCTGTAAACACAGTAAAGAAATAAGGGATAGTTTGTTCATAGACTACTATGACTACTATCCCTTTTCTTAGTATAGTTAAGATAGCAGGAGGTTTTAGTGCCCTATTTCTACCCCTCGCCCCTCGACCCTTCCAGATGTCTTCTCATAAGAAGCATTGCTTGTTCTGCGTTATGACTAGCAATAGCCTCGTATATGGAGATATGCTCTTGAATTGTGCATAGTCCCCCGATATCATGACTAAAACGGAGCGGTCCGGCTTTCTTGATGAGTTCTAAGATATGGACTACAAAGGTTTGCAGCAGTCGATTCATCATTAAATTCTGAGAAGCTTGAGTTACCAGAAAGTGAAACCGCATATCCGCTTTAGCATAAGCGTCTAAATTTTTTAAGGAAGACTGCATATCACGTAGGGCTTGGGAAATCCGCTGCAAGTCTTCACCAGAGGCTCGTATTGCCGCTAAGCCTGCACATTCGACTTCGAGGGCAATCCGAGTTTCCTAAAGCTCCTCTAATTTTGTCGGTTCAGCCGATAAAGCTAACGCCAAAGGGCTAATTACCTCATTTAACTGAGCGTTACGGATGAATGTGCCGTCTCCAGGTATAATTTCAACCCATCCTAAAAACTCCATGGTTCTTAAGGCCTCACGCAAGGTTGTCCGGCTAACACCCAATTCTACAGCCATTTCTCTTTCACCCATCAGTCGATCGCCGGGACGGAGCTTGCCACCGATGATCAACTTATTGATTTGCTTCAAAACTTCTTGATAGGTTCGGTGAGGTTTCGTAATCTTTTCAAACTGCATTAGTACCTCCCTAAAGTGTGCAAAGCTAAACTTGTATGCCTGTAGGGCAGTTTTATTACACAGTGAGCAGTCTCCACAATCCGCAGCGTCGACTTGTTTGGAGCCCTCTAAAAAAGCAGCTAAGACCTGTGCCTTTTTCCCGGTGTAATAATAGCCGCGCTCTAATCCTTCTCCGAGATATTGTGGGCAATCGACGAGACACCCTCCGCAGTGCAGGCATTTTAGTAAATCCCACTGCTGATTTTCAGCCGCTGCTAAACGTCCATTATCGAGCAAAATAACATACACCTCTTTGGGGCCGTGCATACCTTGGACCATTCTAAACTCGATATCAGCCGTTCTACTAGGGCCGCTGATAAAGGAGATATATTTAAGAACATCTTTTCCCATTCCATACACACTTGTGGCCCGACAAACCGTCAAAGCATCTTCGAGGGAAGGGACGATCTTATCGATTCCGGCCACCACGATATGATTATACGGCAGATTCGAGGTGAATCGTACATTTCCCTCACTTTCTAACAGGGCAAGGGTTCCATTTTCTTCAACAATAGCCTCGGCACCGGTAATTCCATACTGCATCTGAGCTGCCTGCTGTTTGATCTCATCCTTAATCTGAGCTACCCATTCTTTGTTGGGGATGGGCGTATTGATACTGGCAATCCAAGGGTGCGCGTCGACCTTTGTCCCGGCAACTCGTTCCCCCAGGTCGGTATCAAGAACCTCAACATTCTTTGATTTTAAATACTCTCTCAGGGCGATTTCGGTGAAAACAGAGTTTTTACTCATTGCTACGCTCTGATGACCCGCGAGGATTTTAAGGATTTGCTCTTGAGCCTCTCTGGTATCCTTAGCCAACGTCACATGGCATCCTTTACTTTTAAGGGAAGAAACCGCCTTTTCGACAGACTTTTGGAGATTATTCGCGATCCTACTTTTGATCTCCTGCACTTGGCTAGCTAAATCTGGGTACTCTTGAAGAAGCGTATCGCGGCGAGAACGAATTCCCTTTAAGATCCTTTGAGCTTTTGTACTGCTTGAATTGCTTGGACTGCTCGAAATACTCGTACTTTTCATCCTGCTCATCTCCTCCCATAGGCTCGGCTCAGAATCTGAACAACGTGAGAAACCTTTTGCTTCATTCCATGCTGAGCAAACCCATCGCGGAAATGAACCATGCATCCAGGACAACTCGTCGCCAACGTGGTGGCCTTAGTACCCGCAACGGTCTCTAATTTCCCTTGGTTAATCCGTTGCGAGAGTTCATAAAAACTTAAGCTAAAGGATCCACCAAACCCACAGCAGGTATCGGCATCCTGCATTTCTACATAATTTACTCCGGGGATCTTCCAGATAATTTCCCGGGGCTCCTTTTTCACACCCATACTTCGAGCGAGATGACAAGGATCATGATAGGTCACGGTTTCTGGGACTCTTTGGGCTGGAAGCTTCAACTCAATATCCTGGCTAAGAAATTCATTAATATCTTTGACCTTCAGAGCAAGGTTTTTCACTTTTTCCTGAAGCTCAGGGGAATCTTCGGCGAACAGTTTTGGGTACTCTTCTTTGAAAGCAACTGCACAACTCGGGCAAACAAAAACTAAGGCATCTATATCAAAGGAACTATAAGTTTCGATGTTTTTATGGGCCATGGTTTTGGCATGAGCTATATCTCCACTCACAATACTTGGGATTCCACAACAGACATCCTCTTTGGGGAGTTTCACCTCAACGTTGTTTTCTCCCAAGACGTGAAGCAGCGCTTCTCCCAGATCTGTCTCGGTGTAATTTACGACACAACCTGGGTAAAAGCCAACTTTTTTAGTTGGTTTAGCAATTGTTTTCGGTTTGGCGATTTCCATAAAGGACTTGCCGGAGAAGCGGGGAATGACACGCTCTTGCGGTAACCCGAAGGAATTGAAGGTCAAACGAGAGGTCATCCCTTGATCCGCCTCTTTTAAGGCCAGCTTCCCGAAGGTCGTCGCTAGTTTACTGACTACCGGTAGTGTCTGAGGTTTGGTTAACATTGAGAAGATTAAATCCTTCTTCCAACCAACCCCTTCTTTGGCCACAGCATTTTGCCGAAGCTTCCATATCATAGCCGGTGTCGCCATCTGTACCGGGCAGGCCGTTTGACACTTTTGACATCCGATACAGAGGGATAAGCCATTTGCTTCAGACTTTTCTAAGTCGCCATGAAAGGCGGCAAAAACCAGGCCGCGCCCCCCCCAGATATTTATAGCCGTACTTGCCACCAACCTCCTGATAGACTGGGCAAAAGTTCAAGCAACTTCCACAATTGATACAATAAAGGGACTCTTTAAATCCTGCCTCCAGCGCTGCCTTACGACCATTTGTTAATAAAACGATATGTACTTCTTTAGGGCCCTGACCGTGGATATCCTCTTCCAGATCGGGATCGAGGGATTCGCTGACTCCTGAGATCACCGAAACATAGGTTCCGATGTCCTGACCGACCCCGTAGACCGCTGCCGCTCGTACAACTTGCATGGCATCTTCAAGGGTCGAGACAATTTTCTCTACACCTGCGATCACAATGTGGATTTTAGGCATCATGGAAACTGCCCGAATATTTCCTTCGTTCTCAGTTACGAAAACGCTCCCCGTATCAGCTGCAATTGCATTGGCTCCCGAGATCCCCACATCCGCTTTAACCAAAAAGTCCCGGAGCCCTTTACGGGCAGAAATAACCAAGGCTTCAGGGGTACATTCTAACTGGGTTCCCTCTTCTTCAGAAAAAAGCTTAGTTACTTTTTCAATGGGAATATGGATCGCTGGTGCCAGGGAGTGACTGGCTTCACACTTCGCAAGCTGATTAATTCGATCTCCCAGATCCGTTTCGACGACCTTCACGCCACGATCTTCGAGGTAGTGGGAAATATTAATTTCTTTACCGGCATTTGACTTAGACTTGACGACCAAGCCGACCTTTGGAATAAGCCTCGCAATATAGTTCTGAGCATCCTCAGAGGTTTCGGCAAGATAGACTTTACAACCCTTTTCTTCCAACGACCGTTGTGCTTTGGCGATCATGTCATTTAAATGATCCATGCTGTATTCTTTGATACTCCGCAAACGATTGGAAAGCTCAGGATAATGGGGAACCATCTTCAACATGGCGGGGCGAATCGCATCAAAAGCGCGAAATCTCCCTTTCCGTGACTCCATATCATGAAGCCCTTCGGTGACTTTATTTTTTACGATTTTATGGGTTTGATTTCCCATGGATGAATGTCTCCTCTCTTCGGTTTACAGGTTGGACCACGATACCAAGCCCCCACTCCTTCAGAGAAAAGCGGGGGATGATCTTGGTCTTATCCTTAGGACCCCGACTTCGCTCCGCCCAGGTAGGCTTCCATAACACGAGGATTTTTGGCCACCTCTTCGGCTTTCCCATACAGGACGATTTTACCTGTTTCAAGAACATAGGCATAGTGAGCAATCTTTAAGGCTTAACGAACATTTTGCTCAACGAGAAGAATGGTCGCACCTTCTTGATTGATCTCTTGAATGACCTTGAAAATATCTGCAACGACCAGAGGGGCTAGGCCCATGGAGGGTTCATCAAGCAAGAGAAGCTTTGGTTTAGCCATGAGTGCGCGGCCGATGGCCAGCATTTGTTGCTGACCTCCAGACAGTGTTCCTCCTAATTGTTGCTTGCGTTCCTCTAAGATCGGAAAACGTTTGAAAACCTTCTCTAAATCTTCCTGAACGCCTTTATCTTTTCTCTGATAGGCTCCCATTTCCAAGTTCTCAAGAACCGTCATCCCTGCTAAAATATGCCGACCCTCTGGGACTAGAGACATTCCAAGGTTTACAATTTTATGAGGGGCGAAACCTCGAATCTCCCGGCCTTGGAACTTAATCTGTCCAGCCTGAGGTTTAAGAAGCCCAACCAGAGATTTCATCGTGGTCGTCTTTCCGGCCCCGTTCGCGCCGATCAAGGAAACAATCGAGCCTTCGGGAACGTCTATGTCAATCCCTTTAATTGCCTTTATACTACCATAGCTCGTCGACAAGTCTTTAATGTTCAGCATCTCTTAGCCCTCCTCCCGGCCCAAATAAGCCTCAATGACCAATGGGTTCTGCTGAATCTCAGCCGGAGTGCCCTCAGCAATCTTTTGTCCGAAATTTATGACCATAAGGCGGTCACAGACGTTCATGACAAGGTTCATATCATGTTCAATTAAGATGACTGTCTTGCCCATGGTTTGAATTTTCTTGATCAGATGACGTAAGTCTTCGGTTTCATTTTCATTCATCCCCGCCGCCGGTTCATCGAGAAGAATTAATTCGGGTTCTGTAGCGAGGGCTCTGGCAATCTCCAAGCGACGTTGTTGTCCATAGGGAAGTGAGCTTGCTGGGGAGTCCGTGTCCTCTTCTATTCCAACTAATTTAAGGAGAGCCTGGGCACGTTCCCGGGTTTGCTTCTCTTCCTTGCGTTGGGCAGGGGTGCGCCATAGCCCTTTCCATACCCCGGCTTTCGTTCGACAATGGGCCCCGACCATGACATTTTCTAAAGGACTCAAATGACCAAAGAGACGGATATTCTGGAAGGTTCGAGCTAAGCCTAGCTCCGTAACCCTATAGGGCCGTAATCCTAATAAATTCTTGCCTTGATAGGTGATATTTCCTTCAGTGGGAGGGAAAATTCCAGTGATTAGATTAAAGAGCGTTGTCTTTCCAGCACCATTTGGGCCGATAATTCCAACGATTTCCCCCTTATTCACCTTAAAACTTACGTTACTTAAGGCGGCCAAACCGCCAAAGCTTTTGCTTACTTGGTCAAGGACTAACATCATTGCTTACTCCTCCTTCCAAGCTTACCCTTCCAAAAACGAACCGTGTCCTCACTTATGAGGCCTTGAGGTCGGAAAGCCATCATAGTGACCAAAAGAGCTCCGTAAATCATAAGTCGGTAGTTTGAAGCTGAGCGCAACAGTTCGGGCAGCAAGGTTAGGAGTAATGCCCCGATGATAGGGCCAATAACCAAGTCGCTTCCTCCCAAGACTGCATAAAGAAGGATTTCAACGGTACGGTGATAAGCGAAATCTTTCGGTCCGATAAAAAAGGTTAAATGAGCGGATAGACCGCCGGCAATCCCGGCGATTAAAGCCCCTAAAGCAAAGGCCAGCAGTTTATAATAGGTCGTATTGATGCCCATGGCTTCGGCCGCCGACTCATCTGCTTTAATAGCTGCAAATGCCCGCCCGACTCTGGAGCGGTTAAGTCTTGTACAGAAAAATACCAGAAAAGCGAGGATGAGAAGTAGAATAACTAGCACCAGCAAGGTACTGCTCTGCTGTGCGCTTAAGCCTCCAAATCCCTTGGGGAAACCTAAGGAAGAAAGCACTTTGCCGATCTTTGTTCCAAGGGTCGGGATTCCGGATATCCCTAAGGCACCATTGGTAATGGTTAAATTTAAAACGATCACTCGAACGACTTCTCCGAAGCCGAGGGTGGCAATGGCCAGGTAAATCCCCGTAAGTCTTAAAGCGGGAAAGCCAATGATGAGGGACATCAAACTTGCGGCAATACCACCGATGGGAATGGCCAAATAGACAGGAAAACCTGCTTTTACGGTCAGAATCGCACAGGTATAAGCTCCAATACTCATAAATCCAGCATTCCCCAGGGACAACTGGCCGGTGGATAGTGTCATATATATGCTCACCCCAAGGATGGCATTCACCAAGACAAAGACTGCGATTTGCAGATAATATTGGTTAAATATAATATCCATTTAAAAACGTCCCCCTTGCCGTTTTCCAAAAAGTCCTTGAGGACGAATAAACAGAATCAGAATAATCATACCAAAGGCTACGGCGTCCCTATAGGAAGATGCACCATAAGCGACGGTGAATACTTCTGCAATTCCTAGAATCAGGCCTCCCAGCATTGCTCC
>DOPS01000002.1:0-37193 GCA_003512645.1 Desulfosporosinus sp.
ACCTATATTTCGATCTGGCCAAGCATGCTAATAAGATGGCGGCTTTGCTCAGGGCTGAAATCGGCAAAGCAGGCTTTAAATTCTTGGTATACTCGCCATCAAATCAATTATTTCCAATCTTCCCCGATAGCTTGATCACTGAGCTTCATAAGAATTATTCATTCTATGTCTGGTCAAAGGTTGATGCTGATCACTCTGCAGTTCGCCTTGTCACCTCCTGGTCAACGAAAGAGGATCAAGTATTAGCCTTTATTGAGGATATGAAAAATGCACTTAAGCAACGTCATAAATGGTTGCATTAGCAGGCGAAGAAAGGCAAAGGAACTCTCGGAAGATCCATGGGATATAGTTGACACTCTTAGCACATTATTCTGCTCTTTCAGGGCACACTGAGTGCGATGGAGGGTCTATCTATATGGACAATTCTTGGGTTTCTCTCTTACCATTTCTCGTTGTTATTCCTATTGCGATCTTATCTAGGCAAGTTCTGCCGGGTTTATTTGCGGGTTTGCTTCTAGGCTGTTACCTTAAACAACCCGATCTCTTTGGAGGAATTCAAACTCTGATCTCCTATATCGCTGACAACCTGGTTAAACCCAATAATATTCGCATGATCATTTTCCTCTATGTTTTTGCAGGGCTGATCAGTTTAACTCAGATGACCGGGGGAATTAAAGGTTTTGTCGACCTTGTAGGGCGTAAAGTAAAAACCAAACGAGCAGCAATGCTGCTCATTTGGCTTTCAACGTTAGGAACCTTTAATAATCCTAACTTTCGGATTGTGACGATTGCCCCCATTATGAAGATCTTAAAAAAGAGACTGCCTATGTCTTCTCAGAAGATTGGCTTTGCCATTGATGTTACTTCAAATCCTGTCGTTGTGCTTGTGCCTATAGCGACAGCCTTTGTAGGTTATATGGTGTCCTTGACTGGGACAGCCCTACAAAAGGTTGGAATCAATGATAGTTCCTACAGTATTTATCTTAAGAGTATTCCATTTAACTTTTTTTCGCTAATCATTATAGCGATAGGGATTTACTATAGTTTTTTCAAAGACTTTGCTAATGATACAGAGGATCCTGATGGGAGAAACCTTAATGATCAGAAGGAAGAAGAATTGAAAAAGTGTCTGCAGGCCTATGAAAAGGATACCCCCAGTAAGCCTTGTAACCTCTTATTGCCCCTTAGTGTTGTACTGTTGATGACTCTCTTTTTAAGTTGGTGGGATGAGCATAGCCAAGCGAGTGGCTTTATTGACGCCTTTGTCAAAGCGGATCCCCTCAATGTTATGCTCGAGGCATTGTTTATCACATTGATGTTAGCTATATTTTTTTATCTCGTTCAACGCTTTAGCATTGCCAAATTAGTGACTCACTTTGTCAAAGGTGGCAACGAATTAGTCTCTGTCATCCTCATGTTGACCTTAGTCTGGGCTTTATCCGCAGTCTCTGAGGATCTAGGGTTTTCCAATTATATTGCAGCACATTTGATTGGCTGGATCCCGGCTGCCTTTATTGCTCCTGTCGTTTTTTTGTTAGGATGCGTGCTTTCATACTTTATCGGTTCCTCATGGGGAACTTGGGGTTTGTTAATGCCCCTCGCGGTAACGCTTGCTCATCAGACTGGGTCCGATATTACTCTGGTTATAGGGGCTGTATTTGCCAGCGGTACGTTTGGGGCTTTTGCCTCACCCTTAAGCGATAATACGGTGACCTTGTGTACGATTCTGGATGTTCCCTTGATGGAATATGCCCATTTCAAGTTGAGGCCGTCGTTCATTGCTGCGGGGATTAGTACGATTTTATTTGGGATAGCCTCCCTGTTTTTAGGATAGAAAATTCTGCATCATTCTAAAATAATCGCTGCAACTGGGCAGCTTTTTGCAGCTTCTTTAGTTGATGCTTCGGCGGCTTGAGGAACCGGATTTATGTAAGCTTCGGCAATTTCATAGCTATTCATCCTGAAAACTTGAGGACAAATCGCTTCACAGGCACCACACCCGATACAATCTGAAGTTACGGTTGCAAACATCGGTTTTGTGCTCCTTTCTTACTACAATAATCGATGAACTAAAGTTAGGATAACGTGAATACTGCTTCGTAGTCAATGCTAAAAATAGACAACATTACTGGGCATGTGAATATATGTTTTTGATAGGATATGTTAGAATTAGAAAGTAGGAGATTTCAAGAAATTGGTACTGAAGAAGGTTATTATTAATGACGTTCGGAATGTATTCTGAAAAGGGCAACGGTTCATTATTGAGATATTATTTATAGAAAATCTGGAAGTTTAAGGAGAGCGTAAGGATGCAAAAGTACGAATATATATGTGTTTTGATTCTTGGACTTGGAGAAAGAACTACTAGAATCCTCAATGAGTATGGGCAAGAGGGCTGGGAGTTGACTAGTGTTGTATGGGCTTGGCATTATTTCAAACGGCCGATAAGGTTGACAGGAGTATAAGGGAACTTTAGTTGGGAGCGGACAAATCAATGATCGAGTGCAGTATTAACAATATGACCAAATATTATGGTGCTAATAAAATATTTCAGAACATATCCTTTGATTTAAAAACTGGAGAAAGAATCGGTTTGATTGGACAAAATGGTGGTGGTAAAACGACCATTTTAAAAATGATCACGGGGGTTGAGGATTACCAAGAGGGTACTATAGCCATTCGGAAAGACGCGAGAGTCGGCTATCTCAATCAAATGCCTGTTTTTGCGGCTAGTGCAACCACAATTCAAGTTATAGAACTTGCTTTTAAACCTGTTTTTAAGCTTAAGCAAGAGATGAAGGCTCTAGAAGAAAGGCTCGAGCAACTTCAAGGAGATGCTTTAGAAAAAGTGATTCAAAGCTATGGGCTTTTAACGGAGCAATTTGAAACCCTTGGTGGGTATGACATAGAAACGAGAATTAGTAAAGTAACAGAAGGTCTTCAAATTACAGACCTTTTAAAAGCAATGCCCTTCGAGCAATTGAGTGGCGGAGAAAAAACAAGGGTTATGTTAGCTAAAATCCTTTTGGAAGAGCCAGATATTTTATTACTGGATGAACCCTCCAATCATTTGGATTTAGAAGCGATTGAATGGTTAGAAGGTTTTTTAAAGGAGTACAAGGGATCTGTGCTTGTGGTATCTCATGATCGGTATTTTCTAGACAGCGTTGTCCATAAGGTTGTGGAGCTGGAATTTAACCGGGCTGTACCTTACCTTGGCAATTACAGCTATTATGTTGTAGAAAAGGAACGTCGCTTCTTAATCGATTATAAGATGTATCAAAATCAACAAAAGAAGATCGAAAATATGGAGCGACAAATTGAGAGATACCGGATTTGGGGTGTCATGAGAGACAGCGATAAAATGTTCAGGCGTGCTAAAGAATTAGAAAAACGACTAGAAAAGATAGAAACATTGGATCGACCTATTTTTGAAAAGAGAAAGGTTCGACTCGATGCTCAGGCAAGCGGTCGAACAGGGAAAAAGGTCCTTGAAACAGAAGGACTTGCCAAACAATTCGGGGATAAAAGTTTGCTGCATGACGTTAAACTTACTGTTTTTTATCAAAACAGTGTCTGTATAGTAGGGAGTAATGGCAGTGGCAAAACAACCTTGTTGAAAATGATTCTTAATGAATTAGAACCAGATGCTGGTTCGATAAAACTAGGCTCACGAGTGAAAATCGGGTATCTACCTCAGAACGTGGTCTATGAAGATGAAGAGCTGACAGTTCTAGAGTATTTTACACAGTTACATGAGTTGACCTTAGGAGAAGCAAGATCTCAATTAGCAAAAGCTTTATTTATGAAGGAAGACGTTAATAAGAAGATAAAATCATTATCGGGTGGAGAAAAAAGCAGGTTGAAGCTTTGCTCGTTGACATTTGAAAAGGTGAATTTTATGATTTTGGATGAGCCAACCAATCATTTGGACATTGATTCTAGGGAAGTCTTAGAAGAAACCCTAATTCAATTTGATGGGACGATACTTTTTGTTTCTCATGATCGTTATTTTATTAATAAAGTGGCGGATAAGATGATGGCGATTCAGAATAAAGGGATCAAAGTCTATCACGGTGATTACAGCTATTATCTAGAAGAACATAAAAAAGAAATGGGAGAAATTAAGGTAGCAGCCTCAAGTTTGGCAACTAAGGAGATTAAGAAAAGGGTGGCATCCCAGCAACCTAAGAGGATTAATCTTAAAAAACTAGAGCTCCTTGAAGAAGAGATTGAACAATATGAAGGTAAGATTAAAATGATTGACAGGAAAATGATGGAGTTTGGTCTGGATGCCAATCGTTTAAACGAGCTATTTCAAGAAAAGGAAGCTCAGGAGAAAAAGCTGGAAAAGTGTTTTGAGCAATGGGAAGCATATCAAGAATAGCTACAATCCTGCTCGGAGAACCACAATAGATATATTTTTGAGCCTAGATTTTGGTATAATGAAAGATGCTTGTAAATGGGCTACTCTGTTTATTCCGATAGTAGTGGTTCTCCTAGAGAACGACTTTTCACGTTCCTACTAGTGATCGCGACCTACGTCATCTTAGGATTAATTTTTGGCTTGATAGAAAAAAGTAAACCAGGGCTGTCGTGGGTTAGTCTCAGTGCACCGGCAGTTATTATCTTAGTGCTATATTCCTTTAAGGAGCTAACTCTAATTGAGCTTACTATTTTATTTGCGTGTCTAACGGTAGGATCTTCTTGGTTAGGGTCCTTCTTGAGCGAACGATTAAGACCTAAAAAATTTAATTAAAAGCAAATTTAGGTTTGGTTTGTGTAGTGGAGAGTGGGAATTGTCCCCGGGCTAGTTTCCTTGGGCTAAGGGCATAAAATAATGAAGTTATAAGTCACCAAGGCTAGAGGGGTAGAAACTTTCTAGCCTTGGTGACTTATAACTGGATAATCATATGTTGATCATAAGTTCCATATCGACAAATAGGTAGGGTATTTAAATATTCTATTGGTGAGGATAAGTGGGCATCGCTGCATTAGAAGGGGCGGTCTTTTGTTAACTCCTTTAAAAAAAAAATTAACTTAAATCAAAGGAGAAACCCTTATGAAATAGAATATAATCACAGAGGAAGAAAATATTGTAAAGAGGCTGGAACTATGGATAGTGAGCGGTTTTTAAGTATTGAAGAACTATATCTTTTTAACAGCGGGGAGCTGTATAAGAGTTATACGAAGTTTGGTGCTCATAGCATTGCAGACGGCGATTTGCTAGGAACGTTCTTTGCAGTTTGGGTTCCAGATGCCGAGGCTGTGTCTGTCGTAGGGGATTTTAATCACTGGTCTGCTAAGCAAAATCCAATGACTAAAGTCGGTAATACGGGTGTGTGGACACTCTTCATTGCGGAGATTCTTCTGGGACAATTATATAAATANNGTCTATTCTCTAGAAGGCTATAATTGGCTAGATCAGGAATGGATTTCTCAAAGAGAAACAAGTTATCGGCAAGAGAAGCCGATCTTAATTTACGAGGTCCATTTGGGTTCCTGGCGTAGGAAAGAGGATGGGGGCTTTTACAACTGGCAGGACTTCGCTGAGGAATTGTTAAATTATGTTTTGGATATGGGTTACACCCATATCGAGCTGATGCCGATTATGGAGCACCCTTATGATGGTTCTTGGGGATATCAAGTGACAGGGTATTATTCCTGCACCAGCCGATATGGAACACCTCAGGAGTTTATGTATTTTGTTGATCGTTGTCATCAAGCAGGCATCGGAGTGATTTTGGATTGGGTACCAGGGCATTTTGTTAAAGATGCCCATGGCTTGGGACGATTCAATGGGACGCCAGTCTTTGAAAAGGACGAACATGGACAATGGGGAACCTATAATTTTAATTTTGCTAAAACAGAAGTATGGAGTTTTCTGATTTCCAATGCCCTTTTCTGGCTGGAAGCCTATCATCTTGACGGACTCCGAGTGGATGGAGTCAGTAGCATGCTCTATCTAGATTATGAACAAGGAAAGCCTTGGGAACGCAATATCTATGGAGGACGGGAAAACTTGCAGGCCATGGCTTTTATGCAACGACTCAATGAGGTTGTGTTTCGAGCCTATCCAGGAGTCCTCATGATTGCGGAAGAAGCGACCGATTGGCCACTCGTTACTTCCCCTACCTATCTCAAAGGACTGGGTTATAACTATAAGTGGAATATGGGTTGGATGAATGACACATTACGCTATATGCAACTTGAGTTTTCACGTCGGAAAGACCATCATAGTCTATTAACCTTCTCCTTGACCTATGCTTTTTCGGAAAATTTTGTCTTGCCACTTTCACATGATGAAGTTGTTCACGGTAAGCTGTCACTGTTAGATAAAATGCCCGGTGATTATTGGCAGAAATTTGCAGGATTAAGGGCACTATTGGGGTACTTTATGGGTCATCCAGGCAAGAAGTTGATGTTTATGGGAGGAGAGTTTGCTCAGTTCATAGAGTGGCGTTATGACGCAGAACTCGATTGGCTCCTTTTGGATTATGAGATGCATAAACACTATCAAGACTATGTGAGGAACCTCAATAAACTCTATCAACGAGAAAGGGCATTGTGGGAAAACGACCATGATTGGTCGGGGTTTGAATGGATGGACGCCGATAACCAGGAGCAAAGTATTCTCGTTTTCTGCCGTCGGGCAAAGAATCCTGATGATTTTCTGATTGTGCTGATTAATCTACAGCCTAGTTGTTATGAGAACTTTCGAATAGGGGTTCCTAAACAGGGAGTTTATCAGGAGATTTTTAATTCTGACCAGGAGATCTATGGCGGTTCAAACCAGCTAAATTCTTCAGCGCTCGTTGCCGAGAAGGTTGCTTGGCGTGGACAAGCCTTTTCTTTAAGAATTACTGTCCCGCCCTTAGCAATCGTCATATTTAGTCCAAGTAAAAATATAAATTAGACAGGGGCCGTGGCATTGTTCGCAGATAAAGAGAGTTTTAAACAAGCTTACCTCACCAAAATTAGGGAAACAGAAGGGATTACCCTGGATGAAGGTACGCTACGGACTAAATATAAAACCTTGGTCCTGCTGCTTAAAGAAGAAATGAGTTTTAACCGGGCTCCAATGAAGAGCTCAGTAACCCCAACAAAACAAGTCTATTATTTTTCCATGGAGTTTCTGATCGGTAAACTTCTCCATTATTATTTGGTTAATCTGGACATTGAGCAAATGGTACGGGAAGGCTTAGAGGATCTGATGATTAACTTGGATGATTTATTAATGCAAGAAGTGGATCCGGGTTTAGGAAACGGCGGTTTAGGTAGATTGGCGGCCTGTTTTTTAGACTCTATAGCTTTTTTGGGAATAGCAGGGCACGGTAACGGAATCCGCTATAAGTATGGCTTGTTTGAGCAAAAGATTCGAGAGGGTGCCCAGATTGAGGTTGCGGATAATTGGTTAAAAAATGGTTACCCCTGGGAAATACCTAGACCTGATAAGAGCGTGATTGTTAAATTTAAGGGCAATGTTAGAACGGAATGTGTTCAAGGGAAATTAATGTTTTATCATGAAAACTATGAGCCTGTCTTAGCGGTTCCCTATGATATTCCGGTCATGAGCTATGATAATCTAGCCAATATCAATAATCTGAGATTATGGAGCGCGGAACCGTTATGTCATGAGTTGGATTTTGCTTGTTTCAACCGCGGTGAGTTTGAACAGGCCGTTAGTCTAAAGTCAGAGGTCGAAGCCATTTCCTATATTCTTTATCCTGATGACAACAGTCGCTCAGGTAAGGAACTTAGACTAAAGCAGGAGTATTTTTTTGTAGCCGCTGGATTAGGGTCGATCATGCGAAGCTATAAAAAGCGCAATCAAACACTAGCTGATTTTTCACGGTGGGTGGCCGTTCATATCAATGACACTCATCCGGTGCTTTGTATTCCCGAATTAATGCGCATCCTGATTGATGAAGAAGGCCTAGGCTGGGACCAAGCTTGGAACATAACCGTCAACACCATGTCCTTTACCAATCATACCATTATGCCGGAAGCTATGGAAAAGTGGCCGATTGAGTTATTTAAAGGACTTTTGCCGAGAATTTACATGATAATTGAAGAGATCGATCGAGAATTTAAAGCGCGCTTGGCGAAGAGGTTCTTAGACGACTGGAGATTCATCCAGACTACGCAGATTATCAAAGATGGACAAGTTTACATGGCAAATTTAGCAGTAATCGGTAGCTCTTCAGTCAACGGAGTTGCGGCTTTGCATACAGAAATTTTAAAGCAGCAAGTCTTTAAAGACTATTACCGTATTTTTGGCTATAAGTTCAGTAATAAGACCAATGGTGTCAACCATCGAAGGTTTCTCTTGGCTTCTAACCCAGGCTTGTCTGAGCTAATTACGGAGGCAATAGGCCCAGATTGGAAAAAGAAAGCTGAGGAACTTAATCAATTACAGGTTTTTAAAGATGATGCTAGTTTCTTGGCAAAGCTCGCTAAGGTAAAGTATCTCAATAAATGCCAATTGGCTAAGAGAGTTATGGAGACACAAGGCTTGGAACTTGACCCATTATCAGTCTTCGATGTTCAGGTCAAGAGAATCCATGCCTATAAACGACAACTTCTCAACATTTTAAAAATTATGTACTTGTATAACCAAGCCATCAATGACCCGAATTCAGTGGTTAGTTCGCAGACCTTTATTTTTGGTGGCAAAGCAGCACCTGGTTATCATTATGCTAAGACTATTATTAAACTCATCAACACACTAGCTAACAAAATCAATCGGGATCCAAGTGTCAATCAAAAGCTCAAGGTTGCCTTCCTAGAGAATTTCAATGTATCCCTTGGCGAATTGATTTATCCGGCGGCTGACATTAGCGAGCAAATCTCCACGGCCAGTAAAGAAGCCTCTGGTACAGGAAATATGAAATTCATGATGAATGGTGCCATTACAATTGGTACCCTAGATGGTGCTAATCTAGAAATCAAAGAAGCCGTAGGAGAGGATAATATCTCTATCTTTGGACTTACGGTAGCTGAAGTCTTGAACTACTCTAGCGAAGGGGGCTATAAGTCCTGGGATCACTATTACTCCAACCCCGACCTAAAACTTTGTGTTGATCAACTGGTCAATGGATTTTTTGAAACGGCGGGTGATGAATTTAGAGTTATATTTGATTCGCTTTTGATTTACAATGACGAGTTTTTTGTGCTTCAGGATTTTAATGCTTATATAGAAACCTATCAAAAACTTCAGCAGTTCTATGCCAGAAAAGACAACTGGTATAGCACATCATTAATCAATATTGCTAAAGCAGGGGTTTTTTCCAGCGATCGAACCATCAAAGAATATGCGGACCAAATCTGGAAGGTTAATACTCGGACCTTATAGAAAAAGATCTAGAGAGTGGGTTTTCATAATTACTGTGGACAGGAGCAGAGGAGAGAAGGGGGAAAAGTATGCAAAAGCAGGAGTGTATAGCGATGCTTTTGGCAGGAGGACAGGGAAGTAGGCTAGGCGGTCTGACTCACAATATTGCGAAGCCTGCGGTTTCCTTTTGTGGTAAGTATCGAATTATCGACTTTAGTTTGAGTAATTGTGCCAATTCAAATATTAACACAGTCGGAGTCCTCACTCAGTATAAGCCGTATTTACTGAACTCCTATATCGGGTTGGGTTCTGCTTGGAATTTAGATAATCCCTTCGGTGGCGTGCATATTCTCCCACCCTATGTTGGAGATAATGAAGGGAGTTGGTATCAAGGAACCGCCAACGCGATTTACCAAAACCTTGATTTTATTAATTTCTACGATCCCAAATATGTCCTCATCATCTCTGGCGACCATATTTATAAGATGAATTATCTCTCAATGTTAAAGGATCACAAGGAGAACGGGTCAGACATTACTGTCTCTACGATCGAAGTTCCCTGGGAGGAAGTTTCTCGGTTTGGAATAGTGACTATTGATCAAGAGGGCAAAGTAATCAAGTTTATGGAAAAATTGCCAGATCCGGAGAGCAATTTAGCCTCGATGGGCATCTATATTTTTAACTGGTCAATCCTTAGACAGGCCTTAATAGATGATGCCCTGGATCCTCTATCTGAAAACGATTTTGGAAAAAATATCATACCCAAACAGATAGAATTAGGGAAGAAGGTATTTGCTTATAACTTCCAGGGGTATTGGAGAGATGTCGGTACGATAGAAAGTTACTATAATGCTAATATGGAGTCCTTAGACGGGGAAGACTCGATAGACCTATTTGATCCTGGGCAAAGGGTCTTTTCCAATGAAGATATTTTACCTCCTCAATATATTGGTCCGACAGCCAAAATCCAAAATAGCCTGATCAGTAATGGCTGCGTGGTACTGGGACAGGTGAGTCACTCAATTTTAGCGCCGGGGACTTATGTTGGAGAAGGGTCTATTGTTGAGGATTCAATCTTACTCCCCCATGCTAAGGTTCATCGTGAAACGACGATTAATAAAACAATTATTGGCGAAGGTGCGAAAATTATGAGTCACTGCTCATTAGGGAGGGAACCAGGCCCTATTCCGCAACAGTCTGGAATTACAGTCCTAGAGGACCATTATGTGCTAGAGAAAGGCTCTGTCATCCAAGCGGGCAGCAATCTAAATGCATGTTAAGATAAACTAAGGGGGAAAGAAGATGCATAATGCCATTGGTATCCTGTTTGGAAATAACAGTTCTGATATTTTGCAGGGGTTAGCGTTCCAACGATCAATAGCGGCGGTTCCCTTTGGAGGACGCTACCGTTTATTGGATTTTGCTCTCTCCAGCATGGTTAACTCTGGAATCAGGACGATTGGATTAGTGACCCCGCGCCATTATAGGTCGTTGCTTGATCACTTGGGGGCCGGAAAAGAATGGTTTCTGGATCGGAAATCTGGCGGATTATTTATCTTACCTGGAGCAATTCAAGGGTTATCAGGACAAAGTGGAAAGTTTAGATTAAAAGACTTACAGCTTAATATTGAGTATCTGCAGAAAGAATTCTGTGAAAACATCATTATCAGCGGATGTAATCACGTTTTTAATATCAATTATCAAGCAGCTTTAGAGATACATGAGAGTAAGCGGGCGGATATCACTCTAATCTATAAAGAAAGCACAGATTCTGTGGCGATGGCGGGAAAAGAACACCTGATTATCGGAGATAACCAAGAAGTCCTTGATATTCTGGGAAATGATACTGCAGAGACTAGTGGACAAACTCAGGCCTATTTTGTGGACATGTTAATTATCCGGCGCAAGCTGCTTTTAGAACTTATTGAAGGTTATAGATCGATTGAAACCGTGAACCTAATGGACGCTATTTATGAAAATATTCGTTCGCTTAAACTATTTGGGGTTCCTTTTAAGGGCTATTTTGGAACCGTAAATTCCGTCAAAGATTATTTCGACAGGAGTATGGAATTACTCAATCCAGAGATTCGCAAAGAAGTCTTAACAGGTCAGGATCAGATTCATACCAAAATTGTGGACAATCCTCCGACTAAGCACGGTGCTCAGGCGAAGGTGTCAAACTCTTTAATTTCAAGTGGGTGTACTATCGAAGGAGAGGTCCATAATTCAATTTTAGCTCGAGGTGTGATCGTAGAATCGGGAGCCGTAATTAGAAACTGTATTATTATGCAAAAGTGTAAAATTGAAGCCGAGGCTAGTTTGAATTATGTTATTCTCGATAAGTTTGTTAAAGTTCATGCAGGCAATGTGTTGAAGGGAAACAAGAATACTCCCTTGGTCGTACTTAAAGGCTCATTAGTCTAAGATTGAGAGAAGAGGGATTATATGAAGATTGTATTTGCAATTGCGGAGGCAGATCCCTTTGTCAAAACTGGTGGTCTGGGTGAGGTTGGCGGTTCCCTTCCAAGTGCCTTGCAAAGACAAGGTGCTGACGTACGTGTTATTATGCCCAAGTATAGTGTTATCCCCGAACATTTCCGCAAAGAACTTAAACAGATTAATCGTTTTTCTGTCCCTTTGGCTTGGCGTCGACAATATTGCGGACTGGAAGAATTAACCTGTAAAGGTGTTCGTTATTACTTCATTGACAATGAGTATTATTTTAAGCGTGCCAATCTCTATGGAGAGTTTGACGAGGCAGAACGATTTGCTTTTTTTTCTCGGGCTGTGTTAGAAAGCCTCGTTCACATCCCGGAATTCAATCCGGACATTATTCATTGTCATGATTGGCATACGGCTCTGATTCCTCTGATGCTCAAAGAGTTTTATACTAAGAGTCCCCTCTATTATTCGATTAACACCGTGTTCACCATTCATAATCTGAAGTATCAAGGGATTTTCCCTAAAGAGGTTCTGACAGACGTGATCGGATTGGACGAAACCTTTTTTACAGAGGAGACTCTAGAATTTCACGGTGCAGTTAACTTCATGAAAGCGGGTCTTCTCTATGCAGACTCGATTACAACGGTGAGTCCAACCTATGCTCAGGAAATACAAAATTCGTTTTACGGAGAGAAGCTGGAAGGGATTTTACAAAAACGCCAGGATTCTTTGGTTGGAATTCTCAATGGCATTGATTATGAGGTCTATAACCCTGATACGGATCCTTATCTTGTTGCCTCACGAGCTAAAGACGACAATAAAAAGGATTTACAAGCTATTTTAGGGCTTCCTGTCCGAGGGGATCTACCCATCCTAGGGATGGTCAGCCGCTTGGTCGATCAGAAAGGACTGGATCTGCTCAGTTTCGTTATGGAAGAAATTCTGATGTTGGATGTCCAAATGGTGATCCTTGGGACAGGAGAACAATCTTATGAGCAGAAATTGCAAGGGTTTGCTGACAAATATCCTGAAAAAGTTGCATTCAGAAGAGAATTTAATGATCAATTAGCGCATAAAATTTATGCCGGGCTTGATAGTTTACTAATGCCTTCACGCTTTGAACCCTGTGGTATATCCCAAATGATTGCTATGCGTTATGGAACGATCCCGATCGTACGGGAAACGGGAGGGTTAAAAGACACGGTGATTCCTTATCAGGAATTGACAGGTGAAGGTAATGGCTTTAGTTTTGCAAACTATAATGCTCACGAATTATTGTTTGCTGTACAGCGGGCGGTTAGGCTCTATTACTCCGACCAATCAGCCTGGACTAAGTTGAGAGAAAGTGCCATGAAACGGGATTCAAGTTGGGCCCCATCTGCCTATGCATATACTAAAATTTATGAGTCACTGTTATAAAGGGCGGCCGCCTGCGCTTCTCGCCATCCATGGCTACAGGGACACTCGGCCATCACGGCGCCTTGCCAATCNNATGGCGGCGCTCTAATCTCGAACATCCTTGTTCGAGTCATGGCCAGCGCTTCTCCGCTATGCTAACACGTGCGAAGACAGTGTCTTCGGGCACCAGCCAAATTTATACCGTCAGACCGAACGAACTAAGGAAGATGCGGTAGGAGTGTGGAAATGAGTTTTTTTGTCTATCATGACTCGCATAGTCTAGACTACCGTCAGCCCTTTGGAGCGGTAACTTGTGGACAGATGATTAGGATTCGTTTAGATCTGAGCTCAGAAATTCCTATAGAGTCCTTACATTTACGCCTCTGGGAGAGAGACCGGGAACGATTAGTCCCAATGTGTCCAAAATCTGGGGAGTTTTCCGAACAAAGGGTCGTGTTTGAGGTGGAGTATGAGGCCCCAAACACCCCCGGACTTGTCTGGTATTATTTTAGGCTTCAAGTCGGTGGACAAACCTACTACTATGGCAATAATGTGGATAAGTTGGGAGGGGAGGGACACCTCGGGAATGAAGAGCCTCCTTCCTACCAAGTGACTGTTCATAGTCCCTCGGAAGTTCCGGCTTGGTATAAACGGGGAATCATGTATCAGATCTTTGTGGATCGTTTCTATCACGCCCATGAAGATGGGTTCGTGCTATACCCTAGAAAAAATGCTCTCTTACATGCTGATTGGTATGACACTCCCTTCTATATTAAAGACGAACGAGGTAGAGTAACTCATTGGGATTTTTTTGGTGGGAACCTATTAGGGGTTATTGAAAAATTACCTTATCTCCACGAGTTAGGGATAAGCATCATTTACTTTAATCCGATCTTTGATGCTCCTAGTAATCATAAATATGATACTGCGGATTATCACAAGATCGACCCTATGTTTGGAGATGAAGAGCTCTTCGAGCACTTAATCAAAGAAGCTAGGCAATACGGAATTGCTATCGTGTTGGACGGTGTGTTTAGTCACACCGGGAGTGACAGTGTCTATTTTAATCGCTATAATACTTACCCTAGTGTGGGTGCTTATCAGTCAGCAGAGTCTTCCTATTATCAGTGGTATCAATTCAAGCCCAACAGCCAAGAGTACCAGTCGTGGTGGGGCGTTGATGCACTGCCAGAAGTGAATGAACTAAACCCAGCCTATCAAGAATTCTTATTCGGTGCTGGGGATGGGGTTATCCAAAAGTGGATGAAAAAAGGAATTGCTGGTTGGCGCTTGGATGTGGCTGACGAGCTTCCGGATGAATTCATCCGGAAATTGAGGCAAACGATCAAAACCATCAATCCCGAAGCAGTTCTCATAGGGGAAGTATGGGAAGATGCCTCTAATAAGGGGAGCTATGGTAAACTTCGAGAGTATTTTTGGGGTTATGAGCTGGATGCTACGATGAATTACCCTTTCCGAGATAGTTTCCTTAGCTTCATGCTAAGTAAAACTACTTCAAACTTGGTTTATCAGCAAGTGATGAGCTTGTATGAAAATTATCCCCGAGAGAATTTTTATGGGGCTATGAACCTGATCGGGAGTCACGATCGGGAGAGGATCTTAACTCTATTAGGGGAGGCGCCCGATGAAAAGGCTTTGATAGAAAATGAGAAGCAGAGCTATAGGCTTTCTCCAGAGGCGCGAGAACTTGCCGTGCAAAGACTTAAGCTAGTTAGTCTGATCCAAATGACCTTTCCTGGTGTACCTTGTGTGTATTATGGGGATGAAGTGGGGCTGGAAGGCTATAGTGACCCTTATAACCGTGCAACATACCCTTGGAATAGGGAAGACCAAGAAATCTTGCTGTGGTATAAAACGATGATTCGCCTGCGTCTCGAGTATGAGGTATTACAGTCGGGTGATTTCCAGTCATTTTACTCTGAGCCGGATATTTATGGTTTTAAACGGTCTGATGGAGATGAGGAAATCACAGTCCTGATTAATCGCCATGCCTCGCAAGCTAAGGAAATCACCTTGCCATCGACTTTGCATACTAATCTGATAAAGGGTGCCCTCGTTCTAGATTTACTGAGTGGGCAGATTATCACTGGACAGACGGCACAAACCCTTATCCTAGGCCCTTTGTCAGCCCAAGCCTTGTATTGTAAACAAAGCCTGCCGCCATTTCCGCGTCAAAACTTGGGGCGTTCTTGCGGAGTGTTAATGCACGTTAGCTCCTTGCCTTCGGACTTTGGGTCGGGAGATATGGGCATAGAGGCTTATCGTTTTGTCGATTTTTTAGTTGAATCTGGTCAATCTTTGTGGCAAGTGCTGCCTTTAAATCCTGTCGGTTTAGGAGATTCTCCCTATCAAAGCGATTCTGCTTTCGCAGGAAACCCGAGGCTGATCAGTCTGGAAGGTTTGATGCGGGAGGGCCTTCTCGAAGCGGATTTTGCTGAGGAGTTGCAACTGGCAGAGTTGTCAGCTGAAATGTTTAAAGATGTTAGTCTGCGAAAAGCGTTTAAAGGCTTTAAGGCTCAACTCCAAGAACAAGGCCAACTCCCAGACCAAGCCCAAGACTCCGATCGGACTGGGCCAGAGTTTAGGTTTCTTGCTCGGCAGAACTATTTGAGATTTCAACAGGATCACCGGGAATGGCTGGATGATTATGCTCTATATCGAGCTTTAAAGTCTCATTTTGGGGACATAGCCTGGTATGATTGGGAACCAGAGCTTGCTTGGCGCAACACGGAGAGGGTGGCGGAGTATGTCCGACTGCTTGAGGAAGAGGTAGAATTTAATCGTTTTGTTCAATATGCTTTTTATTATCAATGGCAAGGGCTTCGGCACTATGCCAAAGCCAAGGGAATTAAATTAATTGGGGATATCCCTATTTTTGTCGCAGCCGATAGCTGCGACGTATGGGTAAACCATCGGTTTTTTAAACTGGACGAGGGCGGCAGACCTGCTAAAGTAGCGGGAGTTCCTCCCGATTATTTTTGTAAGACGGGTCAGTTATGGGGAAATCCAGTCTATGACTGGGATGTCTTAGGGTTAGAGAATTATACTTGGTGGAAGCAAAGAATCAAACTTGTTCTCGGGCTTTTTGATTTTATTCGTCTTGACCACTTCCGAGGATTTGAGGCTTATTGGGAGATCGAGGCCAGGGAAGAAACAGCGATGAACGGCCGATGGCTTAAAGGACCTGGGAAACGGTTTTTTGAAAGTCTAGCTGAGGAATTCGGGGAGTTACCTTTCATTGCAGAGGACTTAGGAACCATCACACCGGAAGTCAACGTTCTAAAGCGAATTTTTAGTTTTCCAGGTATGAAGGTTCTACAGTTTACAGCGTTAGAGGAGATGATCTTCGAAGAAGATTCTAATCTGATCTATTACTCGGGTACACATGATAATGATACCTTGGTGGGATGGTATAAATCGACCTGGACGGATGAAGAGAGAGCTGACTATGCTGGAGAAGATCAAAAGGATGATCCAAAAGAAGCCTGCCGCAAACTGATTGAGGATTTGTATAAGAGCCCAGCCTCTTGGGTTATTACTCCGATGCAAGATATTCTAGGTTTAGATACCGACGCTAGGCTGAATGTTCCAGGGACGATCGAAGGAAATTGGCAATGGAAGCTGAAACAGGATCTGTTGACAACTGAAGTGAAGGAGTGGCTTCGTTCTGTAGCTAGAGAAACGAAGAGACTGCCATAGGTAGGGCGTAGCGAAACTATAGTTTCGCTACGCCATTTTCTTTTAATATAAAGTTGCGATCTAAGGCAGTCCTTTATGTATTGAAGGTGCAAAAAGGACTCTAAGCTTGGACCATCTACAAATTTGTGGATGGCCTAGCTTTTTCGATCACACTTTTCTGTTCTTTTTTACTTAAAGTTGATTAATGTTTGAACCCCAGGAGAATTATTACCTTAAATGAAGGATATCTAAAGATTTCTGTCGAATTCAGTGAGCTGATATGAAGAAAAAAATCCTATCTAGAGACACGCAAAAAGATTAACCTGAAGGAATATGCCGGAGATTGCATATCGAATACAAACCTATTTTAGAGAAAGGAGGTAGCGAAGTGCGAGGAGTAAGTGTTCAGCGCCTTAAAGAAGGAGATGTTCTAGCAAAAGACATTTATGCTTCAAACGGTAAAGTATTACTCGGTAAAGGGGTAGTTCTGACATTACCGTATATTACTCGCTTGCGGGATTTAGGTACTAATGGTATATATATTGAGGATGATTTGACCAGTGATATTATCATTGAGGATGTTATATCGGATAAACACCGTTATGAGGCTATGGCCGCCATTGAAAAATCTTGCAAAACCATCCAAAATGGAAAGAATGAACTTGATTTACAAGACTTAATAAGCAATATCGTCCAGGATATTCTCTTTCAAAAGGATATAATGATTAGCCTCATGGATATGCGTAATATTGATAACCGAGTATACGCTCATTCCGTGAATGTCTGCGTATTATCTAGCGTTCTGGGCAAGGGGCTAGGCTTACCCGTAGATAAGCTTAATGATCTTGCACTAGGTGCGCTGCTCCATGATGTGGGAATTGTCAATTTACCAAAAGAGATTATTAATAAAAGAAGTCTATTAACGGAGGAAGAATTAGAGTTATACCATACTCACACGACCCAGGGCTATGATCTCATCCGTAAAAAGAGAGAAACCAGTATAATCATTGCTCATATGGCTTATCAACATCATGAATGGTTAAATGGTAAAGGTTATCCGCGCCAATTAAAAGGTGCAGCTATCCATCCGTTAGCTGAGATTGTGGCAGTAGCTGACTTCTATGATTGTCTGATCCATGGTTCGCCTGGCATTCATCGAGTTTTACCACATGTAGCCTGCGAAATACTGATGGCAAATGCCGGGGTACGTTTCCGTCAGGAGTTGATCCACATCTTTTTACAGTATGTTGCTGCCTATCCTACCGGATACACCGTAAAGCTTAATAATGGAGAAACCGGAGTCATTGTCGGACAAAATAAAGGTTTACCTACGCGTCCAATCGTACGTGTTTTTGACGGCAAGATAAATCTTAAGCAAATACGGGTTATCGAGTATAATCTCGTGCATGAGCGGACTCTTTTTGTCGAGTATATTATTGAATAGCTCATTTTTGCAAGGCGTTAAACAGTTTCTAGAACTTCAAATACTAAAGTAGTAAGGTTGAAGACACCCACTTCTTGTAAGTGGGTGTTCCTAGTTTCCGCACTAGCATTAGCATTAGTCAATCCTTCGGAGTTTGCCCGGGCATTGGTTAGCTTAAAAAAATTAGTAATAACTAAGGAGGATTACGCTTAAATTGATTTGCTGAAAATAAAACGAACATAATGATAATCATTAATTATGGTCAATCAATTTTTAAGAGGAACTTTTAGCCAATTTTATAAAGGTAAGAATAATAACCCTGCAAAATGAACGAAAATGAGGTCTTAAGAAAGGCCAAGTTAAGATTCCACCAGAGATAATTCCCAATAAAATCCTCTAGATTTAGATATCTCAAGCATGTTTCATAATATATCTTAATTAAGAACATACTGATATTCTATAGACATAATCGTGTCCATAATGATAATCTTTAATTGTGATCAAAATCACACATGAAAGCAGAAGGAGGTTGATAGGACGCGAACTGAAGTTAGCACAATGTCAATCGATTTTTTTCTTGAATAAAATTATAAAGCTGTCTTTAAAGACCGCTAAGAAATTTGATCGTAGTCTTAAAACCGAGCTTAGATGTGACCTTACAATAAAAGAAAGGTGGGTTACGATATGTCCCGCTTAACTTTCAATAACAATCAATTTATTGGGGACAATATGAAGAGGGAATTAGGAGATAGAAACTATCCAATCTGGCTGTTAATAAACCCAAAATACCCTGCAGTTCGCTATGATATTTGGAGACCTGTGTTAGATGAGATCCAGGACAGAGTATTTAGGGATTTTCAAACCAGGATAGATACTACAAATATTTATATTAGGAGCGCCGTAGTCGATGGCGGAATAGTTCCGAATACCTTAAATTGGTGGGGTAAGGAAGTTGCCAAAGAAATTGAATATTACAGGGCAATTGTTCAAGAACACAAGCCAAAAATGCTGATCTCTTTTGGTGCTTTTCCTTTTGAATTTGCAAGGCGCGTCTTCGAAATTAAACCGGAAAAAGGACCTAAGGCTTGGAGCACTTCTATTTTGAAAAATGAGTTCGAGAAATCTATTGATGACTTTGATATAAATCAAACAAACAGGATTCCCTTACTGCGTCGAGTCATTGCCAGTGATAAATTCATAGAAACCCGTAATATTTTATCTCCGACTGACAGTGAGACTTATTTTCAACACGTTGGGACTAACATTGCGGAAAAGATTATTGAAAACAGGGATCAGCTAGATATTTGGATTAAGTGAATCGAGTACTAACCGTCTGAGGATTACTAATGCTGAAAGCGCAGAGCCCTTAACGAATGAATGGTGGTAACTCACTTTCCGTTAAGCGAAGGAAGTGTTTTTATTGAATAAGATTCTTATCATTGATGATGAAGAGCATCTGTGTTGGGCTCTCGAGAAAGGCCTCCGTCAGGAAGGATATCAGGTGATAACTGCCACCGGGGGGAAAGAAGGCCTAGAACTAATCCAGAATGAAACACCTTCCTTGGTTATTCTTGATCTCAAAATGCCTGAAATGGATGGGTTAGACGTATTGGTTAAGGCTAAAGAGCTTATTCCGAAGCTTCCGGTCATTATGATAACTGCCCATGGGTCAATTGACACTGCCATCGAAGCCATGAAACTGGGGGCAATTGACTATATTACCAAACCATTTGATCTTGATGAGCTCAAGATAGTCGTAAAACAGGCCTTAAAGGTTAGTCGTTTACGGGAAGAAGTTGTTTTTCTACGCTCAGAACTAAACAAAAAACACGGCCGAATTTTAGGCAACAGTTCGGCGATTCAAGAAGTTAATACACTAGTCGAAAGGGTAGCTGACAGTAATGCCACGGTATTAATTACCGGGGAAAGCGGGACAGGCAAAGAGGTTGCGGCGCTGTCGATTCACAACCTAAGCTATCGACGTGAAAAATCCTATGTGCCTATTAACTGTGCTGCACTACCGGAGTCATTACTGGAAAGCGAGTTGTTTGGCCATGAGAAGGGTGCCTTCACAGGTGCTGTGGTTCGAAAAACGGGTCGTTTTGAATTGGCTGATAAAGGAACACTTTTCCTTGACGAGGTCACTGAAATGCCACTGTCTATGCAAGTAAAGCTGCTGCGAGTTCTTCAGGAAAGGCAGTTTGAAAGGGTAGGAGGTACAGAAAGTATCAAAATTGATGTAAGGATTATTGCAGCTACTAATCGAGATCCGATGGATTGTATTAAAAAAGGGACTTTTCGTGAGGATCTCTACTACCGATTAAATGTTTTGCCGATTCACATTCCCCCCTTAAGATTAAGAACTGAAGATATCCCCTTATTGGTGATGCACTTTCTGCAAAAATTTAACCCCTCTCAGGAACAAATGATCTCTCCTGCAGCCTTGGGGTTACTGATGAATTACGAGTGGCCTGGGAATATCCGAGAGTTACAGAACGTGATTGAAAGGTCTGTTATTCTCTCTCAGGGAAATGATATCAAAGTACAGCATTTACCAAAGGAAATACAAAAACTTGAAAACAGTAAAAATGCGGCCGATCGTGGGTTGATTCTTAATTTCCCAGACAAGGGGATCTCCTTTGATGCGGTCGAAAGAGAGCTGATTCTTAAGGCTCTTGAGAAAAGTACTGGGAATCAAACTAAAGCGGCTCAATTGCTAGGCCTTACTCGATCGGCGCTTCTGTATAGGGCACAAAAGTACCAAATCAAGTTGTAGGAAAAACCACGAAATTGGTTACGATTGGCTAATTATTTCAAAGGGAGGTATATCATGAAGGTCACCTCTAAGTGCAGCCAATTAAAAAGATTAAAAGAAACAAGTTAGCATAGAAGTTATCATTCCCTGCAAAGGGTATCATATAAGAAGCAATCAAGAGACAGATAGCATTGGTGGGGCCAGTTGCTAACTGGTTGGAACTACCAAATGATGAAGCGAGAATGGTTAGCACAATACCTGAATATAAGCCGTAAGCGGGGTGAACACCTGCAATCATAGCATAAGCCATGGTTTGTGGTAACGCGACGACTGCAACCGTTAGGGCAGCAATTAGATCAAAGCGAAGGTTATTTCTGTCATAATTGATTAAGGTATCTAAAATCGGGATAAATTTAATGATGCTCATCATTATACCCCCAAACAAATTTTGTTTAACCTATTAGCTAAACTCGATCAAGTTTTAAAGTTTGAGAGGATTTAGTTCGTGAAATATGGTACTTTTAACCGCCTGCAATCCAATGGGGATATTCCACTAATTTGAATCTTTGCCTTGTATAAGGGGAAGATTCCCCCTTGTTTGTTTTCAAACAGCTAGAAGTCGATTGTCTGATTTCAAGCACGAGGGAAAATGGATTGTCAAACGAAGACAGAGAAGAAGGCGTACTTATCAAAGAATTGACGGGAAGCGTCCAATGAACAAGAACAATAAAAGGACCGAGGGCGCCTCGGTCGCTCATAGGCGCCCAGACTTTTTGAACCAGTTGCTTTGGGGTGAAATGATGACATTACGTCAATTTAGCGCTTTGTCTAAGGTTTCTTCATCACAATGCCAGAGCCAATAACCGAAGAAAACCAAGAACCCCCAAATGAATTTCCAAGCACCCATATTTATCGTCCTTTCTCCATTGCAATCTCTTCTAATTGTCGCTTATCAAATCCATATTTTAAGACCATCCTTGTTTTCAATTATCTTTTCGGCAATCTTGATTGCAATATCATGATAGTAATTTTCGATGTCTTCCCAATCTTTAAGGCTCTTAGTTTTCTTCGTTACTCGACAAACTAAAGGAATCCAATTTGTTTGGTTTATATCAAAGTTCGCAATAGATCGTTCAAATTCATCTGCTATGTTACTAGTACTCCAATACTTAGGCCCATTCTCAGGCCTTTGAACGAAGACGCGCCTAACAAACTCATTTGTAATGGTACCGAAAGTAATTAGAAGTTTGGGTTGATGTTCGAGGACACTTTCCCTTAAGAATGCAATTTCTTGAGCTACCTGTGCTTCACTTGAAGCATCAGGAACTCTTCCAATATCGCTAATCGTATTCATTATGAAAATATTTTTACTATTAATTCTGGCATGGAGTTTACGATATACCTGGTCCTGAATCTCATACATTATGAGAGACCAAATATCGTAAATATCAGCAGGATATTTGGGATTAACTAGTAGCCAAATCGGACAAGATCTATCTCCGGATTCTTTATTCATTCTATCAACAAACGTTAAATCATTATTAAGTACTAAGCTGGACAAACAAATCCCACCTTTCGATGCTAAATCCACTTTAAACGTGTAAAGAACGAATGCTTAGTTCCATCAGAATACTATGCGATTGATTTATTGATTTGATATAGACGGAATAATGTTATAATGTTAGTGTTGGTTTACCTTCTACCGTAGAATTGCACTGACTGTTACTGGATCTTGGATTTTTTCCTTGTTTCGAGAGTGGAATTTTCTCATCACTTCCACAATAAGCTTGCTCGTTTCCATCTCATTGTGGATATTGCATGAATCAAACACTTCTTGAACCCATTCGATGAATTGAGTAGTCTTCATAAGAATTACCCCCTCCTTAAATTAAGTTATCTCTCCTATTGTTTAATATGAGACCCATGAAGATGTTGGTTCTTACATTTATGAGATATTGAAGCAATACTTACCTTTATTTTCTGAGTATCACTTATGTAGTTATTTATGCAATTATCATGCCAGCCATTTTACCACTTTTTCTGTTATGCTTTGTATGTTTTCAGACATCTCAATCTGCGGGAAACTAAATTCCTTGAGCCCAGATTTACCATAAGCAACTTTTAAGTCTACAACTTGTGTTCTTTATAACAGGCATTAGGCTTTGTTTGATTTTGAACAACTGGAAATGAATTGCCTGAATTCATGCAGAGGAGGCGTTGGCCTGTTAAGAATTCTGAAAAATAAATCCTTCGCTTCTCAAATAATGATCACTGTTTCTGCCATCTTATTAATCCCCATTCTAGTGATGATGTATGACATCTTTTTTTCTGGTGCCAAAGATGAAATGCTTTTAAAAACAAAGGAAGAGCGCTTGGGTACCATGGTTAACGCCACAGTTCAAGGATTAACAGAAGTTCTGGACCGTGCAAATGTAGAATCCAACACCTCCCTCGCTCTTATGGATACAAGCATAATTGCAAATGCCTTTGATATAATTGCTAAACCATTGGCAGATGCAAACCCTGGAGTACGCCTGGGTCTTTACATTCCTGAAACAAAAGACCTTTTTGTAAATGGTTTTCTCCACCAATACAGGCCTCAAACACCCGAAGAAATCAAAGCGAGAGAGTATCGAATTTTAGACGAAGCTTCCTCAGGTCTAGTCGCTGTTAATGCTACAAAAAAACCACTTTCTCGTATCACCGGGTCACTTGGAAACCAAACCTTTGAATATTTAATGCCGGTAATGCAGCAGGGAAAACTAATTGCTATAGCTTGGGCAGACGAGCAGGTTCATCCGGTCTTTGCCCAGAGTAGGCAATTTAGCCTAATCACTCGATACCTGACGCTTTTTGGACTGATCTTTGGTCTAGGAGCCGCTCTTTATGTCATTCATAACTTGGCCACTGAAGTACAGATGATTAAAAATGGAATCCTGCGTATGCAGGAAGATAGTAACAAGCGGCTACCTGCCATGCCGGGGGAAATCGGAGAAGTCGTCCAAGCCATTAACAATATGGCTGATAACCTAAAGAAAAAGAAACGACTGGAAGAAGAATTAACGCGATCCGAAAGACTCGTAGCGCTTGGTCGCCTCGTTACAGGAGTTGCCCATGAATTAAGAAATCCCTTGGGGATTGTTAAAGCGACTGTCCAGGTTATGGAGGGAGAATTTAAAAATCAAGAGGGGTTGAAGGAATATACTCGGGTTATTTGTGAGCAAATAGATCGAGGCAATAACGTTATTAAAGAGTTGTTGGATTTTGGTCGTCCTAGTAAACCTATCGTTAGTCCCACCGAGATGAATAGTTTATTAGAATCTGTTCTTACCTTTACCTATCCAATGTTACGGCAAAATAAAATTGGGCTGGAGAAAAGGTTTGAATCAAATCTCTCTCTGGTAAACATTGACATGGATCGAATGAAACAGGTCTTTGTTAATTTAATTTTAAATGCTATTCAAGCAATGCATGGTGGCGGTAAACTTATCATCAAATCAATGGCCAAAGAAGAGACCATTGAAGTATATTTTATCGATTCGGGATCCGGCATTGAGGCCAATGATCTTCCTCGGATTTTTGATCCATTTTACACGACAAGAGACGATGGGACTGGTTTAGGTCTGTCCATCAGTTATCAAATTATTCACATGCACATGGGTAAAATTTGGGTTTCTGAAACTTCCCCTAAAGGGACTACAATGGCGGTAAGTATACCTAAATCGAACCTGCATCCATTAAAAGAGAGTTTATTACTTTATTAATCTCAGAGTGAAAAAAATTGCTACGAAGAAAAACTACTTTTTCTTCGTAGCAATTTTTTTGATAATAGTTCTAATTAATTATGAAAGAATTGAAAGGTGATAGTTATAGTCTTTAAATGCCGTGGAGAAGATTCTGAGAAGCAAACACTTAACTGGTAGCACCTTTTTCGTACAGAGAAAGAGCAAAGGATCTAAAATAATGATAATTTCAACTGATATCAGAGAAAAAGTTCTTATAGTGTTTGTTTTGGCAATAGCGTAAATCGATTAAGAGCATATTGAATTGCTATAGACGCAATGCTATCACAATGATAACCTTTACTTGTGAGTATAGTCACATAACAGAAGTGAAAGGAGGTTGCTCTGACTTAATGACTTCCGAGGAAGTTTCTAAGCTTTGTGGCTGTATGGGCCTTTAGTGATTTGAGGGATTACATGGACAAACAAAGTTGGAAAGTGTTCTAGTCACAAAAGATTCTAATAAAAAAAGCAGCCTCGAAAGGCCGCTAAGAAATTTAATCGTAATGATATTATATCACAAATGAAGGAAAAGTGTGTCAAGTGCTAGGTGATTTTTCTTGTAAGGTGGTCGTTAGTGCCCCTTAGAACCGCATAAATAGGCACCTTAAAAAAAGAGAGAGAGGTGTAGAAATATGAGTGGCAACAATACAAAACGAGTTTTCTTTATTTTGCTTGGTATAGCATTGTTTTTCGTATTCTTTTATGCTCCACAATTTGGACCGGCGGTAGATCCCAGCGGTAAAGCCTTTGAGTTAAGTCAACAAGGTAAAGCAGCAATTGGTTTATTCTTTCTAGCCAGTATTTGGTGGGTCTTTGAAGTAACTCCCATCGGGGTTACTAGCCTAATGATTGGTGTTGTTCAAGCCTTATTCCTAATTCGTCCAGCTAAGGAAGCGTTTAGGGATTTTATGGATCCCACGGTTGTATTTATTTTAGGATCTCTACTCATTGGTTTAGCTTTCACTAAAGCCGGAATAACTAAGCGAATCGCTTATAAAATGTTAGATGTGGTGGGTGAAGATACCCGAAAGATTTTATTAGGAGTCTTTATTATTACGGCATTATTAACCCATATTATGGCTCACACTGCCGTAGCGGCTACTATGTTTCCGATTTTAGTGACAATTTTGGCCTTGTATAATGGAGAAAACTCCGATGGCAAACCCACCAAATTTGGTAAGGCTTTGTTCATAGGAATGGCCTACACTGCAGGAGCAGGAAGTATCTGTACCCTCTTAGGTGGGGCACGTAACCCCGCAGCGGTTGGTTTCTATACTCAGTTTACTGGTAAAGAGGTTTCTTTTGTTGACTATTCCATTCACATGGCCCCCTTTGGATGGGCAGCAGTATTTCTTATTTGGGCACTGTTATTGGTCATTTACAAGCCTGAAAAAACTCATATCCCTGGCTTACGTGCTAAGGCGAGATCCGAGTATGCAAAACTTGGACCAGTTAGCAAACAAGAAAAATTTGTTGGGACCGTGGTGTTCTTTGCTTTGGTAATGCTTGTATTACAAGCCATTATCCCAGCTTTAAAGACCATGGACCGTTCAGTTCCTTTGCTGCTAGCAGGAATATTATTCTTCCTCGCCAATGTATTGACGGTTGAGGATCTGGAGAAAAAAATTCCTTGGAACATTATTTTATTATTTTCCGGTGCCATGAGTATTGGCTTCTGCCTATGGCAGACAGGTGCCGCTCAATGGATTGCGATCAAGTGGTTAGGAATGATATCTGGTGCACCCTGGATAGTGTTCTTATTAGCTGTTTGCTTCTTGGTATTGATCATGACGAATTTTATTATGAATGTAGCAGCTATTGCAATTACCTTACCTGTAGCTCTTGTTATGGCTCAGTATTTAGGCGTTAATCCAGAGCTTGTTCTCTATGGTGCCGTAGCAATGGCGGGTATGCCTTTCTTACTGCTGATTGGTGCAGCTCCTAACGCCATGGCCTATGAATCTAAGCAGTTTACGACAGGCGAATTTTTCGTGAGTGGTATTCCTGCAAGCGCACTAATCATGGGCATCTTGGTAATCATGACATTTACCTACTGGCCACTGGTAGGTTTGTCTCCGCTTCTGAAATAGATAAGTATGTATTAAGAGCGACTTAGATAATAGTTAGAATCGAGGGAACGTGTCTCTCAAGAAATAAAAAAAGGCAGCCTCGAAAGGCCGCTAAGAAATTTAATCGTATTTAAATTATATCACAAAATTCTGACTATGAGAAGCCGGCTATCACAACAAATGTTAACAGATTCACGTCAAATGATTTGTTAATTGGGTCGAAGTAACCTAAAACTATGAAGGGTGGGGATTCGTTGGCCGGCTTTTCACGCGATAAATATATCCCTTTAGTAGACAGGGATTCAGGAGATAAAAGCTATCCAATTTGGCTATTAATTAATCCAAAATACCTTGATGTTGTCAATTATATTTGGAAACATGTCTTAGATGAGATACAAGACAAAGTTTATAGGGAAATACATTCCAGAATTGATACAACTAATATTTACATTAGGAGTGTTGTCAGTGATTGTGGAATAGTCCCTAGTTCATTAAATTGGTGGGGAGACGAAGTAGTTACAGAAATTGAGTTGTTAAGGAATTTTATTCTTGAATACAATCCAAAGATGCTGATTTCTATTGGTGGGTTTCCCTTTGAATTCATGAGACGTGTCTTCGAGATCAAGCCAGAAAAAGGACCTAAGTATTGGAGTTCTTCAATTATAAGGAATGAATTTGAAATATCAATTAAGAATTTCGATGTGAACCAAACAAATATGATTCCCTTACTTCGACGAGTGATTGGGAGTGATATGGTCTTAGAAACAGAAAATTATTTGAGTCGCAATGACAGCGAACAGTACTTTCATGATGTAGGAACAAAGCTCGCTGAAAAGATAATTGAAAATAAGGATAGTTTTAAAATATGGGTGAAGGAGAAAAATGATCAAAACAATACTTTTTAAGATTGTGGGGATGGACAATGGAAGTTAAATGTGTGGCTAGTATTGATTTCACTTCTCTCCATGAGTTAAAGGCGTTCATTAGAATAGTGAAAGAAGCCGGTGGAAGCGTTTCACTCAGCGGGGAAATACCAGACGATAGCTCAATATTAGACAATCCAATTCTTATTCCTAATATCGAATCAGACAGTATATCTAGTTCGGAGGTTAAAGATCACGTTACAGAGAAATCGGCTACGTGTACACTACTAGAATCGGTTTCTAATTTCCCAGGGTTGGCTACACGTGCCAAGTAAAAGCGTTTATAGCCGTAGCTATTTGTTTTCGCCTTAGAAATACCGTCCTAGAAAGGATCCTGCTTGCTTTAAGTGGTAAGGATCTCCACCGCAATCCAAGAATCGTTCATAGTGATAAACCCAATCATCAATTTCTGGAACGACTTCTTTCCAGGATCTAATGCCCAAAATCTTGTAATACCAATACATCATTTGAGAGTTAACAAGCTTTGATGAGTTGCAGTACTTCTTTTCAAATTCTAAAAGAAATTCTAAGGATTCATTAGCATTTTCCAACTATTTCACCTTCCCTCTATGCGACGGTTGTCTAGCTCTTTCTTATAACTAGAATTACCATTATATAAATTAATTATAAGCATTTTGTTTTCCTATATACGAGATAAAAATACAATGATAATCTTTAATTAGGATTATTTCAGACAAATAAGAAGTAAGGAGGCTAGATTTTCAAATTAAGGTCCATGAAGAATTAGGGCTTGATATTATTAATAGAAAGCAGACTGAAAAGGTCGCTAAGAAATTTAATCGGTTTTCGTTATGACGCAGAAAAAATTCTTACACTTAACATTTCGCTCCAAGTGAAAGGAGGGTTAATAATGAGAGAAGAATCCCTTAATTATGGGGTCGGGAACACTAGAGGCACGTTTTTAAATGTTGTACCAGTGAATCGACCGGAGGGTGAGCGTAATTTCAAGTTTGAATTATATAATAATAGGGTTCGGGCCAAACGGCCTATAGCAACTCTTACGACAAATGTGGGGACAGTTTTCCTAGAAGGTATGGTCAAACGATCGTTTAAAGCAACTATGGAGATTAGACCGGATGTGCCATTTAGCCAAGAAGAGTTACACGATCTACCAGCTGACGTTGCCACACTGATGATTCGGGAGTTAGGCGGTAACCCCTCAGAAGAACAGTTTATTATTCAAATAACTTGCTCGATCAGGGACGCTTCAGGCGAAAAGAAAAATCATATTGTTTCAGAAACTTGGATGAGCGGTAATATAGATTTTAAGCATTACAATATTTTTTCCAACAGTTCTTTAATCGCATCTTTTGGGTAAGGGCTTAGGCCTCAGAATAGTAGCTAAAGCGCGAAAAACCTTACAGCAGTTAAGTGTTGTACTATTTGAGAAAGGGTATTTGAGATGAATGAAGCAAAGTTTAATGTACTTCTTTACTCGAATGAGTCACAGCATGACTTTTGGGGAGTTGTATACTCCGCTATTTTATTAACGAATATGCCTAACATGCATTTAGACATTGTGCAGCTAAAAGAAAGCAATGACGGCTCAATGGGTGCTAAAAATAGTCTCATTAATTCTTGGCCGATCAGCCCACCCCTGAATTGGATGATAGATATTATGGGGGGGGGCTGATTCGGGCGCTATAAGTAGGTATAATGAAATTCTAAGCAAAACCAATGAAGTTTTTTTATATAGAGCGGAAGACGTTAGTCATCAAGTGATATATTGCAATCCGAGTATTCCCGAGGCGGTAGACGCACTTCTCGAGTATACAAGAAAAAAGTCAATTGCCCTAATAGTTATGAGCACTCGGAGACTTACAACTCTAAAAGACTTAATTTTTGGCAGTTTAGAGCATACCTTACAAAATAGGTCACCAATTCCGGTATTGTCGGTTAAGAATCTACCTCTCGATTTTCCTAATAGTATGAGATCAAAAACGAACCTGAAGGTTATCCGAAAATGACTTGCAAGAGAGAATTTGCTCAACGACTTGGTTACCAAGAAGCCTAAAATTGCCTTAATTTTATAGTATTGAGATTTATTGGAAGTGTTGCATTTGCTACACTTCTTTTTATATCCACTTGACGCCAGCGGCACCCGACCATCACCATTCATGGCCATCGTTTGATGCAGAAGACTTTGTCAGGTAATTATTTTTTTGAATTGGACAAGAAAGTCATTAGATATTTCAATTATCAGGGATTTGTTCTTTATATTCATTAATATGGGGTTTGAGAGATTTTTCCCATTACAAGAGTAACTATCTAGGTAGGAGTAACTGGGCTTGCTTCTATTACAAATAACGCACGATTTTGGCGTCATGACACAAATTAGGGGATTATTCCATAGATATCATTGATTGTGGGGATATGTATTAACTATAGACACCTCTGGAATGCAGTGCTAAGGTTAACTTGTGAAAGGAATTTCTAAAGAAGGAGAGGTGAGCTATTACTTTTGTTTCATATAGGTCCAGATAATGAAGAAAAGGAACCTGTCTATCTTGAAGTGTTTTAAGCAAAAAGTTAAAACTAAATATTGTTCTAAAAATCACAAATCACAAATCACAAATTACAAAAAAGTGGAACGCGTTGGATCAGTTTAGCAATGAAGTTCAAGAGGCGTTCTCAAAAAAAAGCAGTCTGTAAAAGACCGCTAAAAGAATTTGACATTAGTTATTATATCATAAATCTCCGAAAAAGTGAGGTTTTGTAATAACTAAAAGCTCCAATTGAACTAAAGATCAATGGAGGAGGGAAGATGACTATGAAAATTTTATACAACTCTTTAATGGGCGCCGCTAGGGCTCATGCTCAATGGGAGATTGAAACTTCCTTTAATATTATCAAAAACAGGAAGAAATTATTGATACTGTTCATAATGGCCCTGCCCTTGCTTATTCCAGCAATGGCTCATGCTGCAGCTACTCTACCGGCCTTTATCGGTGGTAAAGCTGCCTTCGGACCATCCTATTTTTCACCGGAAACTTTTTACGGCTCCATAGCCGTGGGTGTCATTGCAGGTCTTATTACAGGCTGCATAGGAGCTGGCGGGGGCTTTGTTATCACGCCTGCGCTGATGAGCCTAGGAGTAAAAGGAATATTGGCAGTAGGAACTGACATGTTTCACATCTTTGCTAAGGCAATTATGGGCACCACCTTGCACAAAAAAATGGGTAACGTTCATGCGGGTCTGGCCATTGCCTTTTTGGTTGGTTCTGGACTGGGAGTCACAGGCGGCGGTAAGTTAAATCGCGAATTATACAATTTCAACCCTGTAATGAGCGATTTCGTAATAAGTGCTATATACGTGGTTCTGTTGGGATTCCTGGGATTCTTCGCTATGAGCAAATATTTTGAAAATAGGAAAAATGCGCCTAAGGACGGTGGCGACGCTCACGGAGGCCCAGAGACAATGACATTACTAGGAGTTAAGCTACAATCCATAAACCTTGCTCCTATGATTAAATTTGATGAGCACATGGTCCCCGGCGGAAGAAAGATATCCGGCATCTTTGTAGCAATATGCGGAGCATTGACGGGCTTCTTAGCTTCAATACTAGGTGTTGGCGGCGGTTTCGTTACCTTTCCAATGTTTGTTTATGGTCTCGGGATCTCCACCGCAACCACTGTGGGCACAGATATATTTCAAATTATCTTTACAGCAGGCTACGGTTCCATTGCACAGTACGCTATCTACGGTTATGTATTCTACACCCTAGCCATGGGTATGCTACTGGGTTCGTTATTCGGCATCCAAATAGGCGCTATCACCACCAAGGTGGTCCCCGGTACGCAGATCCAGGCCTTCTATGCCTTGGCCATAATGGCGGGCTTTGTCAACAGACTATTTGCTTTGCCCGAAAAATTGGCAAAAATGGGCTATATCACTATGACTGACTCTACTGGCGCGTTAATCAACTCGATAGGAGTCTGGTTATTCTTCGGCCTAATTTCCATCTTTGCCGTCTGGATTATAGGCACATTTATTGTTAATATACCGAAGCTTCGGGCAGAGTCTGCTGCGGATGATGTTAAGGTTACCAAAGGAGGTGTTACCCAATGAGTGTAGTTCGAAACAAAAAGACTTTTGGCATCGGAGTTGCATTGCTCGTGAGTTTTGTACTAGTCTACGTTGGCATGATGTCTCCCAACTTCGGTAACGGCAGAAATGGTCTGGAATACGCAGACGATATGTTTAACTCTTTGTCAAAAGGCTCGGCCTATTTCATGAAAGACGCTCAAAAAGTTGCTGAAAGTCAAAAGGGAAAAAACATCAACCTCACCGTTAAAGCTTCATCACCCGCAGATGCCGAAAAATGGGGCGAATTATACACTACAGCTGGCGCCACTGTGACTGTTAAAGAATCCTCAGTGACCATCGATGGAGATTTCGGAAAAATCCTAGGCGCCGTCGTAGCTGATAGCGACTTAATGTATCACAATGATAGTAAAACAGTGGAAGCAAAATATGGTTACGATGGCCGTGAAGCAACCTACAACTGGAACAGCTCATTAAAGAAAATTGATGCCGCACTGAAAGCTAAATCGCAGTTTCTAGAAGGATCTGCCTTGCTCAAAGTCCAGCAAAAGGCCCTTGAGCCGGGCTACAATTACTATGGAGTAGAAATAAAGAAGGTAAGTGAGAATAAAGGAAGTCTCATTTTCCTGCTCAGCTTCTACCTTGCATACACGTTATGGTACGGTTTTGGACTCTTCTACCTCTTTGATGGTCTTGGTATTGTCGTTGGAAAATCGAAAAAGAAGGTAGCCTGAAATTGAGAATTGAGACCAAATATCAGTGTTCTTTTGGGGACATTAGTCTCTACTGGAGACTAATGTCTTCTCGCCGGTAAGTGTTGCTTTTGGGATAGCTGCTTCGGCAAAAGTAATCCTCAGCACGATCGTATTGATTAAGAGCGGTGCGCTTCGATGAAAGGAGTATTTGCATGAATGATGCTAAGTTTAACGTACTCCTCTATTTTAATGATTCACAGCAGGCCTTTTATGCGGCTGTTCATACTGCTATACTACTGAAGAATATGCCCAATATGCATTTGACTGTCGTACAGGTGCAAGAAGGCTGTGAAGACTCTAAAATTACAGAATATAGTTGGATCGATACAAAAGACCTAGTAAATTGGGCTTTGGCAAAAAGTAACGGAAAGGGAAATAAATATCGTTGGCCGATAAGCTCAACCTCGAATTGCCTGAAGCATGTTTTTGACAGATCTAATGTCTCCGTTAAAAACAAATATCATGAGATTCTCTCCGATACTAACGGGGTATTTTTAGAGAGAGCAGAGAACGTCAATCATGTTATGATATATTGTAATCCAGGTATTTCTGAGACTTTGGCGGCACTTTATGACTATGCCTCAAAAAACTCTTTTAATTTGATCATTATGGGTACACAGGGACTTACTACATTGAAAGTTTTGCTTTTTGGTTTGTTAATCAATAACTCTCCTATACCCTTGATGTTAATTAAAAAGCTTCCCCAAGTTTTTAATAAGTAATTAGATAAGGTTTTTAAGAAATACCTGTTAAACCGATTTTCATGTTCCATATTTTTCAGCCTTAATCTGTTGATGAGGGGACTGTGAGATGATTAAGAAAGAGTCCGGGGAAAGAAGTAATCCAATTTGGGTATTATTTAATCCAAAACACCCAATAAGCCACGACAATTGGACACCTGTATTAGATGAAATTCAGGATAAAGTATATAGAAAAATAAATACTAGAATTGAAACTTCGAAGATTTATTTAAGAAATGCGGTTAGCGATAGCAGGATTATTCCTAATACTTTAAATTGGTGGGGACCCGAAGTAGCTAGAGAAATCGAGTTGTTCAGGGAAATTGCCTTTGAGTATAAACCAAGAATTCTAGTTTCTTTAGGTGCTTTTTCTTTTGAGTTTTTGAGACGTGTCTATGAGATAACACCTGAAAAAGGGCCTAAGGCTTGGAGTACTTCAAACTTAGGAGATGAATTCGAAAGATCAATGGAGGGCTTTAATATTTATAAAACGAATCTTATTCCCTTACTCCATCGAGTTGGAGCGAATTCAAGTTTTATTGACACGGATAATCATTTTTGCAGAAAAGACGGCAAAAATTACTATCGTTATGTTGGTAGTAAATTAGCTGAAAAGATTATTGAGAATAAGGATCATCTCAATATTTGGATTCAATAAGGCCGGTTTTACTATTTAATCGGTCTTCAAGGGTTACTTGAGGACCGATTGAATTAAAACCAAAGCAAGCAATAAACCAGATAATCAATTTAAGGGGTCCTATGTGTTATAAATCCTTCGTGGTAGACTAAGATTATCTACTATGAAAGGATTTTATTTATGAGACTAACACTTCTACTTTTGCTTATAATGTTCTATGCTCTTATTGTAAATGGATAAAAGATGTAGTCAGGGACCATGGAATTGTTCATAGTCAATGATATAATTGTACTACGACTGTGTTGGGTGATTTCATGTTGACTTGCAAGGAGGTAAGTATGTTAATCATTGATCGATTTGAAGGAGATTGGGCGATTATCGAAACAGAAAATCGTGACACGTTTAATTTGCCACGCATCGTTTTACCACCAGGGATTAAAGAAGGGGATGTTATAAGCATACATGTGGGTATTGACGTAGTAGCGACAAAGGAACGCACAGAAAAATCTAAACACAGGTTAGATAACCTCTTTGATGAGTAGGAATGGAGTTGCTTAATTGTTCTTTCGGAATAGGCGGGTTAGCTTACCGCTGATTATCTTGTCTTTCTTTCTTCTTGCTGGCTGTGGTACAACAGACAAGGCGATGCCACTTGGTACGGCACCCAATCAAACCCTATTACAAGTCCATTTCCTTGATGTTGGTCAAGCGGATAGCATTTTAGTGATTGCTCCAAACGGCCAGACAATTCTTGTGGATGGTGGAAATGCTGATGACGGTCCTGGGATCGTAAGTTATCTGAAATCCCAGGGAATCAAGGAACTTTCAGCCATCGTTGCAACTCACCCACATGAAGACCATATTGGTGGACTAGATACCATCATGCACAGCTTTCCGCCAAAACAGGTTTATATGACAAATGGTACTTCTAATACAAAAACGTATGAGGATTTTATTTCGGCAGTCAATGCCAGCGGTGCTAAAAAAATTAGAGCTAAAGCCAGAGTTAGGCTAGATGTGACAGGCCTATCAGGGGAATTCCTAGCACCTAATAGTGACCAATATGACGATCTCAATAACTACAGTGCGATCTTAAAGATTACCTTTGGGAAAGTTTCCTTCCTATTAACAGGAGATGCTGAAGATATATCGGAGGCAGAAATGTTAAGTCTTGGGCAGAATTTACAGGCTACCGTGTTAAAGGTTGGACACCACGGTAGTACAAGTTCAACAACAAGTACATTTCTAAAAGCTGTTGATCCAAAGTACGCAGTGCTATCCGTTGGAGAAAACAATAGTTATGGGCATCCTGCTCAAGTGACGTTGAATAAACTGGCTAATGCGGGGGTGCAAATGTATAGCACAGATCAAGCGGGTACTATTGTTGCCACTTCGGACGGAGATACCGTAAAGTTAGCTGCTTCCAGCCCGTCGTCAAGCCCCAAAGCCGTACAGCCAGTTCCTGCTATAGCAACTGGTTCGTTAATAATTTCAGCGATTGATTTAAGGGGTGAAGTTGTTACCTTAATAAATAGTAATGAGAGCACGGTTAACCTTACTGGTTGGAAGTTAGTTAGCGAAGAAGGCAATCAAACATTTATTTTCCCATCGGGCACAAAATTACCCGGAGGTGAGACGCTTAAAGTTGTAAGCGGGAAAAATGCCCAAACCCAAGCTGGAACAAATGTCCTTGTTTGGACGGAATCAAATATCTGGAATAATGAGGGTGATCCAGGAATGCTTTACGATGCTCAGGGGCAGTTGGTATCCCGAAAATAGAGTAAAAACTAGCAATAAGGCAGGAAATTTCTGCTTTATTGCTAGTTTAAATTCAGAAGCTATTACTGCTGTTTATATTGGGGTTCTTGCTGTTCAATATATTGCGCTCGTCCCTTCAATTCGTTTAAAGCAGAATCAAAGGTTTGGGCAAGTTGTTCAAAGCTCTTTTTTGCCTGTTGATCTTGAGTTTCTAGGGCAAAGGTCTTCATGGTTGCAGCGGCGTTTTGAACCGTTGCTATCGCTTGTTGCATCTGTGTACCTACTGTCATCGGTAATCACCTCCTTTTTAGAGTATCCCGTTTTTAACCTTTAGGTCTGAAGATGAGTGCCCCCATGAAAGCAAAAATAATTGCCGCTGATATGCCTGCACTGGTAATCTGAAAGATACCAGTCAGGACTCCAATAGGACCGGTAGAATCAAATTCCTTAAGAGCACCCTTGACCAATGAATTTCCGAAACTACTAATCGGTACGGTCGCTCCTGCACCGGCAAATTTAATCAGTGGATCATAAAGCCCCAATCCTCCCAAGACTGCTCCAGTTACGACTAAAGTAACTGTTGTGTGAGCGGGAGTTAGTTTAAGTCCATCTAATAACAATTGTCCAATGACACAAATAGCTCCTCCAATCAAAAATGCCCAGAGAAATTTTTCCATTGTGACAGCTCCTTATAGTTCAATACTTACCGCATGGGCAACCGATGGAATACTTTCTTTCTGCTGGTAAGACATAGGGGATAAGAGGGCACCGGTTGCGATGACCAATAGTTTTTTGATTTCGCCTTTGCGCATCCGATTTAGAAAATGTCCAAACGTTGTCGTTGCAGCACAGGCACACCCACTTCCTCCAGCCAATACGATCGGCTGATCCTTTCTATAGATCAATATACCGCAGTCTGTAAAAATTTCTTCGGGGATGTTCAAACCATGTTTCTTTAATAGGTCACCAGCGATTCTATGTCCTACTCTGCCTAAGTCACCAGTTGCGATAACGTCATAATAAGAAGGGTCTTTATTTAAGTCTCTGAAATGAGCCTCAATAGTATCTACTGCCGCTGGAGCCATGGCCGCCCCCATATTGAAGGGGTCAGAAAGGCCCATATCTATGACTCGACCAATAGTAGCAGAGGTTACTTTCGGACCCTCTCCGTGATCTGCAACCAAGGCAGCACCTGATCCCGTCACGGTCCATTGAGCTGTAGGCGGCTTTTGGGCACCGTATTCCGTGGGATATCGATATTGTTTTTCTGAAGCAGCATTATGACTTGAGACACAAACGAGAGCATTTTTTGCAAATCGACTATCGACAAGTAGGGAAGCCAAAGCCAAACCTTCCATTGAAGTAGAACATGCACCATAAAGACCAAGAAAGGGAACCCCCAGTGTACG
>DOPS01000002.1:37227-54883 GCA_003512645.1 Desulfosporosinus sp.
TGGAGGAGATCAAAATCCTCAGCCAAAGGACCTTGTGCTTCGTGGGGACCGCCCACTGCTGCAGAGGCAATGATTGTGGGCTTGGAATCGAAAACCCATGTTTGATGACCTTGAAGCATTTACATCACACCCAATGCTCTAGAAATTATAACGACCAATGAGACAACAAACGCCGAGAAAACACCATAAACGATAACTGGGCCAGATATTTTAAACATATTACCGCCAACTCCAAGCACATAACCTTCACTTCGGTGGTCAATCGCTGCGGATGCCATGGTATTAGCAAAACCTGTCACTGGAATGATGGTGCCCGCTCCGGCCCATTGGGCAATATGGTCAAAAACACCAAGACCAGTTAGTAACACAGTCAGGATTATCAAAACTGCTACGGTAGGGTTTCCGGCACTTTCTTGGGAAAAATGAAAGTATGTAACAAAGAACATCTGTATACCTTGACCGATTACGCAGATCAGACCTCCTACCAAAAAGGCCTTAAGGCAATTTAAGACAATCGGTCTTTTTGGTTCTCTGGCCTGGGCAAAGGCTTGGTATTCCAGCTGAGTTGGAGTAAGCTTTTTTTTCTTTTTGTTGGACATGTGGCACTAACACCTCTAAATTCATTAATTTAACAAGTAAGGACGCAATTTATCTAAAAGATTCTCAATCTTTTGAGAGTTTTTCAGATACATGCTCTTGGCATTTTTGTTCTCCGTTTGTAGAGAAAACGTTGAGAGATCTGCTTGAACTTTTTGAAGGTTAGCATAGAGTAACTCTTTTACCTTAGGCTTGGGGATTTCAACAGCATCATCAAAAAGGTCTAAGAATAAGTCCCCGGAGGAGTCGACCTGACCCAGAAACACATTTTCCTGGGCAACTCCCATTTTTTCAAGTTCGACCTTAAGCCATTCTTGGTTTAGACCTAAAGAGAAAAGGGGCTCATTAAGGATATTCCCATCCATGATGACTGTTTGGGGTTCAGCCTGAGGTGCTACTTTTTGGCCTAGATCGTGGGCAGTTACCGGTTTCTGATCAGATTTCAGATAAGCATTAATCTCACCGTTCGTCTCCATGACTGCAAACTCTACGTCTGTAAGATTAAAGATGTTCTTGGAACGTAGTTCAGCCAAAAGGTCTTCTCCGGTCATTCTGACTTGGAGAAGGTTTTCCTCCATGATCTTGCCATGCTTAATTAAGACGTTCTCTTTTCCATTGATCAACTGATGAATTACTTCACTCTTAATCGCTAAAAGATCAAGGGCTAAGGGAAGGACAAGCCAGGTTAGCAATACTATAAACCCCGGTACGAGGGCTATGAGGTTTAAGGACATTAAAGTGGTCACGATGGCTAGAACGATATAGCTCATCAAATTAAAAGGTTTTACTTTGCTTATACTCCTTTTTCCTATCAGCCTTACAGAGAACCAAACTAAAAAAAATAATACTAGTGACCTTATAATGAGATAGACCGGTTCCTCCATAGTTTCACACCCTTTTTAATTACCTTTATACTGAGGCTCTTCCAATTCAAGATTTTTTAGTCGATCTTCTAAATCGCTGATAATGTTATCGGCTATTTCTAAGGAATTAGTGTAAACCGATTGAATTTCGTCATCTCTTGTTTGCAGAGTATACATATTTAACGTTCCCCGAACTCCTTTTAAACTTGCTAAGGTTTGTTTTACCTGCGAAGCAACCGTCATTTTCATCAACCTCCATTTGGATGATGTTAGTATAACAAATACCTCCCTTTTTAATGCCTGATAATTGGAGAATTGATCAATATTCCCAAAATAGTTGAGACGAATTGTAATAAGTAAATGAGATTGAAGTGTTGCATGAAGCTTTCAGAAGGGCTAATATCTATATATCTCCTGATATGTACATAGAGAATCTTATAATGCAGCCAAGATCTTAGAAATATTAATAGGGATTAGCTAGACAAAGTTGTAAAAGGTAGAAAGAAGAGGATGAAGGTTAAAGAGAATAGCAAAAGTAGGTATCATGGTTGGAACATAGTCATGGCAGCTTCGATGATAACTCTGTTGACCGTAGGATTTAGGCTGGGGGTTGGCCCTTTTGTCAAACCAATTATAACGGACTTAGGGATGTCTCGAACGGACTTTTCACTGATTGTGGCCATTAGTGCACTAATTTATGGAGTAGGGATGCCATTAGCCGGGTTTCTGTTAAAACGGTATAGCACACGTTTTGTCTTGATAATCGGCGTGGTCATGGTTTGCATCTCTCTTGTATGGACAATTTTGACCACGGTTATTTTGTTGACCGCCAGTGGAATATCTTATCAGTTACCGAACATTACACACCCAATTAGCAAGCAGAAGCACTTTCAAGCATCATGAGATTGTTCAAAAACTGGAGTACAAATGGATACAACCATTTGATACTCCAGTTTTGTAGTACTAGGGAGACAGACACATCTGGCTCGCCGATAGACATATAATGGAATGTATAGAATAAGATGGGATTAAATGCCCTGGTTTTGATGCTAGGAAGTATAAAGCCAATTGATATAATCAGAATGAAACTTTCTGGGAGTATCAGTGCAACTTAGGCTAACGCCCGCGCTTAGAAGGCTTCTCCGCTAAACTAACACGTGCGAAGACAGTGTCTTCGGGCACTAGCCGATTTTCTATACAGCGCTTATGATATGGGAGGTGAATTTCCATGGAAATAGGTATGCTGGCTCTTCTCGGGAAGACGGTTTCGGTCATGGAGAATCTAAAATCTCTTACTATTTCTTCGCTAGAAAGCCGTTCGATTGATGAGTGGCGTTAAACATTAAGAGGTCTTTCTCAGGAACTCGGGAAGGAGGAAGGCTATGATCGAGGTAAAGGAACTGACCAAAGTATATCGCGAAGGGCGAGGAATATGGAACATTAGCTTTCAGGTCGATCAGGGAACAGCGTTTGGATTTCTCGGTCCAAACGGAGCAGGGAAGACCACGACTATCTGCCTATTAATGGGGTTTTTGAGGCCTGATTCTGGACTAGTCACGATCAACGGTTTTGATTGCTGGAAAGAAAAGACGGAAGTGAAGAAGATCGTCTGTTACCTTCCTGGTGAACTTCATTTTATGGAAAACCTAACAGGCCTTGATTTTTTAGATCTTATCGCTGGAATGCACAGTGATTGTCTTCAAATAAAGAAGAACCGAGATCATTTCGTTCGTTCTCTAGACTTAGATTTAAAGATTCCCATCCGGAAGATGTCTAAAGGGATGAAGCAGAAGTTGGGGATTATATCAGCCTTGATGTTGGATGCCAGTGTGCTCATCCTCGATGAACCGACTTCAGGACTAGACCCCTTAATGCAAAAAGTATTTATTGATTTAATCCTCGAGGAAAAGAAAAAGGGGAAGACTTTGTTTATGTCTTCCCACCAATTTGCGGAGATTGAACGCACGTGTGAACAGGTCGGAATTATTCGAGAAGGGAACCTTCTAGCCGTTCAAAGTATTTCTCAACTTAGAGAAGCAGAGTATCAAACCTTCGAAATCGAAGTCGAGAGTGAAGAGGACGCTGAGCTTCTCAAGCAGAGTCAGTTAGAGCTAACCCCTATTCAAGGGAGATGCTTCGTCATCCGTATTGCGGGTGAACTGGATAGACTGTGGTTGGTTCTCGCCCAAGTTCGTGTCAAAGGCTTTAAGCAACGTTCTCTGGAGTTAGAAGAGGCTTTTATGGATTTTTTTCGATAGTCGTCAAAATTTTGGCCGAGAGGCTTAGTGGCAAACTAAGGTGGGGTGACTATGAATAGGGCATTGTTTCGAGCGATGTTTAAGCAGTATCGCAAGAAAGTAGCTGCCATCTCAACTGGTATTATCCTTTATGAAGGACTCTTAACCTGGGTTTACCCTGTGATTGCTAAAAATCCAGCTGTTACGCAGGTCGCAGAGTCTATGCCATCAACGGTCAAGACTGTGTTTGGAATCTCTGAAAATGCCCGGATCGATACCTTCGAGGCCTTTATATCGGGCCAGTTTTTTGCAAGGATCTGGGTAATGCTCATGGCCTTATATGGAATTCAAACGGCAAATGCCGTTCTTGCGAAGATGGTGGATGATGGATCATTGGCTTTTCTTCTCTCTACACCAGTATCGCGAAGTGAGATTCTTGCAACTCAAACTGTCGTTTTAATGAGTACAACCGCGATTCTTGTCGCGGCTACGATCCTTGGCCTATATTTTGGAACATTTTGTTCGAGAATTAAAATAAATTATGCGCGTTATTTTCGATTAGGGCTCTTAGGAGTGGCCTTTTTCTCGCTCATAGAAATCTATAGTCTCTTTTTTTCAGCTTGGTTTGTTGAGGAAGAAAGGGCTTTAGCTTATGCTTCGGGGTTGACGTTGGCCTTTTACGGACTGGATATTGTGGGTGGGCTCAGTAGTAAATTATCCTGGCTCAAAAACTTCTCTCTTTTCCAATGGTTTCAGCTGCAAGAGGTACTAGAGGGGACAATAGATCCTACGTGGACTATTATAGGGCTAAGTGTCGCTTCAGCGCTTCTATGGTACTTGACCAAAAAACTATTTGAAACCCAGGATCTAGCTATTTAGTGATTATAAGATCAATTTGGCGCCAAATAAGAGAGCGGCGAAATATTTGACTCTCTTGTGAGGCGCTCGGCAAAATGGGTTTAATGGGGCAGCTTTTTACGAAGTAAGGTGTAGTACATAACCAGTGCTAAAAGAGTGAAAATAGCTGAGCTGCCATACATGTATACGTAGCCCATTTTTTGTGCTAAGAAGCCGAGAGTAACAGCGCCCAGCCCAATGCCTAAGTCCATTGCCATGGCAAATGTTGCATTGGCTGCGCCTCTGCGTTCGGGTGGCGATAAGGATATAACCAGGGCGTTTAATATTGGATGTACAGTTCCAAATCCAAGACCGTAAACAACACCGACGAGCAGAAACATAGGCATAGAAGTTGCTGTAACCAGCAAAAGCAGAGCGATAGCTATTAATAATATTCCGGGAACTAGAAATTTTCGCGCACCATACCGATCAGCCATTTTCCCGATGATCGGACGGCCAAACAATAATACCAGAGCATAAACCGTAAAAAACATCCCTATGTTTTCAACTCCCCGGTAGTTCGCGTAGGAAGGTAAAAAGCTAATTATTCCTCCATAGGTTAGGGTGATAAAGAACAAAACCAAAGCAGGAGGTAGCGCGGTCTTTTCTAGGATTACACCTTTTACAAGTGGAGCTTTGGCTTGATTTTTACGAGGGGCTTCATAATTGATAAAAAACGAGCCTGCCAATCCAAGCGCGGCGAGAATCGCTGAACCTGTAAATAAGACGGAGTAACTGCTGTACTTGACGAGGTATAACCCTAATGCTGGCCCAAGAGACATGGCGATGGTGGCAGCTATTCCGTAATAACCCATTCCTTCGGCTCGCCTGGAAGCCGGTATTACGTCTGAAGCCATTGTTCCAGTGGCAGTAGTAGATGCACTCCAGCCTACCCCATGAACTACTCTAAGAGCTAGTAAAGTAATGATAGAAAAGGTAAGGTGGTAGGCGAGTGCTGAAACAAGGAAAATCCCAACTCCGATGATGAGTATTGCTTTTCTTCCTTTCCGATCAAGCAAGTTACCAAACCAAGGGCGTACTAAAACAGCGGAGAGCGTAAAAAGAGCGACAATTGTTCCGGCTACGGTCTCATTACCTCCTAGGGTTTGGGCATATAATGGAAGGGTCGGGAGTAGCATGTACATCGATAAAAACATACAAAAGGAGACAACCAGAATTAAAAAGAAAGTCTTGTTCCATATTTGGGCTTCTGGTACGGGATTAGCTTTGAGCATTTGTTATCATCCTCACGTTTCTCTTCTTATTATTTTTTCCGATCATTATTCACTACAGCATTGGCGGCCATTTTTTTCAATAACCCGAGTGCAGTTTCCGCTTCCTTTTCAGATAGACCCGAGGTGATGATATCAGCCCATTCTAAAAGGGTCTCATGAACATACGGCTTTACTTCAAGAGCTTTGTTGGTAAGAAAAACTCTATAGGCCCTTTTATCGACTTTGTCAACTTCCTTTGATTGTATTCTAGTCAATTTTGAAGTCCTGGTCTATAATATCATTAGAAGGAACGCAGTGAAAGAGAGGGTCACAAACTTGGAAATGACTGGAGCAGAGGCTATTATTGAGTCTCTGAACAATGAAAACGTAGACGTAGTGTTTGGCTATCCTGGTGGAGCAGTCTTAACACTTTATGATGCCTTGTTCAAAGCAGAATTTAACCATATTCTAACCAAGCATGAACAGGGNNTGGTGACCGGGATTGCCACAGCTTACATGGATTCTATTCCGTTAGTGGCTATTACGGGTCAAGTTTCTGTTCCATTGATCGGGAGGGATTCCTTTCAGGAGGCAGATATTCGAGGCATCACGACCCCGATTACGAAACACAACTATTTGGTTAAGCGGGTTGAAGATTTACCAGGGGCTTTAAAAGAAGCTTTTTATATTGCACGTACAGGTAGGCCTGGACCCGTAGTTGTGGATATCGCCAAAGATGTTTTTGCCGCTTCGTTAGACTATCATTACCCTACTGACGTTAAGTTGCGTGGTTATCGTCCAGTCTATGAAGGTAACTTAGAAACGATCGATAAGGTCTTTGAGGAATTAAGAATAGCCAAAAAACCTCTAATCTTCGTAGGGGGTGGTGTCAATCTCTCTGATTCGTCTGAGGAATTAAAGAGTTTGATTGAACAGACTGGGTTTCCGGTGATTTCAACCTTAATGGGTTTAGGTTGCGTTCCTTTTGATCATCCTCAGTTTCTAGGAATGGTTGGCATGCATGGAACTTATGCCGCGAATATGGCGACAACGGAGTGTGATTTGCTCTTAGGAATTGGAGTGCGTTTTGATGATAGAGTCACAGGTCTCCTGGATGAGTTTGCTGCGAAGGCCAAAATTATTCACTTTGATATCGATCCTGCTGAAATCAACAAAAACGTTTTGGCCCATCTACGCGTTATCGGAGACGTGAAATGGTCGATACCTGCCCTAGCTCAACGGGTTAAGCATGTTTCTAAGGAGTTGCAAGAACATGTTCAATCATGGATCGAGAAATGCCTCTTCTGGCAAGAGGAAAAGCCTTTAAGTTATGAACAGGATGCAGATCTTGTCATGCCTCAAGCGGTGGTTGAAAAAGTTAGTCAGTTGACTCAGGGTAACGCAGTGATTGTGACGGATGTTGGACAACACCAGATGTGGGTTGCGCAATACTACGGTTTTAAAAATCCACGCTCTTTGCTTACGTCAGGAGGGTTGGGGACAATGGGCTATGGTCTTCCCGCTGCCCTAGGAGCGCAATGTGGTATGCCGGATAGACCGGTAATTCTCTTTATCGGTGATGGTGGAATGATGATGAATTGCCAGGAATTGGCTGTGACTGCGGAATATAATTTTCCGGTTAAGGTCCTAGTCTTTAATAATCAGTGTTTAGGAATGGTCGCTCAGTGGCAGAGGATGTTTTACGGTGGACGCTATTCTCATACCAGTCTCAAAGGGTCGACGACTGATTTTGTAAAATTAGCTGAGGCAATGGGTGTTAAGGGATTAAGGGTTCATAAACCAGAAGAATTGGGACTGATCTTGGAAGAAGCGATGGCCATTCCCGGTCCAGTGGTGGTTGATATTCGGATACCGGAAGTGTTAGACGTCCTACCCATGGTTCCATCAGGTGCTCGCTTGGATCAGATGATTATAGGGGGTAAAGAGGGATGAAGCATACACTCGCCGTTTTAGTCGAAAACAAACCGGGAGTTTTAACCCATATATCCGGACTGATTAGCCGTCGGGCCTTTAATATTGAAAGTATTGCCGCTGGATACACTGAGGAACCCGATACCACCAGAATCACGATTGTGGTTGAGGGGGATGAAATTGAGCAAGAACAGGTTGTTAATCAGTTGTCAAAATTAGTGGATGTCATCAAAATTAGTGACCTTACGGCCGTAGAGTCGATTCAACGAGAGTTAGCTTTGATTAAGGTCAAAGCCAGTGCTGCTACACGGTCAGATATCATCAATATTGTCGAGATTTTTCGAGCAAGCATTGTCGACGTTAACAGGGAGACGATGGTGATTGAGCTTTCTGGCGATGAAACAAAGATTGATGCTCTATGTCAAGTACTAGCAGAAGATCATGGAATTATTGAAATTGTACGAACGGGAAGGATTGCTCTTTCGCGGGGGCCTGTTCCGGCAAAGAATCAAGGCATTTAATATCAGACAAAAGAGTGGGGCAATGCCCACTCTTTTGTAATTTTGGTCGTCGTTTCGTAGAACTTCGAAGCCCTTTAACTCGTCAAAATTAATTGCGTACGTCTTTCTTAGCTGAGAGAAACGAGTTAATGAGAGTTTCATACCGCTCGTAGGACGGTTTAGATTTCCCAAGCTTGATGATTTTTTGGTACATCATTGGTGCTTGTTCTTCAATGGCTTTTACTTTACCCTGCACAGTTGCAAAAGGTTCCGTAATTTCTTGATACTTAAGACATAATTGTTCGTTTTTCCTTTGTATGATCCAATCTGTGGGTTTAGTTCGAGTAAAGGGTTGTGGTGTAACAGGGGTACCAAACGAAAGATTAACGGTGTTTCCAACTCTTGTGAATCGATCTAAGGAATATCCCGCATTCCATAAACCCGCCACAAAGGCATCACGCATGATTGAATTTTCCAAGGTAATCGTTATATCCATCCTTAGTTCCGAAGGCTCGGAGAATTCACCAAGTTTGAATCCGGTTAACCACCAGTGTTTCCCTGCTCTTGAAAAGAGGACTTTGCCGTTCTTTCTAAGGGTAAACGACATTGGCAAGAGATGATCATTGCTAACGCAATGATAAAAGGAACCCTCAAATAGTCCGAGAATCTTTAAGTTAAGAGCCTCAGTATACACACCTATTTCGCCACCTGTCACCATGTCATATTGACCTTTCCAGAAGGCTATCATCCATTTTTTGTCCCCGTATTCGAAAAAAATTGGTTCACAGTCCATGATCATCCCCAAAGGCGCGGCTGCTTCATCATATAGACGACAGTAGCCGACCTTTCTTTGCCAAGCATCCAGATTAGAATAGAAGATATCTTGGGTTGAATCATAAGAGTAGCCCACGATTTGGATGGTTTTGTCCAATTCATCGTTACCCGTTCCCTGTAATAAGAAGTCAGACATCGTAATCTCCTCCTCAGTACATTTTATGAGATATAGGCATAGTATGGTGCATCAAGGTTGTGACTTTAAGCAAACCTCGATTCTTTAGGAGGGATGGAGGTACAAGGAGGGTACTTATGAACAGAGATGCTCATTTCTATGCTGTTTTAGCGTTTTGTCGAGCCTGTGGGTTTAAGAAAGAAAGTGCTCACATTATCGCCTATGCGTCTCAATTAGTGGATGATGCCAAAATAAATCTGATTTACTTTAAGAAATCAGGTCATAATGTCGAGCATGAGCTTGTTGATAACCGGCTAGCTTTTTTTAATATGGCTACTTGTCATTCTTACTTCCGGATAAAAACCTTTAATTATGAGGCTTTGATCAACAACACGTGTGCTTTTCATTTTGTCCCAGGATGTAAAGGTGAGAACTTTACCCAAAAACTTCGTTGCGGAGAAGAGTCCCCTGTCATTTTAGATATTTTAAGTGATGCTTTTCACGAACGAGACTTAATTAAACTGGGCATTGTTCTACATGCTTACGCGGATACGTTTGCGCACCAAGGGTTCAGTGGCCTGGTGAGCAAAGTTAATGATATTAAGAGTTGTGAGGCTCAATCCAAAGTCTCTTGGGGGTTGATAGACCGTTCTATAAATTTTGTTAAGCAATTAAATCAGGATAGATTCGAGACGTATTTTGACCATTTTAGGCCTGCCTATGGACACTGCCAAGCCATGGACTATCCTGACCTCCCTTACCTGAAATGGTCGTATGACTATGATTATAGTGATGAATTTAATGGTTCTTATGAGAACGTTGAAATTGATAATAAAGAACGCTATCAGCGTGCTTTCCGGAGCATTAAAAGGCATGTGGAACAGTATTTAACACAACATCCTCAATTCTTGGACCAAAATCTAAAGTTTAAGAACTTTGAGCTGCTTATGAATGCACTCACCTTGGAAGGGACGGATCAGCAACGGGAGTCGAATTGGCAAAGACTCATGATTGAACAAGGGTTATTTACTAAGACCGACAGTTGCTTGTTTAGCTATGAAGAGGATCAGTGGTTGAAAGAAGCCTTCAGTAATTATGATCGAAAACGTTTTGATAATCGTACGGTTGAGGGGGTTCAACTGGCAAGTGATTTTAGGAATTCGAACTGGTATGGGTTTTATAGAGCGGTTAAGTGGTATAAGAAAAAATTCTTCCAATACTGTAGTAACTATCGTTTAAGCATTCCAAATTAATGTGTAATCTTTATTATCAATACTCGCAGTTTAGTTAAAATTATTTCTGGACTGATTAATCGCCGGGTTTTAATATTGATAGTATAGCCGCTGAGTACACACATATTATCGCATCATCCTTGAATGTAAGGAAAAAGATATGCTATAGATTCAAGTGAGTGCTTACTCGTTCTATAGCATATCTTTTTTCAATTGTACGGTTAAATAGATGATGAGTTAGGTTTAAAATGGAAGGGAGGTAGAAAGGTTTAGTGATCCGTCAAAACTGACGTAATTCTAGAAGGCTGCTTTATAGAGGCTAATAAAATCTTCAACAAAGCCTTGTCTTGGATTGGTAAAGAAACAGATATCTTTTAAGGCATTCTGAGAGAGTGGTTCAATATCACCTTCCATTAGCCCCATCTCACTTAATTTGCCGGGGATTTCGATTTTGGAACGTAATTTATTAATTGAGTCAATAATTAAGTCAACAGCTTGTGACCTGTTATGGGTAATAATCCCCATGGCTTCACATATTTTCAGGATTCTTTGTTCAGGTATGGAGACGGAATTGAACTCAAACACATAAGGCAGCAAGACAGCGTTATAGCAACCATGGGTTTGATTATAAAATCCACCCAATTGATGTGCCATACAATGCACATAGCCCAGTCCGGCATTATTAAAGGCCATGCCAGCCATAATATTTGCAAACATCATCTTTTCCCTGGCTTCCAGATCATTGCCATTCTCATAGGCCCTCGGAAGATACTCAAAAGCCAGTTTTAGTGCTTCAAGTGCTAAAGAATCTGTGATAGGAGAAGCTTCTGTCGATACATAAGCTTCTATGGCATGGGAAACAACATCAATACCTGAGCTGGCAGTAACTTCTTTGGGCATAGATGTCATAAATATGGGGTCGTTGACTGTAATAAATGGTGTTAGAAAAGGCGAAGAGATCGTCATTTTTACCTTTCTAGAATTATCTGTTATTATGGCAACCATCGTTAATTCGGCTGCCGATCCTGCGGTTGTATTGATAGCAATTTGCGGTATTGCTGGTTTGGTTACTTTATTATATCCTTCATAATCAATGATTGAACCGCCATTCGTAGCTACTGTAGCGATTGCTTTGGCACAGTCATGATTTGTTCCGCCGCCGATGGAAATTATCAATTTGTAGTTTCGTTTAAAGATATTAAGTCCTTTTTTGAGATAAGTCAAACCGTCCTCTACAAAAGAAACCGTAGGGTTTGGATGTAATATTCCGTCAAAAATATCATAGGAGATAAATAAATTCTTTAAGATTTTTTCCACATTTTCAACATATCCAAGACTTATCATGTTTTTATCTGTAACAATCAGGACTTTGCTCAGCTTCCATGACAATAATTCATTAGGAAGGTCTTTGATAGCACCGATACCGATAAGATTTGTTTTTGGCAAAATAAAATTATGTGTGTTTTCCAACTAGTATACCCTCCGTTATTGGTGATGTTACTCAATATGATGTTGGAAATTGTAAGTTACCGCTCTAATTTATTAGATTCTACTCCTCTTGTTTTACTTGTATGAAACTATTCAATTTATAATAACCCCACGTTGCTATTGAAAACCAAACAGCAAAACCAAATAAAGGTAACCAAATCCTACTGGAGGATTTTAAGATACCCAAATCGATGACCATATTATAATACACTGAGGAAAAAAAGATCCCGCCAACAGCGAATATATAATTTAATGGCTTTTGTTTTGGCAAAAAATAAAAATATAATATAAAAAATATTGACCATGTTATATTTGCAAAAATATGTACGCCTATGAATCCAAAAGGTCCGTAATTTATCCAAGAAAATAATCCAGTGACATATCCAAAACTATGCACCAAAACATCTATCATTCCACCAAAAATGATTCCATAAATAGACAAACGTTGGATTTCGTTTCTCGGTACATTCGCTATTACGATTAATGCGAAAATTAATGTAAAGATTGGATAGATAAAGTATTTGGGCATTGTCTCCTATCCCCTTTATATTACTGACTTTGGATTAATTTAGAATATCCGTTATCCACGTTTAATATTCTGTCGATAACTGTATTTGAGTTGAACATATAGTAATAGCTCATTCATAGTGAACTCGTTCAACTAAAGTTGAACGTCGAGACTTCGGTGACATAAGTATCCAGTGACGATAGTGTCCAGTGGACATTATCGCCGAAAGCGCACAACCCTTAACGAATACTATCGCGCTGAAGGATTACTTATGCCGAGGGCGCAGATCCACTGACGAATACTTTCGCAACCTAGGATGGAGTCTACCTCCTTCGCCGCAAAGTGTTTTTTGGGGGAAAGGCGGCTCGGCGATACTCTATCCTACGCCAGTAAGTATTTCTTTTGGGATCACGGCTTCGGCGATACTCTCCACCGGAGACTATCGTCACTGAAGCAGAGTACGGGGTACCACTCCCACTTGTAGAAGTGGGAGTCTCACGATTGGATAAATAACGGCCTATTTACGACAAACAAGGGGAGAATACCCTATGGTTAGGGCTTAATTGTGTTTTTTATCAGAAGGGATATTTTGGGTTTTGCCGAATCATGTGTAATAGAAGTAATAGGAAAAAGGTGGTAGAAAATGTTGCATGCCACTGATGAAATTCTCAGGCCGGTGCCCGAAGTTTCCCTCAGGGAACATTTTTTGAATGTCATGAATTCTTATGTTAAGGCTAAAAGCGAGCCGTTCAACGGACATGCGTTGGGGACGTTAATGAGAAAAACGATTCCAGAGGATCTACAACGCCTACCTTTCATCGATGAACGATACCAAGTTGAGGGTTCTGTAGGTATGCGCAACTGGACGAATATTCCTTGGATTGCGATCATGGACCGCAAAATAATGGAAATAACTAAGCGTGAGGAATATGTTCGTTATCTCTTCTCAGAGAACATGGAGTCGGTGTACTTGACCATTCAGCTTGGAATTACGGAGCCCTTGGATGAAAAAGGTGGGAACGGTGGTAACCAAGGCGCTCAAAACAGGATCCAAGCCTTAAAAAGCATGCTTGCGCGAGAGCCACGCTATGACCGACGTAACATGCCGGACAATGAGGTTCTAATTGAAGATTTAAGTCAAGCAATTAAGAGTTATAAACTGTTTGTAGAAAAAGTTCTAGCAAAGGATTCCCCGGATACGGAGATGTCTGAAGAGAATGTTCAGGGTGACGAGGTCGAGAGTCTTAAACAGATCATTGTTTCTCCCAAGCAGCGGATCGAGGAAATTAAGAAGTATATTCGAAGTAGGGGCTTCTCATACCCGGCGGATAGCATTGAGAACCTGTATTTAGCTCTAAAAACCAAGCCTTTTGTGATTCTAGCTGGTATTTCAGGGACAGGGAAGACTAAGTTGGTAAAGCTTTTTGCCGAGGCAAGTGGTGCTACGGAGGAGAATGGGCAATATTGTCTCATTCCAGTACGGCCAGATTGGAGCGATCCTTCAGATCTGTTGGGTTATACGGATTTAGCGGGAAACTTTCGACCAGCTAAGTTTACGAGATTGTTAGCTCGAGCTTCACAACTGGAAAATAGGGACAAGCCCTATTTCGTCTGTTTGGATGAGCTTAATTTAGCGCGGGTGGAACACTATTTTAGTGATCTCCTCAGCATTATGGAAACCAGACGCTGGAATGAGGTGGGGATCGTGACGGACTCCGTACTATCCCTTGATGATAAAGATGTCGTATTCCAGGAAGAGTATCAGAAGCTGGCCCTACCAGATAATGTCTACCTGATCGGGACGGTAAATATGGATGAGACTACCTACCCCTTTAGTAAGCGGGTATTAGATAGGGCGCAAATGATTGAATTTAGTCAGATTGATCTGGGTCGTTTTCCGGAACGTCGGTTAGATGAGGAAGGGGATAAGCGGTCAGTCGGTTTGGCAAGTGGTCCGATCAACAATTCTTTTTTTCGAAGTGATTATCTTACGCTTCAGGATGCCAATCTCGAAAACGATGTCCTGATTCGCCGGAGTACAGGACGGCTGATCGAGGTTAATCAAATTCTGGAGGGGATCTATGCTCAGGTCGGGTTTCGGGTACGTGACGAAGTCAACTTTTACCTCCTCTATAACGACCGATACGCCCTGATGACTGAAGAGCAAGCTTTTGACCTTCAGCTTTTGCAAAAGATTTTACCACGCTTGCAAGGAAGTAGTTCCTCCGTGAAGAGAGTGCTTATCCAATTAATGTTCTTCGCCTTAGGTGAATCTAAAAATCCTGAGGAAATGATGGAAGATGCGTCAGCTCTTTATCTGCCTTGGCAAGGAAACGGAGTTTTTCTCAAGGCGAAATTTCCCTTGAGTAGTCGTAAATTAGCATATATGTTGCGGAGGTTAGAGGAAGATGGTTTCACCTCATTCTGGCTTTCTTAAAGAAAGGATCAGTTTACGAGTCGAGATAGATCTGCAAGATATTCTTGCTTTAGGCTCTCTAAGAGGTCAATCGGAGGCCTGGATAAAGGTGTTAGAGCATTTAATAGCTACTGTAAACCGTATTCAATCTGGATTATGTCCTCCTTTAAAAAAGGGAAATACCGTTAGGAATGCTGAGCGAGTCAAAAAAGTTGGACCAGAGAGTTTGAAGTTTCTGGCGAAAAAACCACAATATCTGAAAAAGGACCTAAAATCTGGCTTCATTCGGGTTGACACAGATTATTATCGCCCGGCTCTANNGATCAGACAAGCAGTATGCCTACAAAAGGGTTCTCTTCGTGAACTGGGGAGGCCCTATGATTCCAACTTACGTAAACGCTTAGAAAATCTGGAGGGGCAAATAGATTGTTGTCTTAAGGCGAATTTTTTGACAGATGTCAGTGAAATACGGCAAATGTCTGTGAATCAGGTTTTGCAGATGCCTCCAAGTTATCAGGATATCTACCGCTGTTATTTAGTCTTAATCAAATGTTAGATTTAAAAAAAGTGCCTTTCACCCTGAAGTTAGTGTGAAAGGCACTTTTTACTATCCCTAATAAATACTGAGCTTTGCTTTTTTCAACTTTCGTTGAACGAGTTCACTTAGACAACTGTCAGCAAGTATGCTCAAGGAATATTATACCATATACCCTGAAGGGAGGGGTAATTTGTGGTATTGAGTGAATCCAAGAAAGTCGAAGAGATGAACTATTTTGAACTGTTAGCATGGCTTGGTATCGGCAGTTCGCATCCGGGAGGCTTTCCGGTGACCCAACAGAATTTAAATGCATTGCAAGTAAAGAAGGAAGACTATGTACTGGACGCTGGGTGTGGGACGGGTCTTACGGTTTGCCATTTGGCTAAAACGGTTGGCTGCAGAATCATGGGAATTGATATTAATCCCCAAATGGTTGAAAAAGCGTGCCAAAGAGCAGAGCAAGAGAGAGTTTCTCATCTCGTAGAATTTAGAGTAGCCGATGTGTATAAGTTGCCGTTTGAGGAGAATTACTTTGATAAGGTCATTGCTGAATCAATCACGGTCTTTTTAGATAAAGTTAGAGTATACCGAGAATTTTATCGAGTGTTAAAGCCTGAGGGAAGCGTGGCAGATCTAGAAATGGCCCTTTTAGGAAAATTACCTCCTAATCTTAAACAGCAGTTGGCAGAGTGCTTTGGATCTGGCACTGACCCGTTGTCCTTCCAAGATTGGCAGGAGGCTTTATCACAAGTCGGATTTTTAGATGTCGAAATCAAAAATCCCCAGCGCTTGAGGAATAATGGTAATGTGATTCTAAACGCGCTGAAAAAGGATTGGATGCTGATCAAAGATCTTACGCATAAAGTCGCTAATCAACCAGGATTAGTGGCTAGATTGAAAAAAAATGCCGAGTTCATGAAACGGAACCAGGGCTACTTCGGTTTTGGTCTTGTCCATGGGCGAAAACCAACTCCCCCACCTCCACCAGAAAAATTAGGTGTTAAAGGTAGGGTTGGGCAGGTATTTAGTAATTTTCTGCGCCTAGTAAGAACATTTTCTTACTAAAATCGTCAAGACGTTGAATGCTTGGCATTGGTCGATGAAGGGTACCCTTAAGGTACCCTTTGCCAACCGGGGAATATTTAGCCTAACGAAGAAATCATTGTAATTTTCAATTATAGGTAATATAATAGATGAGTATCCGGTAATCAACGCAATGAAGCTTTTTTGAGAGATTTTTATCTCAGAGAAAGCTTTTTTTATTACCGGGGCTGGGAGGTGAGCTGGGACCTATATGCCATGTTCATTTTTTAGTAAGCAAGACTCGTACCTATCAACTATAAGAGAAAAGAAGGAGGAGATTTCGAAATGAATTCTAAACGAAGAAGTGCTGTTTTGGTCGCTTTGCTAGTATCCTTTCTACTCGTAATCACAGGCTGCGGCAATAAGCCCACCGCTACACCAGCACCAGCAGAAGTTAAGAAGGAAGAAGTTACGAAGGAAAAATTCAAGGTGGCCTATGTTTATGTTGGACCAGTCGGTGACGCAGGCTGGAGTTATGCTCATGACCAAGGTCGCAAATTCCTGGTTGACAAAATTCCCGATGTTGAAACAACGATTATTGAGTCAGTTCCTGAGGGCGCGGATTCTGAGCGCGTAATTACTCAACTGGCTGAAAAGGGCAATAAAGTCATCTTTACGACCAGTTTTGGTTATATGGATCCCACCATCAATGTAGCTAAGAAATACCCTGATGTAGTGTTTATGCATAACTCAGGTTATAAAACTTCAGAAAATGTAGGTACTTATTTCGGCCGCATCTACCAGGCTCGATATCTAACGGGTATCGTAGCAGGTAAAACCACTAAGAGCAACACCATCGGTTATGTAGCAGCTATGCCGATTCCAGAAGTTATCCGAGGTATCAACGCATTTACTCAGGGGGTACGCTCTGTTAACCCTGCTGCTAAAGTAAAAGTAGTTTGGACAAATACTTGGTATGACCCTGCCATGGAAAAAGATGCTGCCAAGAGCTTATTGACAGCAGGCGCTGATGTCATTGCTCAACACCAAGATACGCCTGGACCTATGCAAGCTGCAGAAGAGGCCGGTAAATTTGGGGTTGGTTATAATATGGATATGTCCAAGATGGCTCCTAAGGCTGTCTTGACCTCTGCAGTTTGGAACTGGGGTCCATACTATGTGAAAACTGTCGAAGCAGTCCGTAATAAAACCTGGAAGAATGATCAATACTGGGGTGCAATGAGCGATGGTATTGTTGACAT
>DOPS01000277.1:0-12130 GCA_003512645.1 Desulfosporosinus sp.
AGCCATTTGTGTTTTTCCCCCTTCATACATCAATTATCTCTTGGAATACATCGTTTCTGACTCAGCGACATAATATAGTGATCGCTCTAGTTTAAAGCTATAACTCATAAGCCGTTGTGTCAACGGCTGTATTCCCTACATTGAAGATTTTTATAAAATTTGTCTAAAATGCTCTTTTTTTATTAACTAAGGATAGCAGCTGTAGAACAGTCCTCTCACTAACCTTCGCAACTTAAATACTAATGCAAAAACCATGCCACTAAATAAAACTCCAAACCTTTGATGCCCTGCCACTAAACTATAACACGACATTGTAGGAAGAACCCCTGTCCCTGTACAAGTCTCTTTATTAAACCAATGACATCATGAAAGAACTTCAATACAAGTTTGCTTCACTAAGTCATTTATGACTTCGATAAACCATATTTCACTCATTTTTACGTGCTCCGAACTATTCCTTGTAGCGCAGAGCACGTTCCATCTTTAACACTTCTGGCTATTTGTTCTGCTGCCTGATTATTTTTGTGATTCGGCAAGTTTATCTGCTATTTCCAATTTAATCGCTTGCGGTACCGAGAGCCAGATGGCCAATCCCACGGCAATTAACCCGGCGCTGAGCTTGCCGATCATCACCGGTAGGATCATCGTTGGCTGAAAGTTTGCTGTGAAAGCCAAATGATCCCCAAATAGGAAAGCGGAGCAGACAGCAAAAGCAATACATTTCACTTTATCCGCAGCCGGCATATCCTTGATGATCCTGAATAAGGCTAGAATGTTGGCAGCTGCGGCAAGAATACCAGCGCTACCAATAGAGCTGAAACCAAATTTACTGCCGATAGCTTCCAGTGGCTTGGCCAAATATTTTTTAATTAGATACACCATGGGAAATGCTCCGGCTAACATAATCCCAATGTAGCCCGCTATCTCTAAAGCACGGAACTGGTCATCCGCATCGGCTATAATAGGGTCGAATCCCCAGACGCCTAAAACGCTAGAGAAAGCACCTGTGAAATACTCGACGATGGAAAAAACGAGAACCAGTTTAATCCCGGTATCCATCGATTTGCCGAAGAACATGAACCCTTTGATCATTTTCTCTGGAATAAGTTTTAATCCAATGGCAATAGCCCCGCAAATAACGATCAGCGGCACTAGATTAGCAAAAATAGTTCCGAAGCTCAAAGCCAGTTGATAAGTAGATTCGCCGTCTGTGGTGATGATATCGCGAACTTTGGCATTGCTTAGAGCTAGAATAGTACTGGTGATAAATACTCCGATGGGCACAGTGAGAATCCCAGACATCACCCCAAGTGCCATATATTTATGATCCTTTTTCTCCAACATAGCCAAGCCCACGGGGATACTGAAAACGATGGTCGCACCCGCCATGTAGCCCGTGATCATTGCCATAATCCAGCTTTCACGAGTAGTCGCCAATACGTCCGCCAACTGATAGCCGCCCATGTCAACCGCAATAAAAGTTGTAGCAGCGATGGCAGGGTCTGCACCAACGGCACCAAAAAGAGGACCAAATACAGTTTCCACAAAAAGCGCTAGATAGGGAACGGACGCCATAATACCGGCTACCGGAACAAAAATTGGTCCGATAGAATATAAACCTTCCAGAAATTCTTTTCCCAAAGCTGATTCTTCTTTAAGAATGGAAGCTAACGCCCCTGCCACCGCGCAGGCCATGATAATGTACAGAATATAATTTCCAAACTGTGCCATGATAACCCTCCTCAAATCTTTCTCTTTTTTGTCCCTAAATCTGTACTGCCCTCCTTCAGTGTAATAACTAAAATCTGCGTCTAAACTATTTGCGCAAATCTTTTACCCTTTTAAATAAAAAAATCCTCATAATCCGGTCAAGTATTTGACCGGATTATGAGGATTTCAGCACCCTCGTCAGGAACGACATTATTCCTGATAACTATACAATTTTCCGCTTACCATCCATTATTTACCACTGAATTATAGGTTTACTCACAATGAGTTTGAAATTGAACACAATATAGCACACTTTTTAACAAGTGTCAATCACCAACGAAGAGCCCGACTGAAGCAGCTTCGCACATTTCCCACGCAGGCAATCCTCATAATGGTTTTTCTAACCATTATGATAAGCTCAGAATAATTGCCTTTGCTACATTTTTCATAGATTTATTCTGTTCCATGCTTATTTGTCTAATTTTTTTGAATGCTTTTTCCTCACTTAATAAATATTTTTTCTCCAAGAGTCCTTTAGCTCGTTCAATCAGTTTTCTAGTTTCTAAGGCATCCTGAAGGCTCAAATTCTCATCTCTTAAGACGTTGAATTCCTCAGCTCTTTTTAAGGCAATTTTACAGGCAGCAATCAAACAGTTCTTGGTAACCGGTTTGATCAAATAAGCCAATACCCCAGCAGCTCCGGCTTGATTAATAAATTCGTCACTACTGTAGGCAGTTAAAAGTAGTACCGGAGCTATTCGCTCCTGGCTAAGTATTTTGGCAGCCTCAATCCCGTTCATCACTGGCATTTTGATATCCAGGATCACCAAATCCGGCTTAAGTACTTTGGCTAGGTTAACTGCACTTACTCCGTCCTCACATTCACCTATGACTATAAACCCTTCTTCAGTAAGTATTTCTTTTATATCTAATAAAGTAATAGGTTCATCATCTGCCAGTACGATCCTTAATTGTTTCATCTCTCTCACCCTCCTCACGGTACGAACTAGGGAACCTCATGCAAGCTTTAGTTCCATAGCGATAGCTTTCTAAAGAAAATTCCCCCTTCAACTTACGTCGAATAATACTGTCAACTATCTGCGTACCAAGTTGGCCTCCATTTTGAACTTTGTCAGAAGATATCCCAATCCCATTATCCTCAACAGTTATGATTACTTCGTCCTTTTCTCCTCTCACTGCTATCCGGATGTTACCCTCGGAACGAGTGATGAAAGCATGTTCCACCGCGTTTTGAATCAATTCTGTGATGCAAAGAGAAACATTGCTGGCTACGGTAGCGGGAAGGAATACCTCGGTCCCGGATATTTCACCCGTTATATTTTGATTTGAATCTACCATATTCGATAAAACTGTTTGTAAGATATTATAACTAGTTTGTTTAATATTGACTACTTCAAAGTTTTGTTTTGAAAGGGCTTCGTGGATTAGTGCGATGCTTAAAATACGATTAATACTTTGGTTCAGGATTTTTTCCACAACTTTCGAGTTCGTTCTTCTCATTTGCAAACGCAGTAAACTGGTAATGGTTTGAAGATTGTTCTTTACACGATGATGAATTTCTTTGATTACTGTATGTTTTTCCATGAGTTCCTTTTCTATTCTCTTCACAGAGCTTCTGTCTGAGAGAATCAGCTGTGCCCCCAAGAATTTCTCCCCAGCAAAAAGAGGAATAATTATCAAAATAATATCGAATTGTTCAATAGATAGGTTAAGTGCCAAAAAAACTGGTTGATTAATGTATTTGGCAATGTCTCCTTTGCTAAAACCCATTGCTACAACAAGGTCGCTAAGAGATAAATCTTGAAAACCCAGCCTAAATAAAATGCAGTCGGCTGTATAATTGGTAGACACTATCTCTCCTTTAGAGTTTATGATTAAAAATCCATCGGGAACTAAATCATTCACTGGAGAATATGAATAAGGCCTCCCTGTATAAAACTGCTTTATATCCTCAAAATAATTCTCCGCTAGAACTTTTTTCCCCTCAATGGTTACATTTCCTATCTTATTATTAATTCCTAGATAGATAGGAATTGTTTTTTTATCCTCTTCACTCCACTTATTATCCGCAAATAATCCTTCCGATAAATCATTATTATCATCACCTAAAATAACTTCCTGTTTATCTTTACTGAAAATAGAAATCTCAGTCCGAACATACAGATAAGGCCTATGTAATTTAACGTGTTCGGTTATTTTCTCCAAAGCAATAATTTGATCAAACTTAAGCTCATTATGAATCAAGCATTTTTCGTTGCTGGGCATTTTCTGTACACTCCTTTAACGCAAACAATGGCGGTCAAATGTCATAATGTTAATGTTAAAACCACGAAAGTCTGTCTGTTTTCACGAAAGAGAGAAAAATAATAAATCCTACAATGAAAAGAGCCCAAAAAAAACTTATTAGACGGATACTAGTTCCAAACTTACCAAGATAAAAAGATCCGTAGTTTTCTTCGATTTTTTGATAGCCCCAAATTGCAGCCCCAAGCGTTATGACATAGGACAAATACATTCCCATAGTACTGAGTGAAGTAATAAAATATAAATTCCGGGTCAAAAGGCTTAATAAAAAGGTCAGTGTTGCCGCTAAAAACACGCTATAAATTGGAGTATCATATCTAGAAGAAACACGCCTCCAGAGTTTTGATAATGGTAACCCATCATCCCGAGAAAAAGAGTAAAGAATTCGTATTAATACTGTTTGTGAAGAAAGTCCCGCTGCAAACTGAGCCATCAGTATGAAACCCATAATAAACTTATAAATGGTAGGGCCTGTTGTCTGTCTGATTACATAAAGTGATAACGGCATTTTCGGATCAACTGGCTGGTTTAAATCTGGCAAAGCTAAATTAAGACTAATCAACAGGATCATACCAAGAAATGCAGAAACCACTACAGCATAAAACATTCCCCAGGGTACAACTTTAGAGGGATTAATACTTTCTTCTGAAACACTAGCTGCAGCATCAAAAGCCATAAGAGTCCACGCGGACATGAGAAGCGGTTGAGCGAATTGGGCAACTATACTCCCATCTAGTTTTTCTCTAATGAGAAAAGCATTAGTAGCCGAATTCCTTTGTCCAAATATTAATAATAAACTTACTAGGATTACCACTCCAATTATATGAACATTGACACTGAAATCATTGAACCAGGTTACAATACGAATGCCATAAATATTTATTAAACTGTGCAACAAAATAATTATTCCGGTCATCCCCATTATTATCCATGGATTCTTGTAATCCAAATCCAAATAATAACTTAGAAATATCCCCATTCCGAATTCTATCCCTGCGGTACAGGCAATCCAGCCGATGATAGAAAAATAGCCACAAAAATTACCTATACTTCGGTTATTACTAAGCAGCTCTGTCCATTTATACACTCCTCCTGCCAAGGGGTAAATCGATGCGATTTCGCCAAGTGCTAACGCTAAGATTATCTGAAAAAAACAGACCACACCCCACGTCCAAATATTCCAATTTCCTGCTAATTGTTGCCCGTCGCCATAGAGAAACAATAAGCCACTTAAAATTGAAATTACCGAAAAAGTGATTGCGAAATTAGAAAATCCACCTATTGTGCGGTAAAGTTCCTGTGCATATCCTAATCGGTTTAAATCACAGATATCCTTTTCAATTTGACTTTCAAATTGGTTCTTTACTTCCATTTTTCGACTCCTTAAAGACCGAGGAAAACTAAATCTAGTTAAGAAAACGTATACGGTTTCGTCTCATTTTTAATGCGGCTGCCGCTTCTTCGGGTGCCTCTTGCCGAATACTCTTAAGACTCCATTTAAAATAATAGAAATTAAGAATAATCAAAGCAAAAACTATTATTCTCCAATTCCCAAATAAATAATTATAAATTAAGCTAAATAAAATACCTGTCAATATGAGGATAATCATATATAACAGGAAGGAATAATAAACCCGTCTATACGAATAAAAAAACTCCGGCTCTGAATTACGAATTTTGATAAAAGAAATTATAACCAGCAAATGTACACAAACAGCTGAACTGAATGCCGCAACTATTAGAAGTTTGATCGGGACCATGTAGGACAGGCCTAAACTAATTGCTCCAGGAACAAGAATTGCATAATAATAAGTCTTCCTTGTGGAATGGAGCTTACTTAAAAAGGATGGGAAATATCCTCCTCTTGATAACGCATAAACTTGTCTGGAATAACCGTTTATAAACCCTTGCAGCGCGGCTATAAATCCGACTGAACTCAAAACTGTGAAGGTGCTTAACAGGACTTGATCCTCACTTTGAACATGTTCTAGTGTAAATAGCAAAGGAAATTCGCCGGCGTCTAAAAGTTGCCAATCAACCGACCCCACGGTAAAATACCAGATACTAAAACTAATTAGCACTGCCGTCAAAAGCCCAATGTACAGCCCCCTAGGCATACTCCGTTCAGGGAATCTGACTTCCTCTGCCGTCATTGTTATAGTTTCCAAGCCTAAAAAAAATAATGACACAAATGGAAGTGCTTTTAATATTCCTTGCCACCCAAAAGAGGAAGGTGCTGCTATTAAAAGATTAGTACTTTGTACAGTTTCGTAAGTTCCCAGGAAGAAAATAACAAGTACACCTAGCGCACAGCAAGTAATGCAGTAATGAACAAATGTCATAAGACTAGCACTGAATAGTTGCAAATTAACTAAGAGTAAGATAAATATGCTGATACACAACAAGGTGGCATACTCACTGTTAAAAAACGTTAGATAGTTTCTGAACGCTGCCAGAACAACCGCGGTACCAACAATAAATTCGAAACAAGTTAGAACCCCGGCCCAATAGGCCCCAAAAGACCCTAACCCTTGTCTAACGTACGCATAGGGCCCCCCGATGTATGGAAAAAGTACGGATAATTTTGCTGTAATCAAAAAGAATACTAAATAGCAAAAAGAAAGAATAATCAAGGCTACTAGCATACCCAGCGGCCCTGCTTCGCCCAAGCCCCAATTCCATCCAATAAACGGACCGGCCATGGTGGTACCTATACCCAGTACCCATAAGGATTTTGTATCTAAATTTTTCTTCAAGTATTGGCTCCGCAAAAAGTCCTCTGCAATACGATTGGTAATCAATATGTCCTGGGCATCGGATTTCATATCATTTGAGAAAAAGAGTGAACTTTCCTTATCTTGGAGCATTTTGACCAGACCCCCACTAATACCTTTTGTCTAGTTATATGTTGCCTTAGGAATATTCCACTGTCAAGAGTGGGGAGCAGGACTGATCAGTATAAGCCAAGATTTATATAAACATTCTTATATTGTGAAATTTTTTAGAGAATTCTTTCAATGTGCATGATAGAATAGTTGTAAAACGAGTCAGCATTGACTTCTTTAAGTCAGAATCAACAAAAAACTTTACGCAAATAATAAAAATATCGGATTCAAAGACCATTATATGATAAAATAATTATCCTATGCAAATAGGTGGAAATTTAGAGGTTTTTCCTGAAATAAGTCGAAACATAAGTTGATAAATGATTTCAACATTGAAAAAATTCGCCTAAAGATTAGGTTGCATTAACTATATAAAAACACACTGATTATAGGGGGTAAGCAGGATGAGTACTGAACTAGAAGAGTTAGATTTTTACACGCTTAAAAAAATTCTCGACAATTCCCACGACGAGATTTACGTTACCAATGCGAATGGAATTGTCATTTACGTGAATAATGCCTGTGAGAAACACTACGGTGTACCATCCTCCGAAATCATTGGTAAAAAGTCCAGAGAAATTTCAGAAAAAAAATATTGGGGTCCTCGGGTCAGCCCCATTGCCATCGATAAAAAAATGAGCATTACCCTCGAGCAAAAAACATGTACCGGTAAAACATTACTTACGACAGCAACTCCACTCTTCGACTCAGATGGTAATATTGAACTGATCATTGAAAATTCCAGAGACGTAACTGAGTCAGAAGGAATTAAACATGAATTAGATAAAAGCATTCAGTTACTAAAACGATATGAAAAGGAAGTTGCTGTCCTTCGCGAGAAAGAAACGAAGATCCCCGAGTTTGTATGCAAAAGTTCAATAATGGAATCCCTTCTGGCACTTGTTCGACGAATCGCTGCGGTGAATTCAACGGTTCTCTTGCTTGGAGAATCCGGTTCTGGTAAAGGACATATGGCTAAATATATTCACAATAACAGCCCAAACAAAAACGGCCCATTTATTACAGTAAACTGCGCTTCAATTCCATCCGAACTCATGGAAGCCGAGATGTTCGGCTATTCCAAAGGAGCCTTTACTGGAGCCAATATTAAGGGAAACATAGGTTTAATCGAATTGGCTAATGACGGTACCCTTTTCCTAGATGAAATCGCTGAACTTTCCCCTCGTATGCAAGCAAAACTTTTGCAAGTACTCCATGAAAATCAATACTTCAAAGTAGGAGGCCGCGAGATTCAACATGTCAATTGCAGAGTAATAGCGGCAACGAATCGCAACTTGCAAACCATGATCGCGAATGGAGATTTTAGAGAAGATTTATATTACCGTTTAAATATATTTGAGCTCGTACTTCCCCCCTTAAGAGAACGGAAAGAAGAGATTATTCCTTTAGCCCAAGAAATACTGGCAAAATTTAATCAAAAATATAAACTAGACCACGAATTTAGCGAGAGATGTTACGATATATTTGTTGAATACCCATGGCCAGGCAACGTTCGAGAACTGGAAAATATTATTGAACGCTTAACCGTCATCACCCAGGCTAAGGTTATTGATGAATATGATTTGCCTAAATCCTTTCACCCTTCAATAAATCATCCGATCGACCAGATGCCGTCCTTCTCAGGCAAACCGCTTTCTCTTGAAGATGCTTTATGTGATGTGGAAAAAAACCTCATCTTACAAGCCTATAAAGAGTTGGGAAGTTCCTATGAAGTCGCCAAATCCCTGGATATTAGTCAAAGCAAAGCCAGTCGTTTGATACGAAAGTATTTTCCTTCTGAGGAAAATGACCTTAAAACGACGGATTGATTCTAAATTCTAAATTCTATATTGAATACACACACTTAATTAACAAAAAAAGCAATATAACCTAAGGCTATTGCGCAGACTAAGCCAATAATATTTTCCACAAAAAAAAGTTTATTAAGATTCCCTGAAAATTCTGGTCTAATCTTCTTTTTGAGATATAATGTGATCACCATTGCGCCCATATTAAGAACGAATAAGGGAATAAGTACAAATCTCGAAAAATCAGCTGTCAGCATTTTTTAAAACTCCTCTCATGATAGAGTTAATAAATTGTTAGCATTTAAAAAATTATATCGATTTAGGCAACGTATTACAACTTTATTAATATTGTAAAATGGCTAAGGAATGATTCCTTAGCCATTTTTATCTATATCCAAATCTTAATCCTAAATCTTCGGGTAGCTTACAGGTGCATCCCTGCAAAGAACTCTTCATTGTTATCAATAGGCTTATCTGAGATAGCAGCAAGCAGTTCCTTGGACGGCGGTGGGGATGCGAAAGTACCAATTAATACACCAGCTATACCGCAAACCAAACCGACGACGCAGTAACCCAAGTAGGAGTTAGCCATTGCTCCTGCACCGAATATCCAGTCCCAAACTGGCGTGTTATAAGAGAATTCCCATACTTTGTATTCCAGAATGAAGAAGGTAAAGGTTCCTATGGTGCCGAATAATCCACCTAACATTACACCTAAAAGTGTAGCACGCTTCCACCATAATACATAAAGCATCACGGAGACACCGGCTGTAAGCAACCCTGACGACAAGAAGTAGGCGTCATTGAGAGTCGCTCCCACGACTGGGCTGTTATAGAGTAAGGCTAGAAGAATATTGAGTACAATCATGAACACGGTAACCAAGCGTGACCATTTAACAATCTTAGCATCAGACCAGTTCCTCTTTTTGTATACTAGAGGTTGCAAAACATCATACGATAAGTTCATAGCCGTAATATTGCTGTAATTGGCTACCGTAGACATCGTATGCGCTGACAATAAGAAAATCAGCAGTCCTTTTAACAAAGGAGGCATATAGGTATTGATGTACGCTGAAATTATGTTATATGCACCTTTATCTCCCAGAACAGCAGCAGCAGCTACGACGCCGTCTGTTGTTTCAGGCGGGAACACGATTAGACCCAAAAGACCAATTATTGCAGCGGGGATAACGATAATAAAGGTATTGAAAGCGATGCTATATAGTCCACCTCGACGAGCTTCAGCTGTACTTCTAGCAGCTTGCGCTTTAAGCCAGAAATCTTCTGCAGCAGCCCAGCCCGGTACCAGTCCAAGCATGACAATCAAGGGGAATGATAAGGAAACATAGGCGAAAAAGCTGGTTGAATTCTTAGCCGCGTCAACCGGATAGGCAAGACTGTTAACGACAGGCTGGGCTTGCAGCATACCCCAAACCGTGGTACCTTGAGCAGTCGCAATGCCATCGGCTGTTAAGTAGATAGCAACTGCGGTGACAATCAAAATAATTGCACCCATGAAGAATTGAACGACATTGGCATTGATGACTGACCTGAAACCACCCATCCACATATACATGGCAATTGGAATTGCATAGATAATAATCATTGCCTCGATTGATATTCCCAGAGCCGGAGCCATGATTAATGATGCAGCATAAAGTTCTGCAGCCGACCAGATAGTATAAGAAAAGATATTAATGGGAGCAGAAAGGATCCTAGCAGGCAGTCCGAAACGCTTTTCCAGCATCTGGCATTGGGAGATAGCCTTAATCCTTCTTAATGGACGAGCCATTAAAAATTGCCAAATGTTTGAGAGAAACCACGGTATTGCCACGACCCATAATCCGGATAATCCCAGATCGTAGGTGGCCCACGTCATCCAGGTGATCATACCTATTAGCATCCAACCGGAAGCTACAGACATACCCACCATATAGGCTGGTTGACTACGACCTGTGATCCAATAATCATTATGCTCTTCTTCCGCACTAGAAGTAGCTTTCTGCTTTTTATAGGCATTCAGACCTACGGCGATTAGAAATACAATGTAGGCAATAAAAACTAACCAGTACCACAATGGACTTACATCAGCATAACCCATTCATTGTCACTCCTTCGATATTGAATTACAATGGAATCGCTTCTTCAACTCCTATTCAATTTTGATTAAACTCTCACCTTCCCTCTTTAGCAAAATAATCTACTCAATACTCCAGAAATATTATTGAATAGTCAAAAAATACCGGCTTGTATATCTTAATGCAAAAACTGTGCCATCTATATAAAACCCGATTGAATGCCCTATCCCTAGTAATTACGTTTATACGCCTTATAACCAACACCTATATCGAGTCAGTTTTAACTTAAGTAAGTCAAAGAAGTGAAAGAAGTGAAAGAGCCGATACTATATACCGACTCTTTCTTCATAAATACATTGCTACTATTGTTATGTGGTTAGAATTTCGATTTTCTAGGTCGTCTTCTAGCTTCTTTTTCCTTCGCCTTGATTTCTGTTGTTTCAGCTTCTGCTTCTAAAACAATGTCTTTCAACTGGCGTTGGATATCTTCTGAAAGGGGATTCTGATTTTCGTAGTTCTCAAGAATATCGATGGATTTAGCATAAGAAGTTTCGACAATATCCTTACTGCCAGCTGCTTCCCAGTTTTCACGATTCCTGCGATCTAACAATTCAGATTTGGATAGCTCTTTGTAATGCGCGTAAGTGTGATCACAGCTAATGAATTCTCCGCCGATACCTACCGAACGGACAACTTCCAATGCCATTTTCTCATCACTTATCGGAATACCTTTAATGGTATGCAAAATCATACGAGCCATTTCATTCTGCATAGCCATTTGAGCATAGTCCCAAGTTANNGCGGTCAGGGTAAACTCATGGGCTGCTTGGGCATCAGGTACTTTACTATCCGTCTAGCCACCGGCGACCCAGACAGGGATATTATAGAATTGAGAAAGTTTGGCACAAGCTGCGCTAAAGAGAGCAAGCTCTGGAGTTCCTACGCAGGCCACGGTTGTTCTCAAATCCATCATGGTCGTGGAAGTTCCATAGACCATGGGATACCCTCTCTTTTCCAGCTGACCCAAAACAAACATACTGAGAATTTCGGCATTATGGGTCACAAGAGTGCTGGCAAGGTTAACACAAGTCGTCCCGCCAGCTAATCCCATGGAGTTAATTTTAGCCGGAACGCCCAAGCGAATTGCTTGAAGTAGAGTATCAGTTGCACCCTTAGCATGGACAAGGGGGGCGACTGGGTCTGTACTTTGTGAGAAAAGGGGTCTTTGTCGGAATTTATCTTCGCCACCGGAAACAAGATAGCCCATTTTGGCGACTGCTCGCATGTTTTCAGGACGATTCATCCCGATATAAGCATGCTTGGT
>DOPS01000277.1:12182-30579 GCA_003512645.1 Desulfosporosinus sp.
ACATCATCCACGTCTTTTTTAAAGGGTTTTCTAAGCTGCCGAGTATAAGGGTCAATCATCCGGATAGCTTCACCGAAGTTAACAAATCCGGTCCGATTCCCTTCATTGAGCCAGTCATTCTCGCGTTTTCTGCCACATGCTCTAAAGGTCTTAGGAATCGAGCGAATCGCGTCCTCCACTAAAAACGCAGGAATTTTTACGATGTTAGTTGCACGGTCAAGAGTACATCCGGCACTATAGAATATCTCTCGTGCCTCTTCACTTTCCACCTTTACCCCAACATCCCATAGAAGGTCCAAGGTCGCTAAATGGACATCATACAGCTCATCGTTGGTAAACATATTCAGCCCGATCCCCTCCATGCGGGTGGAACCAGCGTGTATACCTCTGAATGTCAAAAAACTCACCTCCATATAGTTTAAGGACTATTAAAAGAAACATAAATGGTAGACCTAAAATCCATTTTGTGTGGACAAACCACCCCCTTAAATGGCCTTTTAATTTCGCACTAAATCTTTATCCTGTTTTCAAGACCCTCACTTCTATAAGTGGGGGTGGGTTCTTCGTAAACTTCAGGTGGGGTAGAGTCCCCATCTGAAGACTCGATGTTCAGCTTCAGCTGAACGAGTTCACTTGGACGCCAGAAGTCTCTTGCAAAGTTCTACAGCTGAGCCGGCATCTGCTCCATAACCGTCCGCACCAATGGTGTCAGCATATTCCTGAGAAACGGGAGCTCCACCAATAATTACTTTCACTTTGTCTCTGAGCTCCTCTTCTTCCAACATTTCAATAATGTCTTGCATAGCAGGCATCGTTGTGGTTAACAGCGCGGACAGTGCTAAAATATCAGGTTCATGCTCAATAATGGCATCAATAAAGTCTTCAGCTGAGACATCGACTCCCATGTTGATAACTTCCAGCCCGCCACTTTCGATCAGCATACCGACTAAGTTTTTGCCGATGTCATGAAGGTCTCCCTTAACAGTGCCAAGCAGAATTTTGCCTTTGCTTTTTTGGTCAGCAGCGGCAATTAACGGTTTCACCAGTTCCAGACCGCTACTCATACTTTTTGCAGCCATGAGTACCTCTGGAACATACATATCCCCAGCCTTGAAGCGGACACCTACAACGTTCATACCAGCAATTAAGCCTTCGTTTACGATTTCCAGTGGATTGTTACCCGCTGCAATCAGGGCCTTAACCTGATCCAAAACCTGATCTTTTTGTCCCTCGATAACACTTTTTGCAAGATCCGCATAGTTAGCCATTCCTAATTTTCCTCCTCTTTTTAGGTATTCATAACAAACCAAAAATCTGATTTAGCCCACTTACCTGTGCAAACCTCGCGCCCCAGGTAATGGTCTTAATAATAAAGCCCGCCTACCGCCAAAGGTAAGAACAAGCATTATCAACTAAAGTAACCTTCTATACAAACACTGTTCTTTTCTGAGCCTTAAAAACAGTTGAATTAGAATTTATAAACGGGACCCGTAGTTTTGGTTGACAAATGTTGCTGAGTATTTTACCAATTTCCAGTTCGGAATTTTGCATGTACCGCAAGCCCTAAAGAACAATTTGTTTCTAAGGCAACGAGCAGCCCGGCTATTTTTAGAATTGTAAATCATGAATGATTCATTGCAATGAGTTATGATTTCGGCGCGATTCCCTCTAATCGTCATGCTCTTAATACCATGCAACGTCCCACTTTTTGAAGGCCATAATTTGAGCTTCTCAACAAACTTGAAGAAATCTACATTTTTACGATAATAACGCTTTTTTGACGAATCTACCGACATCTATCTCAACTCCAATCCATCCTAAGATTCCTGTGATTCGAGTGAAACCAACTTACTTTGCTACGCACAAGACAGTTACAAAACTTCCCCTAGCATAGTGGCTACTCCGATTTGCAGCGGATCATGCAGCAACCGATCAGTAAGTAGTTGCTCTACCCCTAATCCCTGCACTCCTAAGGGGATTCCAGGTGCTGCAATTTTTGTATTCTTCGAAATATACCTTAGCTCTATAACATTCTCAGCTGGACAAGCATCCACAAAAATCTGATGTCTTGCTAAGGCGCTCTCCAAGTCAGTCTCTACCTGAACGCTATAACCTAACTCTTCGATTACACCCCTCAGACGTTGACTAGCAGATAAATCTATATCAAAAACAGTTACCAGCGCTCCATAACGGACAAGGGTTAAAGCAGCACTGTTTCCTACTGGACCAGCCCCTAGGAGCAACACGTGCTTACCTTCAAGCCCTTGGCACATGTGCTTAAGGCCTGTAACATAACCTTTACCAGTCGCATCGCCGTTATCAGACACCTTGCCTGTTTTAAGATTAATCGCTACAAACCGATGATCGTCGGCCATGAATAAGATTTCCGCACCCTCTTGAACTGCTTCAGCAACACCCCCAGCGTCGCTGTTGTTTGTAATAACAGTCCTAAAGCCCAGATAAGTAATAATGCTGGCCACTGATTCTGAAAATCCTTCGATAATTCCCTGACCACAGGTCATGGGTACTACCGCCACAAGGGGATTCTGTCTATCGAGGTAGTCGATCTTTTTGCCCGAAGCCTGGGCAGCTATTTCCTTTAAAGTACATCCCGTCATTCTCACGAGATCGTTATTATAAACCACTAAGGTTTCGGCGATTTGGTTAATATCCTTTTCCTTAAGTCGTGTCAATATTGTCAACTCCCTGAAGCGCTTTTAGTATGCTTAACGCTCTCTTCATAGACTGGGTATCGGTCAAGATAATGTCGAATACCCCATTCCTTACGGATCGCTTGGATGACTGCGCAGCGCTTATTCCACGCCTCTTTTAAGTCTAAACCTGTGATTATAAGGGTTGCTGCCCACTCCGTTTTACCTGGTGAGTAGTTGGTAAGTGCTTCATCAGCTCCAAAGAAATCCGGATAAAGATAGAGCGGTCCAACACCCGCCATAATATGTTCGCCAGAAACTTCGAGACAGTCATAGCCTACTTGAATGTGTTCTAGAATTGCACCGCACTTTTCAATAATCTCAAAGGCAGACCAAGACTTATTAAGGACAAAGGCTTGACCGAGGATTTCTAACATGTTAATCCCAGTAGCATGATAAACTGCGATAGGAGTTTGACTGGGAAGCCGAGCATCTATTTCTAGAACTTTCAGCTGTCCTCTATGTAATATCGTCTCAACATCCATAATTCCATTCAGATTTAAGCTCTTGGCCAAACTTAATCCGATCTGCTCAAACTCTTCCCTCAGCGAATCTGATAATTGGGCCGAACCCACAACTCGTTTGCAATCATAGACTTGATCCATCTGCAATTCTGTGATTTGTAAGACTTTATAAACTCCAGAAAAACCGATAATCTCCAGTGAATATGATGGACCTTCCAGGTATTCCTCTATGACCCAATCCTTCATACCTTTTTCAAATAAGCGGTGAAATTCTTGACTACTCTCGAGTTTGACAACCCCCTCACTCCCACTTGCTCCAGAAGGTTTTACGATCAGGGGAAAACCACACTCCGGCCAAGGGATTGGTGCAGGTACTCCCAGGCGACCAAATAATTCATTAGACCTAATTTTCGAAGATGAGATGGCATAAGCATTCTCGTCAAACATCAAAGGCACATCGGCATATTTGGCACTTCTTACAAGACTATCTAAAGCGACTTGATTTTCTAAAGCTGGAATGATCAGATCAAAATCTTTTAGAAAAGGTATCCACTCTACAACTTTTGTGACATCAATTGAATGAAACTGATCACAAAGTTCAGACGCCGGAACCCAAGAATTCTTATCAACTAGGACAACTTCCCATCCAGCCTTCTTGGCCAGATAGACCGCCTCAACTCCCTGAAGCTTACCCCCAACAACAACAACCCTCATGCTAATGCTCCTCCCCAAGGAAATTATGAACGATTTTGACGCTTCAGGACCCAGTCAGCATACTCATCTCTGCTTGCCGGAACCAGCCCGTGCTGAGCTAGTACCGGAATAATTCTACTTACCGTTCGATTTCCGTCATCAATATCCAGGGATTGATTAGACACTCCAGCCAAGCCAGACTGGGGAGGAATAATCGAGGTTACAACATTAGCCCCAGCGTCAAGGCGATCCGCTAAACCCTTAAGACCATCAACATCTAAGGAAGCTGGAATCAGGCGATCCGGAAAGACTAAACGCATAATAGCGATGATTAGTAACTCTCTATATGGAGCTACCGAAGTGAAGCGGTGCATAGGAGTGCCCTCCTGCGGAACAAAACTCATAACCCGTACTTGATCCGCTCCTAAACTTTTCATAGCCTCCAGCGAATCTACCAAGTCTTCGTCCGTATCACCCACCCCAGTCAGTAACCCTTCTTCAATAAGAAAACCTAACTTGTGGGCTGACTTTTTTCCTTCCATGCGTTCAGAATAGCTTTGTCCAAGTCTTAGTTTATGATATAAATCAGGGTTATGGGTTTCTTGATAGGTAGCATACCAATCGATGCCGGCTGCCTTAAACTCGCGTAGTACCTCCTCCGAAACAACTCCTGCGGAGATCATAATCGGAATCTCTGTGCTTTTTTTAATCAGTTCTACAGTTCTTATCAAATGTTCAAAGCCTGACTCTTGTTTGTCAAAATAATACGGATCTTCTCCCATGGTTAAATCCAACAAGTGAACTCCCGATTCCACGAGACTTAAAGCTGTTTCCATGATTTCTAAATCCGTTTTACGATATCGTTCTAGAGAGTGATTTGACTTACGATACAGACAAAAAGCACATTCATTGCGACAATAGGTTGAGAAATAAACAAATCCGTATATAAATATTTTATCCTCAAAGTAGCGGGTCCGAAGCTGGCGGGCAACGTTAAACACTTTTGAAAGATCTGTTTCTTCAGACAACGTCAGCAAAAACAAAAGTTCGTCTCTGCTTAAAGGGTTCTCTTGAGCCGCTTTTTCTAGAATCACGTCTAACTTTGAGCTTGCACAATCTAACATCAAATCACCTTCTTTTTGTTCAATCATTTCTATAACTCCTAATCTTTAATGATGCAAATTCTATGCCAAGAGATAAATATTTGTCGGCTGTTATCAGATTCTCTTTCTCGATCCCTGAAACCCACGCACACTAAGGCTATCCGCAAAACCTTACTCCATTTCGGTGGAAATAGTCGAGTATTAATTTTTAAATCTTAGTGAAAATATGGATTAATTCAAGTCCATCAGCACTCTGTTAAGTCATTATTAACTCACACAATTAAAAGGGTACCCTTTGGTACCCCGAAACATAGGCAAGGATTTAGACGTCTCTCCTACCCACGAAGTTTATCTGCAAACTCCGACTTAAGTGCGCGATAATATTAGATACTACCTCCCCTAGTAACATTTTTAACTTATTATATTCTTAAGTTAATACAACCGCAATAAATATAAACCTTGCTTTAATCCATCTTGTCATTACGGATTGAATATTTGATTTATTCTTTTGGATCTCTTTCGACAGCAGGCAGGGTATCCCTAGTGATAAAGAAAAGTCTGCATCTTTATTGACTTAAATAATTAAGAAAGGATCCAGTGTCGATAGCACTGGACCCTTTCTTGACGAGATGTTTGAGGTTTTCGAGATATTGAGATATTGAGATATTGAGATTAGAGAGGTAGTTGAGTCATATAGTTAACAAGATCCGAACCAAGAAAGAATCTTATTGATTCGCTTTAATAGATCGGTCTAAACTACCATTATGAATTAAGGCATACGCTCGGTTATATCGATTCAATCCATACGGCCAATACTCATCTCTCGATTTACCCATAGCGATTTGTAGTACGGCCCAATAGGCCCATAAAGTATCACATAAGAACTTATTAATAATTAGGGAACCTAGTTGTTGCTCTGTTAATTCCCCGCCATAATACTCCTTTAAGAAAAAGCGTTCTTGTTCATCCGTGAGTTCTGCCTCAATGGAGAGCGCTCCCAAATCAAACAAAGGATCATTCATACCGCCATATTCCCAATCAATTAAGTAGAAGTTCTTCTGATCATCCAACCAGTTTTCGCATAGTGGATCATTATGGCAAGGTGCTAAGCGCGGGGGATTATTCTTAAAGAGCACTCTGAGTTCTTCAATTTTTCCCCGCATGGTTTCTGCACCTTCATAGAAGGCAAAGTTTTTCTCTGCTAATAATTGAATATAGGTTTCGATTTCTTTTAAGGGATTAAAGTCAGAGATAAATTCTTTATTTGAGTCATGGTATTTTCTAAAAACATGTGCTGCCATACTCAAGTAGCGTGCTTCTTCTTGGAAATCCTTGATGTGTAAAGTTTTGCAATCGTCAATATACTTACACACTTGATTTCCTGTTGTTTCATCATAATAAATAATGGGCGCGCTAATTCCTATATCAGCCATAACTTGAGCATTGTGCTTTTCAGCTGGGCGATTTAAGTACTCCATTGTTCCTGCTCCAGCAAGCCTTAGCGCATAGGTTACTTCATCTATCGTAACTTTGTAGTTACTGTTCGTTAACCCACCAGGTAAAATTTCAATAACACTAATTCTCGAATTTGAAAACTTTGGGATCTCACTAATCAGTTTATAGACTCGCCCAATAGTCTCCAATGAGATAGAGGGCTCAATCAAAGTTATCTCATGCATAAAACTATATCCTCCAATGCAACTTATAGACTAATTAATCCTTTGCCCTAATTGCAACAATATATTACTAAAAGGTCTGCAGATAGTCCAAGACACTGAGCCCTATTGATTAGCTTTAATTGAGCGATCTAAACTTCCATTATAAATTAAATCATAAGCTCGATTAAAGCGATTTAACCCGTACTCCCAATACTCTTCCTTTGGTTTGCCCATGGCAATTTGAAGGATAGACCAATAAGCCCATAAAACGTCGCACAGGAATTTATTAATAACGAGGGAACCCAATTGTTGCTCTGTCTGTTTCCCGCCAAAATATTGTGTTAAGAGAAATTGCTCCTGTTCTTCAGTAAATTCAGCTTCGATAGATAAGGCTGCTAAATCAAAGATGGGATCGTTCGTCCCAGCATACTCCCAATCAATTAGGTAGAAGTTCTTTTTGTCATCCAACCAATTTACGGGAAGAGGATCATTATGACAAGGAGCCTTAGGAGGGGGGTTCTTTTTAAACAACTCTTTAATTTCTTCAATCTTTTGGACCATTGTTTCTGAGCCTTCATAAAATCCGTAATTCTTGTCAGCAAGTAGTTTTATATAAGCATCAATTTCTTTTAATGGATTAAAATCGCAGTAAAATTCTATATTACCGTCATGATATTTCCTGAAAACTCGGGCTGCCAAAATGAGGTAATTCTCATCCTTGAAATCTTCACCATGCAACGTTTTACTATCGTCAATATATTTGCAAACCTGATTCCCAGTAGTTTCGTCGTAATAAATAATCGTGGCGCTTATCCCCATATCTGCCATGACCTGCGCATTGTGTTTTTCAGCAGGGCGATTTATATACTCTATGGTTCCGACTCCAGCAAGCCTTACAGCATAGGTCACTTCGTCGATCGTAACTTTATAGTTACTGTTTGTTATTCCTCCGGGTAAAATCTCAATCACATTAATTCTTGAGTTCGAAAAATAAGGGATCTCACTGATCATTTTGTAAACTCGCCCAATAGTCTCCAAAGAGATAGCGGGTTCGATCATAATTTGTTCATGCATAGACAATAAATCCTCCCATTCACTAATTGCACTTTTTTAGCATCCTACACCCTAAGTATCAAGGATTTACTGAGATTGGTAATATTGTCGATCAGCCCTTAAATGTTTAAGCGTACTCCGTCAAGATAAGTAAGGCTTCTTCCCATACTCTGGACATTCTGAGATTCTTCCTTCATCATTAATAGACGTTCTAAACCAAATCCAATCCCAACCCATGGATCAATAATCCCCCACTGGTCGTCTAATACATGGGGACCCATAGCACTTGAACCTAACTCGATACCTTTAACAACATCTAAGGTATCTCCATAAACAACGGACGAGGTTAATTCCAACTGATAATCGGCAATACCGACGGTATCCATGACCAAAGATGCAAGTTCTTCCAAGCGTTGATGTCTCTGATCTTCTGGTAAACCCAGTTCTGTCAGGTTAAGCATCGTAAACTCGTTTAAATGTAGAGAACCCTTAGACTCTTTCCGGTAACAAGTCCCGACCTCGAAGATGCGTATCGGTTTTTCCCATAAACGCAATAAATCTTTCCAGAGTGTATATAGATTGGGCGCCAGCATAGGACGTAAACACCGCTTTGCATCAAGCCAGAATACTTGGGCAAAAAGCGGATGATCCTCAGAGACTGACATTTTAGCTAAGGATGCTTTGGAGATTATCGTCGGAGTGACCACCTGTACGAATCCTTGCTTAGTCAAAGCTTCAACGAGTTGCTGTTCGAGAAGACATATAGAGGGTCGTTTCTTAATATCCCGCAGTTCCAATAAACGCTGCTTTCCATCGAGCACCAAAAGATGTTCTTGCTCTTGAAAAGCTCTGTCGCGCGCTTGCGGAGACTCAAAACACATTTCTCGCTGGGCTTCGCTGGCATTAAGTTCTTGTAATCGTTGTTTTTGGATCGGCGTCCATGTGATGTTCAATCAGCTTACCTCCAGAATTTATTGGCGAGGAGTACGGGAGTTTCACCCGTCTACGCGGATTTAGAGTCCACGCGATCAATCCGATCTACCCCCCATGTATAATGGATTCTAGAACTTCACTGGAACACGATTTTTATATTATGCAAATTTTGTGCCAAATTCTACTTTTAAGCACCTAAACATAATTGTTTTTAGCTGCAATTTTCAGCAACTGTTTCCACAAGCGACCCTAGATAGCATCTTCCCTAGAATTTCTAGGATAACCATCGTAGTTTGTTCAGGCAAACTGAAGCTTAAGCAGAAAATTGGCAGAAGATTAACCATGCTCCTAGGTTAACTTATCTTAGTTTTCTCAATAGTTCAAGTCACGAAGGACTTTTTTCAGTCATTCTTAACTCATAAATGACTTGTAATTAGGGTTCTCTCATCTCGAATAACTCACTCGCTTTTTTCTTGTCATGTGATATACCTCGAGAACAGAAATTACCCAAACAGCGATTCCTCCAGAATATCTACCAATCACGGAAATTTCAGGCGAAGTTAATTGAAAAGTAATGTAGCCAAAGATACACATCCAAAATAGCATCACTAACCCACGCATGGGCCTCGCTAAAAAGAGATAGCCTGAACCTGGAATGATCATAGCAGCTATGATAGGAATTTGATGTGGCAATCGAAGCCTCCTCCTGATCATCCCTTAGTACCCACGAGGTCTAGGCCAGCGACTAGATCCAGCCTGGAGAAAAGCCTTTGTATCTACAAATTTATAGCGATGCAAGGTGAACCACAGAGAAGCCAAAAAGTAAAATAGTAAACCTGCTAAGACATTCACCCAATACCCGAAATACATTCCGCCTAACGTCGTTAAAGTCAGTACCAGTAAGATCAGTGCAGGAAGAGGATGCCAAGGAGCGACATACCCACGTTCAATCGAGCCCATGGGATACATCTTTCGGAATTTAAACATCATGTATCCCATGAATAAATAGACCAGCAAGGCCGAAAGGATCGAAAAAGTAATAACCTGATCCAACAATCCAGTATAACCAAAGGCAATCGATATGGGAAGCAGAAACAAAATTGCCCGATAAGGAGTCTTATACTTTGGATGGACCGCTGAAAAGGCACTTGGAATCAAGGTATCTCTTGACATCGAAAACCAAGCCCTACTAGCATCATTGATACATCCATTCGCGCTCGCCATACAAGCTAAAATCGTACCAACAAACATCACGACAATGACCCCTGACATTTTTGTTGCCAGAGCAGCTTCATAAAGGGGGTAAACAGACCCGCCGAGAGTACCTGCCTCGACCAAACCAGAGCAGACGAACCAAGTTACAGTGGCCCCGACCAGTAAAGTTACCATTCCGATCAAGGTACCCATGGGAAGTGAGCGAGCGGTTGAACGGCATTCCTCAGCGGCTAAAGCAGTTCCTTCAATTCCCAGAAAAAACCAAATTCCAAATTGAAGAGCTGCTACAACCCCAATCCAGCCATAGGGTAATCCGTTGGTTAGTTCGGAGAGCCTGAGAATGCTTTGCGAAGGGATATGAAACTTCGTTGAGAAAAGAAGAACGAAGATAGTAACAAAGGCAATCGCTGTAATGAAGAAATTAAGGGTTAAGGTTGCATAAACCCCTCGATAGTTAAGATATGTTAACAATAATAACGTTAAAATTACATAAGGCAAGCTCTGAATCGCCGGATTAATCGATTGCAAAATTGCTCCGACCACCAAGGCATCTGCCGCTTCAAGCATGACGTATTCAAAAACCAGCATTAGTCCCACGTTAAAAGCAGCTAGGGGCCCGAGAAGATATTTAGCCATTGCATATTGCCCACCAGCTTCAGGAATGACTGACCCGATCTCGGTGTTAATCATTACTAAGGATATATAAAGAATTCCGATGACCCAACAGGCGATAATAGCTCCCAGCGAGCCTCCTTTTGCGACTGTGAAGTTCCAGCCCATAAATTCTCCGACTAGAACAATACCGACTCCCAGTGCCCATATATGCATCGGACCCAGGACTTTTGAAAGATGTTGCTCCTGTTGAACGCCCACTGAATCACTCAAGACTTGCCCCCTCCTTTGCGGTTCGTTTCAACACGGATAAAATCTTGTGCCATAATTACAAACAAGATTGCGCAAAGCCCCCAGGCAACCCAGTTCATTATTCCCCATATATTCACGGTTGTGTAACCTCCATCCTAGAATTTTGCTTTAGCTAACCTTTTTATGAACTTCTTTGTAAAGATAACTAATCATGGCTTTAAGTTCCTTATTAGAACTAGAAAACACGTAGAATAAATAGATTCCTAAGGCTGAAACAAGCATTAAGAAAATCGGCAAATTGAAGGAATAATCCATCCCCCCGGTGGACCCCGAACCCACTAACACCTTACCTCTCATCAACATAGTTGAAAGAAGTATAACAAAACACAATACCATGATGAACATAACGTCAAATACTTCCATCAAGGGACTGTTGACAGGTTTTTTCTCCTTATCCGCTTTCAATATTCATTCTCCTTCTTAAGCAAGCCTCAATATCTAGGCATTGCATCCAGAATATTTCACCTCCGGCATAGCCGGTCATTTAAGACTGCTTGGCACTGTATTTTGCAATTCTTCGCTATATAGGGCAATGCGATTTTTCTTTAGATGAACTAATACAGCAACTAAAGAACTTGTCACGAAAATTCCAGCGACAACCCCAGCGACTAAAGCAACATTCCGAATCAAATCACTCACTGCCAATCTAGCAACGCTCATTAAAACGAAACCTAAAACCACCCAAACAAATAGTATAAAGACAAAAACTAGCCCGGTATCCTGCCTGTACAACTTATTAATTTTCGACCCATCAAACTCCAACATTATCACCTCACAGATTTAGTCTTAACAAATTGCAAAATGCAATTAGCGTGCCAAAAATCCGAGTCAGATAGTATACCTTGCGTTAATTTTTCAAAGCATAAACCCTTCCACCTATTTAGCATATATCTAACCAAATTTATTTTGTTATTCCTAACAATCCATTGATTTAAGACTTAATAATTTTTGAATTTTCTATTGAGTTCGACTTATTACTACTTTAATAAGTCAAAATTAACTTAACTCATAAAAAACAACCACCTGCTTATAAACAGATGGTTGTCCAGTTCAATGCCCAATTTGATCAATCACAGGCAGGAGTCGTCTATACACATCCATCGACATCTTTGACTCCCAATGTCCTGTGAGAATTGCAACACCGATGATCAAAATCCATAGACCCAGAACACCAAGAGCTAAGTGTTTTAAGGTAAGAGATCTCTGACCTGATACGGCTTGAAACGTCAGAGTCTCTTTAACTGGACATTGCTGCACACAGCTCAAGCAACCCGTACACTCTGGAGACCATACCTGACCTGCTTTTTCAACAAGAATCCGATTCGGACAACTTGCTGTACATTTCCCACACTGTATGCAAGACTGCATATTGCGTGTAATTTTAAACGGACTGAGTGTACTAAACAGCCCTAAAAGTCCACCATATGGGCAAAGATAGCGGCACCAAAAATTTTCGAAGAGAATCGAAAGTAGGACAAGAAAACCAATAACTGACATCCCTACAATGCTTAAGCTCTGAAAAAATCTCAGCATTTTAACATCCGATACCATGTTGTAAGGCGTATTCATGAAAGCCACTGCGTCTGCCCCACTCATTCCAAATAAGATCAATGAGACAAAGATGAACAATAGAATGTATTTAATCGATCTAAGAACATAGTCCAACCAGTTTGGAACTTTGAAATTCCTACCAAAGATCATTTTTCCGATTTTCGCCAGTCCTTCAGAAAGTGTCCCAATCGGACAGATCCATGAGCAAAAGGTCCTTTTAAGCAATAGAGATAAAATGATGGCCGCCAAGAAAATAACTAGACCCGCTGGATGGATAGGGTCAAAGTTTCCCGTGGAGATCCATGCTTTCAAACCAACTAAGGCACTGATCGGCAAAAAAGCCTCAACTCCGGCAGGTCGGGATACATTAGTTATTGAGTCATTGGCAACCTGTTCGAGAAACACCACAAAGGTTATTCCAATATAAAGCACGACAGCCGCAAACAGTATTTGGACAGCGTTTCGAATCGTAAGCTGCTTAAAATTGCTTGATTTCATAAGGTCCCCCTTTCAACCATGTAAACGCTAATGGAATAAAATTAATCAATATTAAATTACTCAAGCCCCCAAAACTCACATGCTTAGCGGCAAGCATTTAACCCTTCGATCATTATAATTAATATATAAATAACAAGACGTGACTTTAATCACAAATTTGGCAATTTGTGCGGATCAATATCAAACTATAAGCTAAAAAAGGACATAAGCGTCAAGTATAAATGAATGAATTATATATTAAAACTAATCATGATATACTTACTATATTGGCTATATTCTTCCAATATTTCTTATGAACAGAAGGAGATTTATGTTATGTTTATTGCAATATCCTTATTTATCTTAGCAGGATTAGCCGAAATTGGCGGCGGTTATTTAATTTGGCTTTGGCTTAGAGAATCAAGACCGTTATGGTATGGCATAATTGGGGGATTAATCCTCATAGTTTACGGTATAATACCAACGCTACAGAAATTTCCTAACTTCGGAAGAGTCTATTCAGCCTACGGGGGTGTTTTTGTCATTTTGGCGATTCTTTGGGGTTGGGGGATCGATCATAAAGCTCCAGATATCTATGATTGGATTGGATCTGCTGTATGTCTAATCGGTGTATCCATCATGTTATGGGCTCCGCGTTCTTGACTTATNNAATTAATTTATCAAGAGTAGATTTCTAAATTCTACGATCTCGCCTTAGTCGAGTAGTAGTTTAATTGTTAATGATTGTGCCCCCATTGACATGAAGCATCTGCCCAGACATATAAGAAGAATCACTCGAGGCTAAAAAAACATATACTGGTGCCAACTCTTTAGGTTGCCCGGCCCGTTGCATGGGGGTTGTACTTCCAAAGGTCGCCACCTGATCCGCCTGAAAGCTAGCAGGAATTAAAGGGGTCCAGATCGGACCTGGCGCTACACCATTGACGCGAATCCCCAATTTACAGAGTGATTCTGACAGAGAGCGGTTGAAGGAAACAATAGCCCCTTTACTCGCGGAATAATCGATCAATTGGTCGTGTCCCTCATACGCCGTAATCGATGCCGTATTAATAATCACACTTCCTGATTTAAGATGGGGAAGGGCCGCTTTAGTTAAGTAAAAATAGCTAAAAATGTTGGTTCGAAATGTTCTTTCAAGCTGTTCACTCGTTATATCCAGCAAACTGTTTTGCGAATGCTGCTCTCCGGCATTGTTGACCAAAATATCAAGTTTCCCATACGTCTGAATCGTCTGATCGACCACTTGCTGACAAAAGGTCTCGTTTCCGATATCTCCTGCTAATATCAGACAACGATGCCCTAATGCCTCCACTCGTCCTTTCGTCCCTTGCGCATCCTGATGTTCATTGAGATAGGCAATCACAATGTCGGCCCCTTCTTTAGCATAAGCGATTGACACAGCACGACCAATTCCACTGTCTCCTCCAGAAATTATGGCGACTTTTCCATTTAACTTATTATTTCCCACGTACATTGCATCTTCCGCGATTGGTAACGGATTCATCAAGGATTCAAGTCCAGGTTGTTGATCTTGATGTTGAGCCGGAAACGTGGGTTGAGGTACTTTTGACATCGATTTATTTCCTCCTCAATTGCTATTTCACCTATTAAAATGACCTTTTATTTAGTCTGTACACATTGTTTTTTCCCTAGTCTTTCTCTTTAGCATGTTTTTTTACATGTCACACATTACTTTTTTTATACCAGATAGAAATTAAATAACTATTGACAATCTAATATTTCTCATATATAGCAAGAAACTCCTCCAATCCCTTATAAGGCATTACGCAAAATTACGCACTAAAAATCGAAGGAAACTTGAATTAATAGTGGGCGATGCATATGCATATTTCATCATATCTTTATTGATTTGGGGGCATTCATTTTTATCGCGTTAGCTATGGCCCCTGTCAAGCCTATCCCAACAGCGGAAATAAGTACTATTTCAGAAGATGGAATATCTCTGGTCCATGGCATGATCATCATATGAGAGCGCACACAGCTCACAGAATAATTGGTATCTCCCACGGTTACAAAACCTTTCATACGATAAGTAAAGGGCGCAATGAAATTTAGAAAACCCTGAAGTTCTTTCATTGTAATAGATGGCAGAACCTTGATGATAAATGTCTGCGGCCTGTTTTCCGGCGTATTGGTGCTGTCTTTGCTCGCCGATTTTGAGGGCTGCAAATTCATTACTAATGTATTGATATCGATATTGCAGTGACTGGTAAAATATATAGGGGCATGGGTATTGGCATTCCGTACTTCTGCCTGGATTTCGGCCTTAATTGCGGAAGAAATCAGATCTTCTTTGTTTACAAGAACAACCCCAGCATGGGTCAACTGGTGACCTACTGCCGGAAGAAGATCGTTCAATTCAAGAAAAGCTTCGCCGTCCAAAACACATATGGAACCTGAATAGTGGTACGAATGAACAGTGTATTTGTCGATCACCTGCAGAATCTGCTGCATGTTACCAGGATCTGCCAGTCCGGATGCTTCGATAAACAGATATTCGAAGCCTTGGGACGACATATCGATAAGAGCCTTGATGAAGTTCTCTTTGATGCAGGCACAGAATATTGAGCCGTTGGATAACTCACGCATAATAATCCCGTCTTTTTCTAGCAAACGGGCATCGATATTGATTTCACCGAATTCGTTTACGATAACCCCCACTGGGCTGTCCTTATAGTAATGAAGCAGGCGCTCCATAAGCGTGGTTTTTCCCGTACCCAGAAAGCCTGTAAGCAGGATCAGTTGTGTCATAAAGCATCATTCTTTCCATCTCAGACATATTAATCGGCACTTCTCATTTGTTGTGCTTTGCATTGTAGCGTTTGGTTATCTCGGCGATCAATTCGTCTCCGTCGGGAATTATGGAAATGTACACACTTTCACCGTCAATGCACATAGTGGGAAGATTTTTTAGTCCCATTTTAGCGGTTCTGGCAATGTCCTCTTTGATAAAGTACTTATAAACAATATAGTCAGCCATATCTTTAATCTCATCAAAAATATCGGTTACACTTTTCACCATATAAGTGCAGGCGGCACATTGTTCTGGATCCAGCGTGAACAGTTCGATATATACTTTATTCATGCCTGAGTAATTGGGAATCTCGATTTCAATCTGGTCAAAGTCGCTTGCGGAATAGTTGACAACCATGGCACGGGCGTCATCAGGATGATGGACAGCCAAAGCACAGGCAACTGTATTTTCCAGAGGCACATCATATGGCATATCACAGCCGGGACTGATAATGAGGTTGTGTTTGTTGTCGATGCTATCGATCAAATCCAGAACGCCCTTTATATTATCTTGTTGGGTACCGAAAAGCATGGTGGTTGTCAGCGGAATGTTGCCGCTCAGCGCAATGTTATAACGATCCGTAATCGCTTTGGCGGAAACCATATCGACGTTTTCGTCGACAGCCATGGAATCCGGATAGGTCTCACACATGACTTCTATTTGGTAAGAAGCATTCCCGCACACAAAGAAAGAAGACTTTACACCCTTCAAACGGATATAGTCAAAGACAGCTTTGAACGGCTCGTGCATCAGATTTGCAAATACCTTCGGGGAAATCTGGCTGACCAATGGGTCAACGACAGCGATCACATCCATGCCAGCATCAATATATAAGTCGGCCATTTTCTGAGCATACTCGGCACAAAAGGACGTGAGCTGTACGACGTAATCAGGATCTTTTCTAATATCTTTAAAAAAGTCGCTTCCGCGAAGATGCGAAGCGAGTGTCAATGGTCCGCAGATCAACCCGTAAAGCGCGGTTTTATCGCCAATTTCTTCTTTCATCACGCGCATTGCTTCCAAAACAACGGGTATCCGTCCAGATTCCGGAGTCGGGAATTTGCATTTGCAGGGAATCCCTTTTTCTTTGTCGAACAGGTGAGACACAACGGAGGGGGGGTTGTAATCAGCCCACATAAGCTCACAACCAAGAATTTCGGCTTCTAGTTGCAAGTCAAATGTAATTGGCATACCGTCCGGTTGATAAAGCTTGTATACTTCCCGCAGACTTTCGATTAATTTGGCGGAATCAGTTAAGACTTCTCTTCCTGAATAACCTTTTAGTTTTCCTGCATGGACACCCGCGAAAGGAATCCATGGGATCTGTCCGTTAGTATCCTCGTGATTCAACACCTTCATTAGTAATTCTTTGCCCATTTTTGTATCCTCCTGACGTTTTGAAATGAACATTCATCCACCGAACCCCGCGTCAAATGCAGGGCTTTCTATACAAAGAGACGCTTCCGATAAGCTGGTACAGCGTCTTTGTCTTTGCTGTGATGAGTTTCTTGTTGATTTTAAAGAAGTATAAATCATGGTCTAAAAATTGTGAAGCTACAATTTGAAAGGATTTTCAGGATACAATTTCTTCGGCAATGAAATCGTCCAAAGTGTATTCTTCATTGACTAAGTGAAAAAGCTACATTGTTTAATCGACAGACACAGACCGTTGGGAATTGTATCCCGAAAAAATTCTAAAATTGTATCTTTGAAGCTAAGGAACGGTATCTTATAATTTGCATATAGATTTGGCACAGAAGACAGACAAGACGAAGTGATATGCAAACAATGGAGTCGCAAATATTTATGGCTCTTTTTTTATTGCCATTTATAGCTTTAGGGGTATTGCTTGGCATTAAAACAATCTTGTGTTAAATCAATCATATCGTTAGCTTGTTTGTAATGAGTCAGTATTCTAGCAAAAGAAAAATTCTATCAAAGGAGGAGAAACACACTTGAGCGAAGATATTTATGCAAAACTCAAAAATTCGATTGTGGAAATGGACCCCGATTTAGCAGAAGAAGCAGCTAATGAGGCCATTGAAGCAGGCCTTGATCCGTTGGAGTGTATCAGCTTGGGCCTCTCGAAAGGCATGGCGGTTATGGGTGACTTGTTCGATGTAGGCGAGGCTTTTGTTCCTGATTTGATGATGGCTTCCGAGGCATTCGAAACCGCTGTCAATATCTTGACGAGTTCAATGTCTGCCGAGGAGAAAAACAATGCTTCCAGTGGTAAAGTAATTATTCACACAGTGCAGGGCGATATTCACGATATTGGCAAGAACATAGTAAGTACAATGTTTTCGGCAAACAACTTTGAAGTATTTGACCTTGGACGCGACGTGCCGGTTTCGTTAGTTATCGAAAAGGCTGAAGAATACGGCGTGGATCTTATCTGCGGTTCCGCCCTTATGACGACAACAATGGCGTCGATGAAGGAAATTATCAATTCTCTNNCTCTCAAGGAAGACGGAATTCGTGATAAATACATCGTCATGTTCGGAGGCGCTCCCGTATCTGCAAAGTGGTGTAATGAAATCGGAGCAGACGGTTACACCGATACGGCTTCAGAGGTAGCTGCAATGGCCAAAGACTTGATTGCCAAGAAAAGAGGTGCATAATTGATGAATGCAATAGGGAAAAACGTTACGGTGTTTGACGTATATGATCGGGCAAAGACCGGACCAAAAATGAACGAAAAAGATTGGGATTTCAAATTAATACCGCAGACCGCCCGAATATTAAAAGATAAATACGGAATAAAAATGGACAAAAAAAC
>DOPS01000277.1:30607-30824 GCA_003512645.1 Desulfosporosinus sp.
TCCATGCCATTAAAGCCGCACCGGACCATTTCACGTACGGTGAAGGCAAAGAGGCTATAAATGTGGTGCCAAGGAGTTATGATTCGCCCAAAGCTCCCGTTATTCAGGGTGGCCCAACTGGTTCTCCCTGTTCTGAGGAACTATTCCTGGCAATCCACCAGTCCTATGCACAAGAACGGATCATAGATGCGATGGTTGACGGTGTGTTGCAGACTGT
>DOPS01000112.1:0-3590 GCA_003512645.1 Desulfosporosinus sp.
GGGTCATTTATGAGTATTATCCCAGGGATTTTAAATAATGCCATTCTAATTTCTGCAGTGACAGCTTGGTTGATAGCCCAGTTGCTCAAGGTTGCAGTGAATTTCATATTGTTAAGAAAACTCAATTTTCAAATGATCATCAGTTCAGGTGGTTTCCCAAGCTCTCACTCCGCGACGGTGAGTGCTTTAGCATTAGGAATTGGAAAATACTATGGCTGTGATTCACCCATCTTTGCGGTTGCAGCTGTTTTTGGTATGATTGTTCTTTATGATGCGGCTGGGGTACGACGTGCAGCGGGTAAACAGGCAGAAGTCTTAAATCAATTAATTGAACGCTTGTACCATGGACCTGTCCCTGCTCAAGAAAAGTTAAAGGAATTAATAGGCCACACACCCTTAGAGGTCTTCGGAGGTGTGATGGTAGGGCTTATAGTAGGGTTCTTAATCTAGTGAATTGGGATTGACTGGACCTAAAAAATGAGGGGGCAAAAAGGATGGGGCTACTCGGGACAATTCATGAGCCAAAGGTCTTGCGCTCGTTAGATTTGACCGAGCTAAAGACTTTGGCGCAAGAAATTCGGCAAGAAATGATTGACGTGGTCTCCAAAAATGGAGGGCATTTGGCGCCAAACCTTGGAGTTGTAGAACTTACCTTGGCTTTACACCGAATATTTGATAGCCCTTACGACAAGATCGTCTGGGATGTTGGTCATCAGACTTATGTGCATAAGCTATTAACAGGCCGTTTGGATCGTTTTAAAACCATTCGTAAATATCAGGGCTTGTCTGGTTTTCCAAAACGGGCGGAGAGCACCCATGATTGTTTTGAAACGGGGCATTCCAGTACATCCATTTCTGCCGCTGTTGGGTTTGCCAAGGCCCGAGATGTTCTTCGGGAGAGCCACCATGTAGTGGCTGTGATCGGAGATGGGGCAATGACGGGTGGCATGGCCTATGAGGCTTTGAACCATGCGGGACATAGTGAAACAAATTTAATCGTGGTTCTGAATGATAACGAAATGTCAATTTCCCCCAATGTTGGGGCCATGTCGACCTACCTTAATCGATTAAGGACAGACCCGCTCTATGATAAACGGAAAGAAGACCTGGAGTATCTCCTAAAACGAATACCGGGTATTGGCACAAAAGTTGCAAAATTGGCGGCTAAAGCAAAAGATAGTTTAAAATATTTGCTGGTTCCAGGTCTTATCTTCGAGGAATTGGGCTTCACTTATTTAGGACCGATTAATGGACATGATCAAGCCTTGCTTGAAGAGGTACTTGATCAAGCTAAAAATAAAAAGGGACCCGTTCTGGTCCACGTCTTAACTCATAAGGGCAAAGGGTACAAACCTGCAGAAGAAAATCCAGATATCTTTCATGGTGTAGGCCCGTTTGAACCAGAGACTGGCAAGGTGACGAAAAAAATTGCACCTCCGACTTACACGGCGGTCTTTGGAGACACCCTTTGTACACTGGCCTGCCAAGATTCGAAGATTGTTGCTATCACAGCTGCTATGCCGAGCGGAACCGGGCTTAATAGTTTTGCCAAGCAATTTCCAGAACGTTTTTTTGATGTGGGAATCGCGGAACAACATGCCGTAACCTTTGCGGCGGGCTTGGCATTTGGGGGACTAAAACCTGTAGTAGCGATTTATTCCACGTTTTATCAGCGAGCCTATGACCAAGTGCTCCATGATGTCTGTTTACAGCAGGCCAATGTAGTCTTAGCGATCGATCGAGCTGGAGTTGTCGGGGATGACGGCCCCACGCATCACGGAGTCTTTGATATTTCCATGTTTAGAATTATTCCGAACCTGATTTTTATGGCACCCAAAGATGAAAACGAGTTACGTCACATGCTCTATACTGCACTACAACAAAGTGGTCCAGTGGCCTTGCGTTACCCAAGGTCAGTCGGTCAAGGGGTGACCTTGGATGAGACGTTAAAGCTTCTGACCATTGGCAAAGCTGAGGTATTGAGGGACGGACGGGATGTGACCTTGATAGGGGTGGGCCCCTTAGTCCAGATCTGTTTACTTGCGGCTCAGGAATTGCGACACCAGGGTGTGGAGGCTGCGGTCATTAACTTACGTTATATTAATCCGCTCGATCGGGAAGTCCTTGCTCACTATGCGCACCTAACAAAAAAATTCATCACCGTCGAAGACCATTCCCTCAAGGGCGGGATGGGAAGTTCTATTCTAGAATTCCTTGAAGAAGAAGGAATCGATGAAGTAACGGTTGAACGGCTAGGCTATCCAGGATTCGTGGATCAAGGGTCGATTCCCCAACTCTTCATGGCCCATGGACTGTCTGTTAAAGGTATAATGCAAGCTGCTGAACGCTTGCAATTGTTTCGTCGTGCGGCGCAATCCTAGGAAGGTTCTTAAAGGCAAAAGGAAGGGATACAGTGGCTAAAGGAAAAGAACGCATTGATATTTTAATGGTCAAAAATGGATTGGCTTCTAGTCGTGAGAAGGCGAAGGCAACAATCATGGCGGGGATCGTGTTTGTTGAGGGTCAGCGAGTGGACAAACCTGGCACTGAATTGCCGGAGAACTCTCTGATTGAACTGAAAGGAGAAATCCTGCCCTTTGTTTCACGGGGAGGATTAAAACTAGCTAAAGCGGTGCAAGCCTTCCATATTCCGTTTAAAGATCAAGTCGTAGCTGATATAGGTTCTTCAACTGGAGGCTTTACCGATTGTGCCTTGCAAAATGGAGCAAAACGAGTCTACGCTGTCGATGTGGGATATGGACAGTTGGACTGGAAACTCCGGACAGACCCTCGTGTAGTCTCCATGGAACGGGTGAATGCCCGCTATCTTAATCAAGATTCCCTTCCGGAAAAGGTGGATTGGGTCGTTTCAGACGTAGCATTTATCTCAATTACCAAGATCTTTCCAGCAATGATTGCTATTCTTAAAGACGATGGGCAAGTTATGTCTCTAGTTAAGCCACAATTTGAGGCAGGACGAGAGCATGTCGGGAAAAAAGGCGTCGTTAAAGATGAGAATGTTCATAAACAGGTATTGAAAACTGTCCTCAGTGAGGCGGAAAAGCTGGGCTTTCATGTCCTAGGTCTAGACTATTCGCCCATTCGAGGTCCTGAGGGAAATATCGAGTATTTAGCTTGGCTGGGATTTCAAGCTGAATTGAGCATAGATTGGCATAACGAACTAGAACGCGTGGTTCACGCTGCTCGGAAAGAGACGGAATAACCGGATGGATAAAATCGTTGGTTTATGGCGTAATATGACCAAACCAGAGACTCTGACCCTCGCTGAACGCATAAATGATTGGTTTCTAGCCCGAGGTTGGGTCGTTTTAACAGAATGGGAAGATATCATCAGGCAGCAAGCCCAATTTCTTATTTCATTAGGCGGCGATGGAACCCTTCTTCAAGCAGCTCGAGAAAGTGCATCGTTTGGAATTCCTGTCTTAGGAGTCAACTTCGGGCGTTTAGGATTTCTCTGTGAAATTGAGCGGGAAGACGTTTTTGGAGCCTTGGAAAAGATCTTAAATCAAGATTATAAAATTCAAGAGCGCTTGATGCTGAATGCAATTGTTAATCGGGTAGGTACGGAT
>DOPS01000174.1:0-4066 GCA_003512645.1 Desulfosporosinus sp.
TACAATGTTATGCTTCAGCTCTGGCGTTTTTTTATTTAGATGGAGCATGGAGCATACGAAGAGCCATCCACCAAAGTGGACGGCTCTTAGGGACTAAGCATCAATATGTGAACTAATCTCGATTACCGTTAGGATCGTGGCTGCTATAAATTATTTAGAAGCTAAAGTCCTTTTGAAGTCGCTCATAAATTGCTTTGCGCGCTCCAACCATGGTAACAACAATGAGCTTTTCAGCTGCAAAGACCGTATAAATTACTCGATATTCCTTGGTTCCACTCCGGAAAGAAACTCGATAGGTTTCATAATGCGGACCGCGCAGCCGTTTAAATCCGTAGGGATCTTGTTCTAAACACTTGAAAACCGCAGGGATTTCTCGCAGTTCTGCTTTGCGCAGGACGACCAAATCATGAACACCACGTGTCGTTAGCATAACATCAAATAGAGCGTTGTTATCCTTCTGAATACCCATAGGAGCTAAAGCTTGAGTATCCCAGCACTTGATGGATTGGCCATTTTTATAGGCCCGGTAAGCATCTTCTGATAAGCGATCCAGAACCGAACTGAGTTTTAACTTGCAATCCAAGAGTTGTTTCTTCAGACAATCTCCTCTACACCCTTTTGCTAATAAATCATTAATAATGAGATCTTCGAAGAAATCTGAAAGAGGTTGTACTGATCGCTCAGCAGTTCGGACAAACACTTTTCCTTCTGAGTCAACACATAAATCAAGTGTGTCCTCCGCAACCAGCCCGAAGAGCTTGCGCAACTCGCTGGGTAAAATAATTTCTCCTTCAGTGCCAACCTTTACGCTATAAGTCTCCATAATCTCTCCCCCTTCATAATTATAGTATATTACAGGAGCTAGATAAATTACAATCAAAAATTGAATATTCCGACTATATACAAGATGAATACAGTATACCAAGGCACATTTCTGGAATTCTTAGCTCTGATGTATAATAAATCGAATCAAACCTTTATAATTAGGTTAGGAAGTCCAGATCTTTATGATGGAGGAGTCTGCATTGGGTAAAAAGAATTACTATGTCGTTAAGCAAGGGTCAAAGGTAGGGATTTTCAACAATTGGCCGGAATGTCAAGCATCCGTTAAGGGTTTTAAAGGTGCTGTTTACAAAGGATTTGAAACCAAAACTGAAGCACTTGAGTGGCAAAATCACACTAGTGAAGAGGTGCTGACAGTTCAGAGTGGAAATCTGAAGACTGATGAATCTCGCCAGTCGATGAGTACGGTGGATTACGAAGTGTATACGGATGGTAGTTATGTCAATGGCCAGTATTCCTATGGCTATGCCTTCATTAAGGATGGACATGTTGTGCTAGAAAGTAACGGGGTAGGGCAAGATCTAGAAGCAGCAAGCATGAGAAATGTTGCCGGGGAGCTAGCTGCTGTCCAACTTGCAGTGGAGAAAGCGAAATCTTTAGGGGTTCGTATTTGTATTTATCACGATTACTCTGGTATTTCCGAATGGGTGAATGGAAATTGGCAAGCAAAAAATAAGTTTACACAAGCTTATGTGGCTTTTATGCGGGATAATAGTGAATGTTATGAATTCAAAAAAGTCACCGGTCATAGCGGAGATCGATTTAACGATTACGTAGACCGGCTGGCTAAAAATGCCCTGGGAATTAAAGCTTAAAATCTTTCAAGATTTAAATAAAGAGTTGCATATCTGAGTCCAGCGCATCGCGTAAGTATTCTTTTGCCGTAATAACCTCGACTTCTGGAAGCAATTCTTCCGCCTTAAAACCCATAACCTCAACCGATAACTTACAGCCATAGAATTTAACCCCTTTTTTTCTGGCGCCATTAAGAAAGTCTGTTAGTGAAGGGGTTTTGTCGTCTTCCATCATTTCTAGCAGCATTTGCTTGCCAATCCCGACCATGTTCATTTTGGAAAGCGGGAGATCTTCTGGACCCTTGGGAGTTACCATGCCAAACATTTTTTCATAGACAGTTTTATCCTCTAACGTCACTTTTTCAGGGTCCCGAAGGATAAAAAGCCCCCAAAACGCGAAAAACATGGTTACATCGACCTCTAATTCTCGGGCAGTATTGGCCAGGATCAGGGCGGCTAAAGCTTTATCATAATCACCGCTAAACATAAGAAGATTCATTTTCTTGTTCACATTGGCACCCCTTTATTTTCATTCATTAAACTCTATTATCTGTAGAATGAGAATATATATAACAATCTTTAGCCGAAAGTTGTTGGATGCTTCACGATACGCTCTAGTATATGGGCTAAACTATCAATTTCACTAAAGTCATTATAGAGTCCAAAGCTTAGTCGAACTATCCCAGGGCGGGGAGCATCAGCATTTTTTCGGTAAAACTCCATCTGTTTCGGCGAAATGGAAAGCAATTGTTGGATATAGGGCTGAGTACAAAAACAGCCTGTGCGCACTGCAATGCCAGCATGTTTGGAAAGAATTGTAGCAACCGTCTCATGTGCCATGCCATTAATATTAAAGGGTATAACCCCTATTCTGGGTTCTCCTAGGGCAGTATGAGAATAAAGAGTTAAGCCTGGGATTGATTGAAGCTTTGAATTGGCATAGAGAGTAAGCTGGTTTTCATACTGATCGATGGTTTGCATGCCAATGGAGGTCAGGGTTTTAATCGCTGCCACGAGGGCTATGACACCGACCACGTTAGGTGAGCCGGCTTCATCTTTGTGGGGAGCATCTTCCCACATTACCCAATCATGAGTTACTACCTGGGCGGTTCCACCGCCTACGAATTCGGATACCCCCTTGATAAAGGTTTCTTTTGGTCCAATCAGGACCCCAATACCAAAGGGTGCATACATTTTATGAGCAGAAAAAGCCAGATAATCGATCTTCTGCAACGGGTTTTTGGGATTCATATTGATGGAATTATGAGGAACGAGTTGGGCCCCATCCACGAGGATTTTTGCTTTATAGCGGTGAGCAAGTTCTGCAATCTTATGTATCGGGTTTACATATCCTGTTACATTAGAAGCGCCTGTCACTGTCACAAGTTTCACATTACCCTTATGTCTGATTAGCTTACTCTCCAGATCCTCTAGACTGAATTTTCCTCTAGAGTCTGTCTGTACATAATCCACTTTGAATTTACCTCTCCAGGGTAGATCGTTAGAGTGGTGTTCCATCCAAGTTGAGAGGACGACACTTCTTTTGTCTCCATCCCAAAGTCGATAGGCTAATTTATTAATCGCTTCAGTCGTGTTTTTAACATAAATAACGGTATCTTTGTGTTGATCAGCATTAACAAATTTGAGGATCACAGAGCGGGCTTCTTCAAAAAGCTTCGACGAAAGCTGTGATTTATAGCCTGTACCTCGATGAATGGAAGAATAAATCGTTGAAAATTGGTTAATTTCTTCTAATACAGAAGTAAAGGGGGGAGTAGAAGCTGCGTTATCGAAGTTAATAGCGGTTGCAGATTGACCATTCTGGAGAGGAATCTTGGTGTCAACTCCGACGATTAAAGGTCGGTAGATGGATCTCGACAACTTGAAATTCAAATTCATACCATCACTTCTTTCGAAAATATGTCTGCTAGCATAATATTTTAGCGTGACAAAAAAGGTGAAAGAAGTTTTAGGACTTCCGCCAAGAATCCTCCGGATATAGAACATGCGCCTTCTACAAAGTTTATGAGTCTTGATTTCGGGATTAACAATTTATTAAGTGGGGCAATGTATGATGGAACAAGTTTTATTCACTCGGGTCGGCAATTGTTGTCTCTGAACCGGTACTTTGATAAGACGATCAGCTATTACGATAGTTTGTCGGATGCTCAGCAGGCAGCTAAGGGGGTTAAATATCCTAAGCAGAGTAAAAGAGTATCAGTACTCTATGAGAAACGGAGAAAGCAAGTTCACCATTTTCTTCATACGATGTCGCGTGCAGTGATCAACACGGCTATAGAGCATGGCGTGAATACGATCGTTGTCGGTGACCTGACGGGTATCCGTGAAGAGAAGAACTTTGGTGTTATAACAAACCAAACCCACATTCCGCTGACATTCCGAGGAAAATAAATAGTTAATTTATTCCA
>DOPS01000331.1:0-3069 GCA_003512645.1 Desulfosporosinus sp.
CCCTGTTCTCCCCAAAACTGGTTGAGAGTAAGGATAATGTCTTGAAACTTCATTGTCAGCCTCCTTAAGAATTATTCTTTTGCAAATCGTGCAAGTCGGGACGGTTCTCGACTTGCATATCAACCAAGCTGGCCATTGGCCAGAAACGTAAAAAAGCCCTCACCCCCGTAGCATTTTTAAGCTACAGGGACGAGAGCTTGTTCCCGCGGTTCCACCCTGTTTGACCCCTCAGGGTCCCCTTCGTTCTATGTGCTCAGAGCTGCCCCATCCACTTCTCTCATTCGGCTTCCACCTACCCGAACTCGCTAATAGAGAGGATTCGTGAACTTCTTGCCCATCATCGCATATTAAAGGTATTAATTTAAATTATTATATGCTGAGGAAGAAATTGTGTCAAATCTTAATTAGTCCTTGAGATCTTTAAATTTAAATCTTGAAGCCTTGAGTTAAGTTATTTATAGATCCCCAACTCTTTGATTTTAGAAATAAACTTGTCATACAATTTATGCATATGAGGTTCATTACTATAATCATTTAATTCGTCTAACGGAATCCATTTTACCCCACTATTCTCGTCTTCTTTAACAATCAGTGCATCCGTTTCATCAGCCTCGATCAAAAAGGCGATTGATAAATGGATATGAGGGGAAACATAGTTTCCTCTTTTTGTATGTCCAAACACAGGAAGTATGTCCAAGGAAAAAATATCCGAAGTAACCGGGTGACTATTTTTAACCCCAGTCTCCTCGTTTAATTCTTTCATAGCGACTGCTAGTAAATCTTCTTCCCCATCTGCATGGCCGCCTGTCCAAGACCAAGAATTATAGATATTATGATGAACCACAAGTACCTTATCCTTTGTTCTATTAACGACAAAAGCAGAACATGTAATATGGGCAATCTCATTTTTCCTCGTTAAAACATCCTCAAAGCGCTCAAGACAGTACAATATGACTGCTTTATCCTTTTCCTCTTGTTCATTATAGGGGGTGTATCCCTTTATTAACTCGATAAAATGCATTTCTCTTCTCTTTCTTTGATAATGCACTTTATCAGTTATCAATGGTTTCGCAACCATACCTGACTTAAAATTAAATGCATTTATCTATTTTTATAATTCTTCCGTTTCTTTATCATAAGGATACTTCTGTACAGACGCAACCTCTAATTCAAAATGGTTGATCGCCGCCCCTACAGCCCCTACAAGCGCCAGCAATCTTAAGCTTGGCTTTCTCCATACTGTATACGCCAAGGCTAAACCCAAAGGTGCTGAAAGGCTTACAATCGTATTCTCATGCCTTTTAAGACTAATTGTGGAGTGACTAAGCGTTGCCATCGTAGATTTGAGTTCATCCCACATTCCACGCCCTTGACCTTCAAATTTCCATTCCCGCGCTTCTCCCTTTTGAGCCTTTTCAAGATCGTCTAAAGCCTTTACAACGTCTCCTTGAGCCAAATTAAGAGCCGTACGAGCTTCTTCATACCCTATCCCCATCCGTTCACGTAAGACATCCATTTTTTCAAGTTCCGTCCATTGCGGCTCACTCATTATTTTTACCTTCCTTCCCGTTAAATCCTTCAACTTGTTTTCCGACTTCGTCCCGTGCCAGACTTCCCATCCTCCACGATTTGAGGGGCCTCTCAAAACTATGCTCCAGGTAAATCCTCAAAATCTCTACAATTTCCTGCCGCATCCAATCATTCCAGCGCAAACGATCCAGCTTAGTGATTTCAGCCCGAATCAATTGACGCATAAATGCGATACTACCCGCCCGAATCCAACGTCCGGAATTGTTCTCTAAACAGTTCCCACAAAGCGTACCACCAGCAATTGAACTAAAAAATAAACGCTCGCCCTTCACAGGTGCGCCACACTCCGCACATTCTCCTAAACGTGGATGATATCCTAACAACGTCATTGACCTTAAGGCATAAGCACTAAGCACAAGAGTAGGATCATAATGTTCCAGTAAAAACAGGCAAGTCAATGCAAGGGTAAAAAGTTCCGAATTTGGCTGTGCCGGAATCGTGGAGATATCCAAAAGTTCAACAATTCCTGAAGCCGCAAACGACCGATCAAGGTCATTCCAGAGATGAGGAAAGCTTTCCCTCGGACTGCACTGACTTATCGTGTCCAACGTTTTCCCACGATGAATCAGATAATCCCCATAAGTAAACAACTGAGCCCCGGCCCTTTGACGGCTTTTAGGTTTACGCACCCCTTTTGCCACAGCTTGAAGCTTGCCCAATTCACGTGAAAAAAGAGTGAGCACTCGATCCGACTCACCAAATTGCTTACTACGGATCACTAACGCGTCCGCATGATAAACGGCCACGCCCACTCACCCTTTCTATTTTATGTAAATATGACGTCACTATACATTTTACTTGTTTTAGGCTTACTCAGGACGGTTCTTCTTGCTATAACTTCAAAGTACGATCTAAATACGTTCCAGGCCTACTTCACAGGCTTTAAGTTGTAGAGGCAAGAAGGCGCACATGAAATGTGCCTTCTCCCCAGCAAACGTAACTATCCCCGGGACGCAGTGGGATACATCAGCGACGTCTTTACGTAAGCAGAATAGCAAACTTCCGTGTAAGCGACCCCATACACGGGGCTGAGCACAGGACGTGCNNTATCGCCGTAGGCGGGTTCTTTATATAATACTATCGCCGAAGGATGAACCCCGCTCCCCATTTAAGAGCTTACGCGGTTAGTTTGCTCTGCGTCGTATGACCGAGCGATGTACCCACAAGTCACACTAGTACCGCACTCGTCCCTAACCGTTCAGCTCCTGCTTCGATAAGCTCAAGCGCAAACTCCCGAGTCCTGATTCCGCCCGACGCCTTTACCTTAACATTTTCCCCCACCCAGGCTTTAAGATTAGACACGTCCTCGACTGTAGCTCCACCCCCGGCAAAGCCAGTCGAGGTCTTAATATAATCTGCACCCGCACGTTTAACGATCTTCGACACCATTTCTTTCTCATCTTCCGAAAGCAAACAAGTTTCAATAATAACCTTAATTATCAAGCCGCACCCATGTGCCGCTTCAACCACACGAGCAAC
>DOPS01000119.1:0-35596 GCA_003512645.1 Desulfosporosinus sp.
TTGATAATAAAGTCAAGTAGCAATTCAGCTCCTAAATGGTTGATTTCTTCATTCCTCTCATTCCAGAAATACCTCCTAATAGTCTCCACAAGCACCGTTCTGACTTCTTTTTTAAGTTCTATTTCCATTTTCGGCATTTGACTCTCTCCTTTTAATCGACTTAATCCATTCTAACTTATCTGAGATTAGATACACAAAACAATCATAACCTATCTTCAGGTATGCATAAAGCTTCAGGTACTAGAGAATAATGTTAAAAACAGGAAGGGGAACCTCGTATGGATGACTTTTTTGATAACATAGACAGTACAGAGCTTAATTTAAAGTATTTTACGGAACATCACGAGAGTATTTATAAGGCCTACGAAACGTATGGTCGATTAATACACGAAGAAGGTGGTCCGTTAGATGAAAAAACTTGCTGGTTAATTAAAGTTGCCTTGTCCACAGAGTGCCAGTATCCCAGGGCCCTAAGAACTCATATTTATAAAGCCTTAAGCAGTGGTTGCACAAAGGAAGAAATTGAACATGCCATTCTCTTAGTGGCTCCCAGTGCTGGATTTCCAAGAACAATGTCAGGCATACTAGCCCTGAGAAGTCTCTTGAATGAAGCTGAAACAAGTTCAATTCACTAAAATTCAACCAAGCACCAGCCTAATAACCGGAAAACTTTAGGTTCGATTAGATTAAATTCGACTAAAATATGTTAGAATTCTCAGCCCTCTACCATTGATTAAGGTATGAGGGCTTGCTTAATTCTTCCATTCCCACTTTTATCAATCTATATCTTCTTGTAAAAAAATGATATACTATATTCTTGGTATATGTAAATCTATAATAAAGGAACGATTAAGAATGATTAGTACCAGTGGGTTAACTTTAAGATTTGGAAAACGAGCTTTATTTGAAGATGTTAATGTGAAATTTCTTCCCGGAAATTGTTACGGCTTAATTGGGGCCAATGGCGCAGGAAAATCAACCTTTTTAAAAATATTATCGGGTGAAATAGACTCTTCGAGCGGAGATGTCATCTTAACACCTGGTGAACGAATCGGCGTCCTAAAACAAGATCACTTCGAATTTGAAGAATCTGAAGCCCTGACAACTGTCATAATGGGACACGCTAGGTTATTCGAAATAATGGAAGAAAAAGACGCGCTCTATGCCAAACCGGACTTTTCAGAAGAAGATGGCATTAGGGCATCCATACTTGAGGGAGACTTTGCAGAACTTAATGGTTGGCAAGCAGAGGCTGAGGCCTCAGAACTCTTAATGGGACTAGGAATCGGCAAAGATCTCCAGAGTTCCAAAATGAAAGAACTGAGCGGCAACGAAAAGGTTCGCGTTTTGCTTGCTCAAGCACTCTTTGGCAACCCGAATATTCTTTTACTCGACGAGCCAACCAACCATCTTGACCTTAATTCGATTGCTTGGCTGGAAAACTTCCTCTACAATTACGAAAATACCGTCATTGTCGTTTCCCACGACCGCCATTTTTTAAACAAAGTATGCACGCACATCGCCGACATCGACTTTGGGAAGGTCCAACTGTACGTGGGTAACTATGACTTCTGGTATGAATCAAGTCAACTGGCCCTCAGACTAATGAGAGAAGCAAATCGTAAAAAAGAAGATAAAATTGAAGAGCTCCAAAAATTTATTCAACGCTTTAGCTCCAATGCCTCCAAAGCAAAGCAAGCAACCTCCCGTAAAAAACAACTCGATAAACTGACCCTCGATGATATTAAACCGTCCTCCCGTAAATATCCCTATATCGCTTTCACTCCAGACCGAGAAGCGGGCAATAACATTTTGACCGTCAAGAACTTGAGCGTGAGCATTGATGGCCAGAAAGTACTTGATAACCTCTCGTTTATGATGAATAAAGGGGATAAAATTGCCTTTGTTGGTCCGGACGGCAATGCCAAGACTACCTTATTTAAAGTTTTAATGGGTGAAATCGAACCTGATGAAGGGGAAATCAATTGGGGAATTACAACGACCCAAGCCTATTTCCCTCAAGATAACTCCGCTTATTTTGATACTGATCTTAATCTTGTCGATTGGCTTAGACAATTTTCTAAAGACCCAGATGAATCTTTCGTGCGAGGATTTCTTGGCAGAATGCTTTTCTCCGGAGATGAATCCCAAAAATCGGCCCGCGTGCTTTCTGGGGGAGAAAAGGTACGCTGTATGGTATCCAGAATGATGCTAAGTGGCGCGAATGTTCTCTTATTAGACGAGCCTACCAACCACCTTGATATGGAATCCATTACAGCTCTCAATAATTCCCTAACCAACCTTGATGGAAATATCCTCTTCGTATCCCAAGATCACCAGTTTGTCCAAACCATCGCTAACCGGATTATTGAGATCACACCGAAAGGACTCCTCGATCGGCAAATGACCTTTGATGAATATCTGGAAAATGAGGATGTTAAGGCCTTACTAGCAGAAATGTATGCTTAACAAGCCGCAATCATCGTCGAAATATTCGGTATGTTAGCAAGTTTAAAATATTAATTTGACATCAATAGTTTTTTTAGTTATACTGATAAAAGCTCGTTAAAACTAGTGGATTTAAGCAAACCTTCTCTATTACCTAAGGCTCCGGGAAGAAGTTGGTTAACTTGCCATGTAGGCGCGGGTAATATATTAGTGGAGGTTTTTTTATAATGTTCAATGACAAAGTGTTAAATTGCAAAGATTGTGGTCGTGATTTCGAGTTTACAGCTTCCGAGCAAGAGTTCTATGCTGAAAAAGGGTTCACCAATGAGCCAGGACGTTGCCCAGAGTGCCGTGCAGCTAAAAAAGCACAAACCAGAAACCAGGGCGGCGGTGGCGGTTATGCGCGTCAACAACGCGAAATGTTCCCAGCTATCTGCGCTACTTGTGGAAAAGAAACAACCGTTCCTTTCCAACCTTCTGGTGACAAGCCAGTATATTGCCGTGACTGCTATCAGCCACGTACACGTAGCAATTGGTAAATCGCTAATCTTGAAACCCTCCAAGCCGAAAGGCTATGGAGGGTTTTTTAGTACTAATAATTAAGTAAACTTACTAAAATGAAAAGGGCTAAGTTATCCTCGTCAGGATGACTTAGCCCTTTTGACTTCCTACTACTCACAAATGTCTCCATTAGTTATTGAAATGGTCTATTGAAACAATCAAATCTTGGCAAGGTGGTCTAAGCATTATCTTTTAAATTATGCTGAAGATCAAGTATGTTCACTAAGGTTGGGGATGGGGCATTTCAATTACTGTAGATTTGTTGCAGAAGTCGTTGCTGCTGGCGCTGGATCAGAAGGCGCTATTATCCCGCCCCAAAAACGACCCCCATGATCTCCACGCTTACCCATGCCTATGTCTCCCTGCATAAAGGTGCCATTCTTGAGAGCCTCTTTTTTAGCTTCTAGCTGAGCTCTCGCTTTATCACTCCAGGTATTAAGTTGCTCATCGGTTAACTTCCCATTACTTTTCAGGGCCTCTAATTGAGCAGCTAAACGGGCTTCAGCAGCGTCGCTCCAAGTTTTAAGTTGATCGTCAGTTAAAGGTTGACCATTATTAAACATAATGGCATCGCCGCGCATTCCCATACCTTTTCCCCCCATGCCTGGTAAGAAAACCTTACCGTCTGCAATGGCTTGTTCTCTAACTTCTTGGCGCTGGTCGATGAATTTTTTCATAGTGTCCGCTTGTTCTGAAGTTCTAAGCCCTGCTTCCACTTCTTTGTCAACGATTTGTTTCTGAATGCTAAACATTTGTTGTGTCAAACTCTTAATTTCATCGAGCTTAGCCGAATCTGTGGCACCGAAAACAGTTGTCGCACCTCCTACTAACAACACTGCACTAAGCACCCCTACAATAAGTCTTTTTTTCAAACAACATTCCTCCTTAGGTAAAGTATTACCAATCAAGCCTGCGCATCTGATTGGCCTACTATTATCTTAACCATAAAGTTTGTTTAAAGTGTGAATTGAAGTTTAAGAAGTTGTGAGCTTTCAGTAAAGAAAATGTTATAGTTGAATCTCATAGCGCCGAATTTTCTCATAAAGCCAGGAGCGCGAAATCCCTAGGAGTCGCGCTGCTTCAGACTTGTTACCATTTACCTTGATTAAGGCCTTTTCCAACGTGTCTTTATCCAAATGTTCATGGGCATTTTCAAGGTTCCACCCTTTCTCAAACCTCACCATCTCTTCACGCTTAGCTTCTTTAAGGTAAAAAGGCAAATCTTCCAGCTCCAGCCGACCTCCCGAGGCAAAATTCACAGCTCGCTCGATGACATTTTTCAATTCCCTTACATTCCCTGGCCAACGATGACCTATAAGAGTTCTATGGACATCCGGAGAAACGCCTTCGATTTGCTTGCCAAAATCATGATTTAGCCGTTCTAAAAATACATGAACGAGTGGTATGACGTCTTCTAATCGAGCATGCAGTGGAATAAGGTGAAAATTAATGACATTCAGTCGGTAATAAAGATCCCTTCGGAATTCACCCTTCTCAACTTTTCGAATCAGATCCTGATTTGTGGCGGCGATAATCCTCACATCCACTTTCATGACTTCATTACTCCCTATAGGCTCAAAACACTTATCCTCCAAAACCCGCAAAAGCTTACTCTGTAAATTTAGAGACATATCCCCTATTTCATCGAGAAATAATGTCCCACCATTGGCGACCGCGAATTTACCCGCTTTGCCTCCCTTTTGAGCTCCGGTAAACGCCCCGCTGATATACCCAAAAAATTCCGATTCCAGAAGATTTTCCGGCACTGCGGCGCAATTAACCTTCACATAGGGTCCTTTGCGACGAAGACTTGCCTGATGAATGGCCTCGGCAAAAAGTTCTTTACCTGTGCCGCTTTCTCCGGTCAGCATAATTGTTGAATTCCCACGGGCAGCCATTTCAGCGTCTTGCTTCAAGCGGCGCATATCCTGACTTATTGTAATGATTTGACTGAAGGTAACAGGTAGCCTGGTTGAGCCCCATTGTTCCTTGTAAAAACTCAACTCATGATCCATCTGAGCAAGTCTTTGAGCGACATCCTTAACTTCCTCCAATTTCTGAAAGGTAATTTTGCCTACTGCGCCAATAATTTTACCCTGACGCACAATAGGAAGGCGTGAGACGATGTAAGCTCGACCGTGAATGACTTGGATTTCATTGGTTTCAGCCATGCCTGTTTTCAAAGTCCGCAGAAGACGGGTATTCTCGATCACTTGATCTACAGGCTGTTGCAAGAGCTCTTTTTCTCTCTTCCCAAAAAATTGGCAGGCTGCCTCATTGATCAAGGTGATTTTTCCCTGGTCGTCTACAACGAAGATGGCTTCATAAGCAATATTGGTGACAGTAAGTAAAGTCTCGTACAGGCGCTTGGTAGCATCTAACTCTAAAGCCACTTGGTCTAAATCGGTCAAAGCTTGAAAAACGATGACTGCTCCTGCCAGCTCACTCACAGGGCTAATGTTGCAAAGAACGGTCACCTGATTGATTTGAGTCTGAATTCCCACTAGATGTCGCGACTGTTTTAATACCAAGCTCAGATCTAAGTCGGGAAAAATACTACTGAATAGGCGACCATTAAGAGCTTCTTGCTCCAAGCCAAGGATTTTCTCGCCGGACAGATTTATCTGTTGGATACGGTTATTGCGATCCACGACGATAATTCCGTTGGGCATGGCCTGATACACCGTATTGAGCTTAGTGGCCAATTGTTCCGCTTCTCCAAAGAGAGCCATAATCATGTCTACCTTAGTAAAAATCCCAAGTGCTTTCCCTTCTTTGTCTACGACTACACCCGTACCCACTGAGCTATGTTTCGCCCGCTGTTCTACTTCACGGTAAGGTGTATCGGCTTCGACCGTCACTACTTGGGGATTATAATGTCTCTCAATCTTCTCCGTGGTGTCCGCACCAGACAAAAAAGCATCTAGTACATTGGCTTTGGTAAAGATCCCAATCAAGAAACCAGCTTCATCTACCACAGGTAGGGCATCCAGCTTGGTCCAGCGTAAAAGCTCTATCCCCTGCCTAAGATTATCTTCAGGATGAATAAGAGGAACATCTCTGGTCATCATATCGCTCATTAGCATTAAAGCTCACCTCGTCGTCAAACTGGAGTAACTACAATCAACTTCAGGGTTTCTCTAAATATGTAACACTCTAATTGTTCTCCCTAGACAACGGCTATTCCTTTATTTCAGAACATTCGAGCTTCAATAGAAAAAAGCCCCTCTCGTTCAGGGGGCTTAAAAGCCTATATCAATTTATTTTTACTAACTCTCATTGTTATAATAATCAATCCAATTTTCGACAAATCAACTACCTCTACTGTTCAAACTCTTTGATTTCCTCCTCGCTGAAACCTACCTCTCTTAAAACCTCCCTCGTCTGTTCCCCATAGCCCGGAGGAATTTGATCCGGCAGCTCCTCTTGATCCGGAAATTTGAGGGGATTCCTAACAGTCTCCACAGCCTCACTCTCAGGATGACTAAGGGGAGTAAATAGGTGCCGAGCCTGAACTTGAGGATGCTGGCGAGCTTCGGATAGTTCTAAGATTGGCTCACAGCAAACGTCTTTATCTTTGAAGAAAGCAGTCCACTCTTCCTGGGTCCTACTCTTAAAGATCTTCTCCACCTCGCTCAAAACGCTTGGCTCGTGAGAAAATTGCTGGCCGACAAGATCCGGACGATCTACAGCTTGACAAAAAGCTTGCCAAAATTTTGGTTCTAAGGCTCCGAGGCTCATAAAACGAGCATCTCGAGTCTCATAAACAGCATAGCAAACCTCTCCACCGTTTAACATTCCTTCTCCACGCTTCAGAGTGAAACTCTCAGCCGCTTGCTGAGCATAAAGCATCGCCATCCAGGAGACCACTCCGTCCAGCATCGAGACGTCAATATATTGTCCTCGACCCGTATGCTGCCGGGCGATATAGGCACTCAAGATTCCAGTCACCGCCATGAGGGCCCCGCCACCAATATCCGCCACTTGAACTGCTGGAGATACAGGTACCCCTCCGGCCTGTCCCGTAAGACCCAAGGCCCCACTAATCGCCATATAATTGATATCATGACCCGAACGTCGACTATACGGTCCGACCTGTCCGTAACCCGAAATAGAGCAGAGGATAACAGCGGGATTGATTTTTTGCAGCTCTTTATAACCGAGACCCAAGCTATCCATCACTCCTGGCCGAAACCCTTCCAGAACAATGTCATACTTGGTAAGCAGACGAAAAAAGGCTTGCTGTCCCGCACTGCTTTTAAGATTCAGTTTAAGACTCTTTTTGTTGCGGTTCAGAGACCAAAAAAGGGCACTATCTTTAGTACCCGGCAAGTAGGGTTTCATCCAACGCAGATAGTCGCCTTGCCAAGGATCTTCTACCTTCAGCACATCAGCCCCCAGATCTGCCAGCAACTGACTGGCATACCCTCCAGGCAGTAGTCGGGTTAAATCAAGAATCCGCACCCCAGTTAAGAGTTGATACATCTATCCTATCCACTCCTTCCTACTCACAACCCTAACTTTCTAGCAATGATGAGTTTCATTATCTCTGTAGTCCCAGCAAAGATGGTATGCACCCGCACATCTCGATAATGCCGGGCGATGGGGTACTCTTCCATATACCCATAGCCGCCGTAAAGCTGAAGGCAGTTATACCCCACTTTGTTAGCCATTTCTCCAACCCAATATTTTGCCATAGAAACCTTAGCCACAATCTCTTGCCCTGCCATATGATCAGCCACTAAGTTATCTACAAACACGCGCCCGATCTCAATTTCGGTTGCCATTTCTGCTATTTTAAAAGCATTATGTTGAAATTTGCCGATTGGCTGCCCAAAAGCTTCCCTCGTCTTGACATAAGCCAGTGCATCACTAAGCATCCGTTCCGCCAAAGCTTGCGAACCAAGAACAGAAATCAGCCGCTCCTGCTGAAGCTTCTCCATAAGATACGAAAATCCCTTACCTTCTTCGCCCAATCGCTGAGTGACTGGTACCCTGCAGTTGTCGAAATAGAGTTCCGCTGTATCCTGGCTGTGCATTCCAAGCTTATTCATGTTTTTGCCCTTAGCAAAACCGGGAGTCCCATCTTCCACCACGATGAGGCTGATTCCCTTGCTTGTGGGCAGCTCTTCAGAACCAGTTTTGACCGCAACAATAACTAAGTCCGCGAAAACCCCATTGCTGATAAAGGTCTTGGACCCATTGATAATATAAGCTTCTCCATCCCTGACTGCAGTAGCCTTCATTCCCTGAAGGTCTGACCCGGCCTGGGGTTCAGTCATAGCAAGGGCTAAGATCTTTTCACCGCGAGCACACGCCGGAAGCCAGTCCGATTTCTGCTTTTCTGTCCCAAAGGCCTGAATGTAAGGTGCAATGATATCACTATGCAATCCCATCCCAATCCCCACGCCAGCTCTTGCTAATTCTTCATTAATAATAGCAGAGAAGCCAAAGTCCGCTCCAGAACCACCGTATTTCTCTTCCAACCATGGACAGAGGTAGCCCTGTTCCCCCATCCGCCTCCATACCCAACGCGGGATCTCTCTCTGTGCTTCCCACTCTTCGATATGAGGAGAGAGCTCCTTTTCTACAAACTTTACGAAGGCTCGACGAAACATTTTGTGGTCTTCCGAATAGATGTCCATCGTTCCCTTCCTTTCGGTCTATTAACCAATAGTCTTAATGTTAAATCACGCTTCCCGAGATTACTATTATCATTACGAGTCTCTCATATGACCACAATGGTTTTTACCTAGGCTGCATACGAATTGCCCCATCCAAACGAATCGTAGTACCATTGAGCATTGGATTCTCCACGATACTCTTCACTAAAAGGGCAAATTCCTCTGGATAGCCCAGTCGAGAGGGAAACGGAGTCATAGCGCCTAGTGACTTGCGAGCCTCCTCTGACAAGGATTCAAACATCGGAGTTTCAAAGAGACCAGGGGCAATCGTCATCACGCGAATGCCATGGGTTGCCATCTCTCGTGCAATAGGCAGAGTCATTCCTACGAGCCCTCCTTTAGACGCGCTGTAGGCGGCCTGCCCGATTTGTCCTTCATAGGCAGCTACTGAAGCGGTACTGATAATCACGCCCCGCTCTCCTCCAGCATTAGGCTCATTGTTCGCCATATATTCCGCAGCTAAGCGTATAACATTAAAACTACCAATTAGATTTATTTGAATAATTTTTGAAAAGTTCTCAAGGGAATGAGGCCCTTTCTTACCTAGCACCTTTTCTGCTACCGCAATCCCTGCACAATTCACAACTACATTAACGCGTCCGAACCCCTTAATTGCCTGTTCCAGAGCCGCTTGTACGCTCTCAGCACTGCTAACGTCCGTCTTGCAAAATAGGGCACTGTCACCCAATTCAGCAACCAACTTCTCTCCTCGTTCTACCGCTAGATCGAGAATCATGGCCTTACCTCCATCGTTAACTATCCGCCGTACAGTCGCTTCCCCCAAACCAGAGGCCCCTCCCGTGACGAATCCAACTACTTGTTTCAAATCCATCGTGAATTACTCCTTCCTTAATACCTGTTTGTCTCTCAATCTAATCGCTCAATAATTGTCGCATTAGCCATACCATGTCCCTCGCACATAGTTTGCAGTCCATAACGGCCGCCGGTTCGTTCAAGTTCGTGTATCATTGTCGACATCAACTTAGCCCCACTGGCGCCCAAGGGATGCCCTAGGGCAATAGCCCCACCATTCGGATTTAGTTTCTTCGGGTCAGCACCCGTATCTATCAGCCAAGCCAATGGAACTGCTGCAAATGCTTCATTCACCTCAAAGATATCAATGTCGGCAAGACTTAGACCTGCTTTAGCCAACACCTTAGCAGTAACCGCTATAGGACCGGTAAGCATCAGGGTCGGATCAGAACCTATGACACTCCGAGCCACTATCCGAAAACGAGGCTTCAGACCCAGTTCAAGCGCTTTGTCACGCGACATTACGAGTACCGCTGCCGCTCCGTCCGAAATTTGACTCGCATTTCCAGCCGTGATTCGACCGTTTTCCTGGAAGGGCGACTTTAGAGTAGCAAGTTTTTCCAGACTTGTGTTCCGCCGTGGGCCCTCGTCCATTTTCATAACCATCTGGCTCCCATCCGGCAAAATCACATTTATCGGCATAATTTCACGCTCGAAACGCCCTTCTTCTTGGGACTTCAGAGCTTTCTCATGGCTCTCCAGTGAGAATTCGTCCATTTGTTGGCGACTGAGACCCCATTGCGCGGCGATCCGCTCTGCAGAAAGGCCTTGATTAATGATCTCATAACGTGAGGTCAACTCGTGTGATAACTCTGTATCCCTTACGTTTGAGCCCATAGGAACTCGGGACATATTTTCCACACCCGCTGCTACAACGATATCCATATCCCCAGCCAGAATCGCCTGTGCCGCAAAATGGATAGCCTGCTGACTAGATCCACACTGACGATCAATCGTTAAACCTGGAACGTGTTGAGGATAATCTGCGATCAAGGCAGCCTGACGCCCGATACAAAAACCCTGCTCCCCCACTTGAGAAACGCAACCCATTAGCACATCTTCGATCAAGGCAGGATCGACTCCCCCTCGCTTAACCACCTCTCTGAGGACTTGGCCCGCCAAATCCTCAGAACGAATAGCACTTAAAGCTCCATTTCTCCGTCCTACGGGAGTTCTTACTGCTTCTACAATCACTGCTTCTCTCATCGTTTAACACCCTTTCCTAATGCATTACTTTCGCTTAACTACCCCCAGATTCAGAATTTCATCACAGAACACTTTTCCTTAATTTCTGCCTAAGAGGTGCTTTCAGGATCTTGCCCGTTGGATTGCGAGGGATCGCCTCGATAAGTTCCACCCTCTCTGGCCACTTGTAGATTGCAACTCTGTTATCGTGCATAAACTCTTTCACTTCAGTCAAATCCAAGGTTTCTCCCGGTCGGACTACCACGAAAACACACGTACGCTCACCAAAAATATCATCGGGTTCGCCCACAGCCGCAATATCCAATATTTTCGAATGACTCATCAGTATATTCTCTACTTCCTGAGCGCTGATGTTTTGCCCACCTCGAATGATGATATCCTTTTTCCGGTCAAAGAAGCTAATGTAATTCCCCTCCCGGATCCGGAACAAATCCCCAGTATAGAAAAATCCATCTTCATCAAAAGACTTCGCCGTTAAATCCTGACGCTTATAATACCCTGGAAAGACATTCGGACCCTTATAGGCTAGTTCTCCCACCGCTCCTACCTCTGTAAGTTCCAATCCAGTCTCCAGATCCATGATCTTGGTCTCTATCCCCTCTACCGCAGATATCCACTTTGATCCAGCCTTGCCGTATTGGGGTAAGTGATCCACCCTTTGCTCCATATTCGGAACATCTCCGGGACCAGAAACAATCCCTGTCCCCTCATTTTGTCCCCATATATTACCAATATCAATATTCCATCTTCGTTTAAACTCCTGCATTGCAAACAACGATAAAGGAGCAGAGCCTAGAGTTATTGATCGAACCGAACTAAAGTCAAACAGATCCGCCTGTGGGTGTTTGGCAAGCAAGTTGGCTACAGCCGGAACCAATAGTGTGTAGTTGACCTTTTCTTGAATCATCTGCTTAACAAATACTTGAGCATCGAAAGGATGGTGGAGGACATAGGTTCCTCCCAGCATCAGCCAAGGTACAAATGTGGTACCCAAGGATGCCATATTCACCAAAGGTCCAGCTGTAAACTGCACATCTCCTTTACAAATGCCTGCAGCCTGTATCGCAATGCCGCATTGAGATATCCAGTTGTTATGGCTCATCGGGCAACCCTTCGGATCTGCTTCTGTTCCAGATGTCCAGCAGATAGTAACTATGTCATTTGCCTCTATTTTACTTTGCTCTGTTGCTCGTTCATCTTCTAGGGTCTCTTTCCCTTTCGTCCACTCCCTTAAGGTGTCCAAGCTAATACAGAGCTTAAGGCTTCCTGATCCATTCTGTAGAAGCTCTCTCCCCATTTCTAAGTGAAAGGTATCTTTGAATTGCTCGATCGTAATAAAGATCTTAGATTCCGTGAGTTTAGCTACATAGCCCAACTCCTTAAGACGCCACTGCATCGGTATAGGGGAAATTATAGCACCCGTCTTAGCAACGGCCAGATAAAGCATCGCCAACTCCCAGGTGTTGGGCAGTTGAACCATCAAAATATCATCTTTTTGGACGCCTAAAGTTATGAGTTTTCTTGCTACTTTCTGGACTATGACATCAAGCTCACGATAGCTTAAGCGTTCTGGGGCCGAGCCTGTAAGCTCTTCACGATTAGGCGGATCCACCAGGGCAATACGATTTGGAATGGTAACTACATGCTCTTGAAAATAATCAAGGATTGTCTTAGTCCCCCACCATCCTTTGCAACTGTAATCTTCAATCCGTTTGTCCTGCGCCAGAATCATTCTTGATCTCCCCTCTCATATTATTCTTAATATTCTGAGTATTTTGCATCCATCTCTTCTTTGCTTGTATTAAACAAATGCAAATCCTATGCCACTAGGCCCTAGGCATCTCCCTTTGGCAGTCTCCGATAAAAAAACTCAATAACTTCCCTTCCCATGTTTCGTTATAATTGTCCGGAGTGACGGACAGTTGACAACATAATATACACTTTGCCCTTTCCTTTTACACGCAAAAGGTGTGAAGAAGCAAGGGATTTTAATTGGCATTAATATTGCAAATATTCTGAACATATAATTGAAAACTAGAAAAAAAGAGGAGGAGGATTCCCATGACCCTAAATGCCCCGCTAACAGAAGCAGAACAAGAGCATTACCATACGCTCAATGGGGAAAACGTCCGCTTTCTTCGCACCCGCTATAACCGGATCACCCGCTGGGTCGTCGCCGATATCGTTGGACGAAGCGCCCATCGTCACCCGGAGAAACCCGCCATAATTTACCGAAATACCACACTCACCTACCGTCAACTGGAGAAGGAATCTAACCAAGTGGCCAATGCCCTAATCGAGTTAGGTGTGCAAAAATACGATAGGGTGGCCATACTCGCTCACAACACGATCGACCATGTCCTCACTTGGCTGGGCACGGCCAAAGCCGGAGGAGTATACCTGGCAGTCAACTTCCTTCTCCTCGGCAAAGACATCTCTTACTGCATAAACCATTCAGAGGCTAAGGTATTCATTATTGAAGACGCCCTTTACCATCTGGTTAAAGATGTACTAGATGACATGCCTTCCGTAAAAACCCTTCTCTGGTCCCGACAAGGACTGGAGCAGACCGTCCCAGCGAACTTCACCAACTTTGAGACCTGGTACAAAAAGTATCCATTTGATGAGCCTGATGTAGAGCTTCACATCGAGGATCCGGTTCAAATGACCTACACATCCGGGACTGAGAGCCTGCCCAAAGGAGTGATTCTGACCAACCAGTCTCTATTGGCCGAATACACGAGCTGCATTATTGATGGAGAATTTACTCCCGGGGATGTTAACCTCAATGCATTGCCAATATTTCACTGCGCTCAGAGAGATGTATTCCTCACTCCCGCTTTAATGGTGGGAGCCACAAACATCCTCCTGTTTAAAGCCGATCCGAAGGAAATTATGGACAACCTTGCAAAATACCGAGCAACCATGTTCTTTGCGCCGCCAACGGTTTGGATCGGTCTCATGCGCCACCCTGAGTTCGACAGTTATGATTTAAGTTCTATAGTCAAAGGGTATTATGGGGCGTCGATTATGCCTGTGGAAGTTCTAAAGGAGATCACCCGTCGCCTACCCAATTGCCAGAAATTTTATAACTTCTATGGTCAAACAGAACTCAGCCCTTACCATACGATGCTCAAACCTGAGGATATGCTGACCAAACCAGGTTCAGCAGGCAAGGCTGCTTTGAACATGGTATCTCAATTGGAAGACGAGGAGCATCAACCGATTACGAAGGAAGGCCGCCCTGGCGAAATTTGCGGTCGTGGTCCCCACACCATGTTGCTCTATTTCAAAGATCCGGAAAAGACTGAGACCACTTTAGCGCACGATTGGTTCCACAGCGGAGATATCGGGATTCTAGATAAGGATAGCTACCTCACCGTCATGGACCGGAAGAAAGACGTGATCAAAAGCGGTGGCGAAAATGTGCCAAGCCGAGAAGTGGAAGAAGTGATCTATCAAGACAGCCGGGTTTCAGAGGTCGCAGTAGTCGGCCTTGACCATGAAAAATGGATAGAGGCGGTGACCGCCTTGGTCGTTCTCAAACAAGGGGCAGTCCTCAGTTCAGAAGAGATCATCCTCCTTTGCCGTAAAAACCTGACGGCCTTCAAGGTCCCCAAAGGTGTCATTTTTCTAGACGATCTGCCTAAAACTCCCAGCGGAAAGATTCTTAAGCGGGACTTACGCCACCAATATGCTGCATTTTACCGAAAAGAAATCAACGACGCCAAATCATAATGAAAATGCGAAATAACTGTCCGGAATAACGGACAGTTGACAACACAATGGACACGCCACCTCTCCTTTTACACCCAAAAACACCGAAAAAGGACCCCTTTTGGATTGGCATTGAAATTGCAATTACTTTAGCTAGACAATCAAAACAAGTGGAGAATACTCTCAATGTCCCAGGAAAACCCTGTCCCCTAAATAGAACGATACTAATATACGGGATTTTATAATACCCCGTATATTAAAAGAAGAACGAGGAGGAACAGCCTTGGATTTCGAATTATCAGAAGAACAGAGAGCCTTTCAAAGCCTGGCGTACAAATTTGCCCTCAAAGAGTTTACACCGATTGCCCAAGAATGTGACCGAGAGGAAAAATACCCACGTGAACTCTGGCAAAAAGCCTGCGAAGCAGGGTTAGTCGGAATTGCAATTCCTGAGGAATATGGAGGACCTGGGGCTGGTTGGACTGAGACAGCTTTAATCACAGAGCAGCTATCTAGAGTGGATTTAGGCCTGAGCTTAGTCGTTGGCGCTGCAACCTTTGGTGCCGAAAATATTATCAACTATGGCAGCGAAGAACAAAAGCAAACCTATCTTCCTTTGCTTCCTGCCGGTCAAGCAATCTTTGCCGGAGCTTATACCGAGCCAAACGCCGGAAGCGATGTGGCTGGAACAACAACCCGGGCCACCAAAGATGGTTCAGACTATATCCTAAACGGCAGTAAAACCTTCATCACCAACGGAACAATCTGTGACTATATGGTCACCCTATGCGTCACGAACCCGGAGGCACCTAAAAAAACACAGCGCCACAGCTTAATTATTGTTGATGCAAAACTCCCCGGAATTACACGGATGAAAATTCATGGCAAGATGGGGATCCGAGCCTCGGATACGGCAGAAATCACCTTCGAAGATGTGAGAGTACCTCAAAAAAACCTTGTTGGCCGAGAAGGTAACGGTTTCTACCAACTCATGCATTTCTTTGATCAAACGCGCATCATGGTAGCCTCCCAAGGGCTTGGTTTAGCGCAAGGAGCTTTAGATTTGGCTCTTAAATATGTTCAAGAGCGCAAAACCTTCGGCGTTCCCCTTGCCGCAAACCAAGCCATTCAGTTCCAACTGGCCGAGATGGCAACCCGAATAGAATTGGCCCGCAACATAATCTACAAGGCCGCTTGGAAAGCGGACAACGGCCAGTTAGATCCCTCACTCAACGCCATGGCTAAATTTTATGCCGGTGAAACAGCGGTCTGGGTCACTGACAAAGCCTTGCAAATGCACGGTGGCTATGGCTATATTGACGAGTATGACATTCAACGCTTCTATAGGGATGCAAAGATTTTGGAGATTTACGAAGGGGCAAAGGAGATTGAGAAAATAACCATCGCTAAACGACTCTTTTAAGTTAACTCCCATACTAAATACTCACTAATTATCATTGGTATTGTTAATATTAATGCTGCCAGAAAGGTAATAAGTAGCCCCTTTCCAGATACAGGTTAGTCATTTTCCGTGACCACGGTGCTCTGTCACCATAAAAGAGCTATAATTTTATATATGGATACCGCCAACGAAACGCTTATTTCGTACCAGACAATAACAAGAAGGAAAAAAGCCAGAGTTCCTGTACGCAAAGGGACTCTGGCTTCATTAATAGGCAAATAGGCTCTCGTGAGGAAATTCGGATGAAAATGAGAATATTGTTTTGTTAACTGGTAATAGTGTTTAGATACCGGTCACAAAGGAGTATAATAAAGGTAAATTTTTCATTAACTCTAATGATTTCGAGGGGGGTTAATAAAGGATTTTTATACGAACAAGTTCGTATATAGTTTACGAGACAGACATTTAACGAAGTTCGTATAAAAAAAGTTATAGGAAATGCGGCTATGCATGATTTATGAAAGAAGGTCATGGGATTTGGTATTTTTGAGAAAGAAAAAGTCTGCAATAATAACAGTATCTGTTGTAACATTAGTAGTCTTTTTGTTTCTGAGCATTTTGACATTCTCCCAAAAAGCAGGCGCTTCGTTAACAACGGATACTATTAGTACCGTCTTTTCGACTCAAGAGGAGAAATTGAACTTTCTTCGAAAATACTTGGTTCTTCCTTCAATGGTGTCATCAACTGAATTTCATATAGTTTTCCAAGATAATTCTAAAGGTTGGGTTCCAGGTCCGTCTGATTAGGATATGCGTTTTGCGGTCAAAGTGAAAGAGGAAGACATTGACAAGTGGACAGAAGGTTTCAACGAATCTACAGGTCAAGTTGTTAACTTAAACTGGTGGACAGAATTACCTATGGGGTCGATTGAGTGGAAATGGAATTCACTCCCTAAATTCTACAAAAAGCCTGACCAAAAGACTTACTTAGTTGTGTACGAGGCCGAAGGAATTATATTTAAAAGAGTAACTACGAATTAGGGTGAGAATTTGGGGAGCCGCACATCCTATAACAGAGTGTTTACGACACTTTGCCAATATGAATGTGGTTGGGACGCGTCGTAAACACTCGGGACGTTAGGCGACAGACATACTTCTGAATGGATACAGAAATGTTTTTGAGGAGTGGAAAAATGAAGAGAATTTTTTTAGGGATATCTGTGGTCTTGGCAGTGTTTATAAGCGGTTTTTTGTTCAAGTCATTTTCTGCCCCTTCATTAGCTACAACCTCCATAGAAGATGCACTTAAAAACCAATGGGGGATAATTGGTCAAACGATTCATATTGAACCGATCGAAGATCAGGTGGTTGTTTTTTCTAAGAAAGGCACGGGGGACAGCTACACATTGCGTTCAGATTTCGTCAGAAGAAACCTATTTGGGTGGAAATGGGTTTGGGGTGGCGGATTTGGTGGTTACACAGGGCAATACATTGAACAGGTGCCCGGTATAACTTCTCCATTGTTATGGGGAGAACTTCGAAACAATAAAATCCAAAAAGTTAAAGTTACTAATGTAAGTAAAGGGAACTTTTATGAGGCTAAAACTGTGAGCTATCTAGATACCCGAATTTGGTTTGTATTTCCAAGTAAGAATGATAAAGTGTTAAATATAGAGGGAATTTCAGAAAAAGGTGAAGTCATAGATTCACAGAAAATTGATCGTAGTAAAGACTTGCATCCAGATATTATGTTTGGAGAAAAAAAGTAGAAGATAATAAAGGTTTTAGATATATTGGGCGTCCGCCGCCTAACAGAGGGTTTGCGACATCGGAGAGAATATGAATGTAGTAACCCGACATCGCAAACCCTCGGGACGTTATCGGAAATGTCCATATCGGAGTAAAACTTTGTGGTTCGTTTTTGAAACAAGAAAAGACCTGCAAGAGGTCTTATGCGTTTACTTCTATTATTCTATCTAGGATTCTAAGAAATTCGTTCCAATCTAATTATCCACAATATGTTCCAAGTTCATTTTTGGCAATTCTATGAAGTTTATGTGTTTTGACAAAGGATAAGCGAGAAAGTCCAGCATCTTTCCACTTATATATGGGCTCTTTATATTGGTCGAAGTATGTTGGGGATATATTTGGTGGAGAACTTGTTATTTCAGCTATTGTAAGTAAACTTGAACCTACTTCATCATTTACAACAAGAACTGGCCTGACTTTAGATTCAATTTTGTCTTCGTAATAGATTTCAGTCCAATAAATATCACCAATATTAGCCATTTTTCATACTATTTATCCTCATACCAATCATTATGGCTGGGATTTTCAGGATTTAATTTAATTTTGCCTTTTTGGGCGTCAAGAATGGGAGTTTTTGAACTTATTTTATTTAATGCAGATTGCCTATCAATCTCAACTTTTTTAGGAATCGCTGGCATAACTTTTTCCTCCTTTTTGAGGGGTTCATCTTTATCCATATAATACCACCCTTTAATGGTTTGTTCAATAAGTATTATGCACGTATAAAGGAATTTAGAAACTGTGCAGAAATCTGGCATATTAAGGTATATGCTAAGAGGTGAATCTAAGCTATCCTTTGTAGCTGGACACTTCCGATAACAGAGGGTTTACGACATCGGAGAAAATATTGGGTAGTAACCCGACATCGCAAACCCTCAGAACGTTATGAGAAATGGCAATTTCGGTGAAGGTGTTTGAAGAATAAAGGGATTTATTTATATTTGAGAAATGAATAATATTAAAAACGTTTAAAAAACCGATAAGCAGATTGTCCACAAGGAAATCGTTCCTAACGCTGACACTTTTTTGGAGTTGACAAAATGAAAGTTTACTTTGGAATAAAGTATTATGAAGACTGCAGAAACAGGTTAATCATTGAGCAAATTTGTGCTATCCTTGAAAATTACGGTTATGAAATGAGTTGTGTAATCCGTGACATGGAAAAATGGGGAGCAGAAGAGTTTCCTCCAGATGAATTAATGAAAGCAACTTTCGAAGAGATTGATTCGAGCAATATAGTTATGCTTGACTTATCTGAAAAGGGTGTTGGCTTGGGGATAGAGGCAGGATACGCTTATGCCAAAGGAATACCGGTAGTCGCCATTGCAAAGAAGGGGTCGGATATCTCAAATACAATGCTTGGAATCGCGAATCAAGTAATAATATATGAAAAACTGGAAGATATAGAGAAAATGTTTTTTGGATAAAACATGCTTATAAATTAGTTTTATTGAGAATTAGATTGGCAAATCCGAGAAGATATTTAGTTTTGTTAGAATTTAATTATTGGAAGGGACCAAGAATCATATGTCTAATACGAATATTGAAATTAAAGCAAAGTGTTCAAACCACGTAGTAATTAGAGAAATCCTAATGGCGAAGGGCGCTACCTTTAGAGGAATTGATCATCAGATTGATACTTATTTCAATTCAAATTGTGGAAGATTGAAGTTGCGTGAAGGTAAAATAGAAAATAATTTGATTTTTTACGAACGGGAGAATACAAAATTACCAAGACAAAGTGATTACATTCTATATAACCCTACAAATTCAAATTATTCATTAAAGGAAATTCTAGAAAAATCGTTGGGTGTATTCGTTGTGGTTGATAAGCAAAGGGAAATTTACCATATCGATAACATCAAGTTTCATATCGATATAGTAAAAGATCTTGGGACATTTATTGAAATTGAGGTTATGGATAATGAAGGTAATATAGGGCAAGAAAAATTACTCGAGCAATGTAACTATTACCTTCGATTATTTAATGTATTGGAAGATGACCTGATTTCAGGTTCTTATAGTGACCTAATATTTTTACAGATGTAAAGTAGGAGTTGCTGTCGTTTCCTGAGCTATTTGTCAGTAGAATTCCAGAAATCACTGTCAGTTGGAAGTCCGCACTTCTAGAATCGCATGTCATTTCAGAAGTGTTCTCTTCCAAATGTCAGGGTCAGCAGAAAAATATAATCCCAGCCCTCTTTGTCAGAGAACTGGGATGTTCAGGACAGATTATTAGCGTTCAGAAATGACCCGGGTGACATTCGTACCATCAATGGTATGCTGCTCACGTATCATAGCATCTACTAAACAGTCGGTGCAGATTGAGTTAATAATGCGCGGAATCCCATTCGAGTGCACAAAAATTGCTTTGATCGCATCTTCCGAGAAAAACAAATGTGTTCCGCCTGCTTTACGAAGGCTATGGAAGATATAATCTTTGGTTTCCTCCTCCGAGAGACCCCTTAAATGAAAGCGAACATTAATACGCTGATCAATCGCCCTTAAGGCTCGGAGTTTTATGCGATCTTTTAGTTCCGGTTGCCCTGTAAGGATGAGGGCCAAAGGAGACGTAGAATCCACATCGAAATTAATCACAAAACGTAATTCATTAATCATGGCCGTCGAAAGCTCTTGCCCTTCATCAATGACGATCACGGGAAGAACATGGTGCTTTTCGTAGAAGTCTCGAATGGTTTCCACAAAGCGCCGTTTTGCGGTGGCCTGAAGAAACCCTGGTTCCGTATCGAGTTGGTAGAGAACTTCTTGGTAAAAGATCCGAGGGCTCATTCGGGATTCGGACAAATAAACAAAGCGGTAACGACTTGGGTCCATAGAGCTTGCCAAGGTACGAATCGCGGTCGATTTACCCGAACCAATATCTCCGGTCACCAGAGAAAATAACCGGTTTTCAATCGCAAATTCAAGTCTTGCAATGAGCTCCTGGTGAGCTTTTGAGGGAAAGATAAACTCCGTCGGAATTTCTTTCGTGAAAGGGACATGGGTCAATCCAAAAAACGTCTTAATCATTGGTTTTACTCCTTTCGTAGTTTGGCGAAGGTTAATGTGTTTTGTAAGGCGTTTGCTTGTTCACTAGCTAAGGCAGATTTGCTAGCTTCTAAGAAGTTTAAACCCGTCGGTTCAGGGGGAACCTCCTCCACGACCGGTATGGCTTTGTGTCTATGTCGAGTCATTTTCAAGGGAAGTGCATCAGGATATTGGGTTTCTTCAAACCAAACTTCTAGACGACTAAGATCCTTAGGATCAAAACGGAGAGTCACTCTCTTTTTAGCTAAAGAAAGGTCGAGTTCATACAAATTCCCCTGAAGACTAATACACCCAGTCGTGTCGGCTGTTCGATGTTCCTCCCAGAGGAAATAGTTGTCGATAAGAGAAGGATCAATGAAACGTAGATCCTTAGCGTGGTTTTTAAAACGGACCCGGGGCTTTTCCTTCGTCGTCCCATGAATGCGCATTTGGTAAGCCTTCTCTAGCCAAGCCCAAAAATACTCATTGAGTTGCTCAAGTGTCGTCAGTTTCCCTTGATCAATCAGAAGATAAGCCTCCGGCTTAAAGCTTCTGTCAACATAATGGAACATACGTTCTACCTTCCCTTTCCCTTGAGGCCGGTAAGGTTTGGCGTGCACAAGATGCGTGTTAAGACGAGCACAGATACCCTGAAGGTGGTGAGAAGCATAGATAGCGCCATTGTCCACATACAATTTTTCCGGAATTCCGTGTTTAAGGATCGCCTTCTTTAACGTTTGCTCAAGACTTAAGACGTTTTCCTCAAAGAAAAATTCACCATGGGTAATAAGTCTGGAAAAATCATCGAGGAAAACAATCAGATAGACAAGCCTTCGTTTATTCGGAAGGGTTGGGTGAGGTAAGTACAGGGTGTGATGCGTATCTGCTTGCCAGGTCTGGTTAGGGTAAGCCATTTCATACCGTCGAAACGTAGAGTTCTTTCCTGCCGCAAGTTCCTTAACTTTAGAGTGTTGGTAAAGATGAGCACTTAGCGTGCTTACCTTAAGAACACCTTCTGGAGTACATCCGGTCAGCTCAAGAATTCGGATAATTTGCTGAACGCTACGGGCAGGGGCTTCGAGTTTTAACGCAACCGCTTTGTCCAGAAGATCGGGAGAAATAGCTCGAGGACTGGCCCGATCGTTTCGTGGTTTTGGTTTAAGCCCCTCAAGTCCATGCTTTAAATAAGCGGCAATGTAACGTTCTAGAGTTCGAATACTCACCTGTTCACATGTACCCTCTGGAGAGATATAAGTTTGACTTGCTATTTGGTTTAAAATCGTTTGACGTGCACCCTTGTCAAGTTTCCGGGTAACCACCGGTGCAATAAGGCCAAAACGAAAGGTCGCAATGGTCTCGCGTTGGGAATCCTCCATTTCGTGACATCCTCTCATAAAATCTACTAAAAGGATTGTCTCACAGAGCGTTCAAACTGGGGAGATAGCATATTTTGTGGGAGGAAGAGCTAAAAAATGGCCGTTTTCTAGGTAACGGGGGAACCGTCACATCAAAGAACCTAGCAGAGATCGAATTTTTCACAAAAAGACAAAACGTCCCCCCCACTGAAGAGGAGACGTTAGACCCGGAGAGTTGTCGGTAGTTCTAAATTAAGCAAATCAAAAACACCCAGAGAATCCGCAGATACCCCAGAGATTTCACAAAATCTTAAATGGAATTTCAAGGCTGTCTGAAGGAGAAAGAAAAGATCCGTTACACGCCCAGAGGGCAGAGGGAGGTTCGGCTGCAGCTCTAATAGACGCTTGATCAGATGTTTATTCACATCGGACGCGATGCCTCTTAAACGTTTAAGCCAGCGCCTAAAGGTAGTAGTACTAATTGAGGTAATCGATGCTACTGAAAAGGACCTTATCGCTTTATTAATGGAAACTTGTTCAAGCACGTGGCACCCAATCCGGTGAAATCGATACGAATTAAGAAAACGAGCGTAAGGTTTAATAAAAGAAGGGATGTAAGAAAACGTTCTAGTGCAACTTGGACAATAACGGCGAAAGATAGAAATCTGAAAGGCGGACAATTCACTCCAGACGGTTCGAAGGTATTGACCATGACGATGCGTCTTTGCTTCACAATGAGGACAACGGTTCGTTATTTCATCAAACCATTGTTTAGCATCAATTAGATATTGCGAGATACCCCCTAAAAAGGTTACAATAATAGACATAGAATCGTCCTTTCTTAAGGATGTTTTTATGGGGAGACCTTATCGAGGAGGCGTCGGAAACTTCACTCGATAAGGTTTTAATTTTTTAACAACCCACACTCTAAATGCGCGGAGGCCTGTGGATAGTGCCGAGCTATGGACAACTCTGCGCTGTGCTTCGAGTTGACCACAGCTCTTGGACAGGCTATCTTGGGATATTCTTAAAAGAGCCTGTCCACACTCTCCACAGGCCCGGCGAATGATCTTATTGCTCTTTAGGAATGACGATTGACATAGTTTAATATATTTCCCATGGTCTATCTTTGTCAATTAAATAAAGAAATCGCTTCCCGTTTCTGACAGAGAAATCGGGAAGCGACAAGTTGCCACTTCTCATAACAGAGGGTTTGCGACATCGGAGAGAATATGAATGTAGTAACCCGACGTCGCAAACCCTCGGGACGTTAGCCGAAATACACCGAAAGACCGCGCCTCCATGCGCGGATTATATCTTGAGAATAGATGAATTATTATGCTACTTGGAGGAGATTGGATGAAAGAAATATTTCAGTTGATAGGAGCAGTCATATTTAGCTTAGGGGGAGCAGGAGCAATAATTTTTGCTTTATCCAGCTGGTTAGGGAAAGTATGGGCAAACAGAATTTTGGAAGAGGAGAAGAAGAAACATCAACTTGAAATAGAAGAGTACAAGTCCAAACTAATGTTGGAATTAAACAAAGTCAACTCTCTAAATCAAAAAGCGCTATATATTACAAAGGTTCAATATAATAAAGAATTTGGAATTTATCAAGATATTTGGGAGAAGCTCTTTGATTGTATTGTAGCAACTATTAACTTATATCCATCTTTTGATGAAGTTCCAACCGATGAAGATGAGAAACAAAAGTGGATAGATAAGAAATACGAAAATTATCGCGATAAGTATAATTTGTATTCAAGAACTATAGACAGATATGCCCCTTTTTATGAAGAAAATTTTTATCATAGTTTCGTTGAAGTGAGAAAAAACTGCTCTAAAATGGGCACAATCTTCAAACGTTATAATTATGATGTGAAATACAATATGACGTACGCTATTGTCAGAGATGTATCTATGACCGAAAAAGAGCATGAGGAAGTGTACGATAATATTCCCAAAGCTTTAGAAGAGAAAAGAAATAAACTTCAATGTAATATACATGAGTACCTTAAGAAATTACAAGTTGTTCAGAGTTGAGTTGTAGCTGATGTGATTTTTGATGTTACAAACAGCATTTGAGATATTTAATAAATGAAAGTGTGCTTTGTAGTTACTTGAGGGAGCGCCGTCCATGGCGCTCTCTGAGTAACGGGCCGGTGTACTTCGGCTAACAGCGAATTACCATAAATCTGAGAGAATATGAGCATAGTAACCAGACTTCGGGAATTCACGGGACGTTATGTGTAATGTCCGTTTTCGAAGCTGTTTTGCAGGTCTTAAATAAGAATAGGGACCCCATTTGGAGCCCCAATTATTAGCTGGTTTGAGTAATGTATCGCATGAATGCATCGTGGATATTCACAAAATCAGTGGGATGAAGTATTCCTATCTTAAAAACAAGCTGCGAATGATCTAAAATTTGTGTCTTCGACACACGAGCAGTCGATTTAAATCTTAAGTTCGCATATTGCCAATAGTTAATAGGAATATCATATTTGTCATTGGATCGAGGAGGCGTTTTAGTTACTTTTACAACTAAAACTATAAGGTGCTCCACGTTTAGAATTATGACTGGTCGAGAAGAAAATACGGAACCATCTTCTTCAAGAGGAAACTTCGCAAACCAAACATCGCCATTGCTAATGATCATTTCTTTTTTAGGTCTTCGTACATTTCATCCCATTCTTTTTCATCACGCCAAGGATCATCTTTTGGGATAACTGTAAGACCGGCTTCATTAACCACGGTGTTGGCTTTGGCTATTTTATAGATAATATCTTTGTTTTTGTTTACAAAGTCAGCGAAGGTTATATCCTCTTTTTTTTGAGGTGTTGGCATTTTATCCATCTCCTCATGATTATTTTTCTTATCCATATCATACCATCTCCAATAAGCTTGTTTCAATAAGTATTATGTCCACTTTTATGAATATAGAAGGTTTTTGGTGGATATTCATGGAATTAATAGCCATTCTTTTGAGCGCGGACACTACACAGCGTATTCCCGAAATCTGAGAGAATATGAATGTAGTATGCAGACTTCGGGAATACGCAGAACGTTATCGGAAATGTCCATATCGGAGTAAGATTTTGAGGTTGATTTTTGAAATAAGAAAAGACCTGCAAGAGGTCTTATGTGTTTACTCCTATTATTCTATCAAGGACTCTAAGAAATTCGGTCCAATCTAATTCTCCACAATATGTACCAAGTTCATTTCTGGCGATTCTATGAAGTTTATGTGTTTTGACAAAGGATAAGCGAGTAAGTCCAGCATCTTTCCACTTATATATAGGCTCTTTATACTGGTCGAAGTAAGTTGGGGGGATATTTGGTGGATACTATTTATCCTCATACCAATCTTTATGGCTAGGATTTTCAGGGTTCAATTTTATTTTGCCTTTTTGGGCGTCAAGAATGTGAGTTTTTGAACTTATTTTATTTAATGCTGATTGCCGATCAATCTCAACTTTTTTAGGAATTGCTGACATGTCTTTTTCCTCCTTTTTGAGAGGCTTCTCTATATCCATATAATACCACCCTTTAATAGTCTATTCAATAAGTATTATGCCCGTATAAAGGATTTTAGAAAAAGCCCAAAAATTCAATATATGATAAGTGTGTATACGAGTGTGACAAACTCATATTGACGGTTTTCCCAAAATCGACACCAGTGTCGATTTTGGGACAAGCTTAGTTGTTACAGTTTGCGTGTCTATGGGGATTCAATCTTTTCTATCCGGGTATAAATTGTCTGGGAATGGATGTCCTAACCATAGATTAAGTTTAGTAGTTTACAGTTCCTTTCTCAGCCTAGGATCAAGAAAGTCTCTTAAACTATCACCAATAAAGTTGGTTCCCACAGCCATCGTCAGAATTGCTAAACCAGGAAAAGCGCCAATCCACCAATAGTTGAAATTCAAAACACCATCTGCCACCATTGCTCCCCATTCCGGGGTAGGCGGAGGGGAACCAAGACCCAAGAAACTCAAGCCTGAGAAAAGAAGAATCGCATTGCCAAAGTCCAAGGTAGCCAAAACTAAGACTGGACCTAAACTATTGGGCATAATCTCATGAAAAAATATTCTAAAATGGGAGGCACCCAATGATTTGGCTGCTTCCACATACTCATTCTCTTTGTTGGCAATCACCATACTGCGCATAACCCGAGCATAGTTGGGCCACCAAATAATGACCATAGCCAGCAAGGTATTATAAAGACTTGGACCTAAAGCGGCAGCAATGGTCATCGCCAAAATAATTCCTGGAAAGGCCATTACCATTTCTGAGACACGCATCATGATTTCATCGGTTAGTCCACCAATATAACCAGCAATACCACCATAAATCATGCCTATAAAAGACGCCAGGGTAATTGTAGCTAATCCAGCGATAAGCGAGATCCTGCTCCCGATCAGCACCCGACTGAAAACATCTCGCCCGATGCTATCCGTACCAAACCAATGGGCACTGCTTGGAGCTTGAAAGCGTGAAGCCAAGTCTTGCCCTAAATAGCTATAAGGGGTAATCAATGGTGCAACTATAGCAATTACAATCCACAGGATACAAACTATGATCCCTATTGAAAATAAGAAGTTGTTTTTCATGATTCTCAGCAGCATTTATTTGTACCTCACTCTGGGATCTAGAATTCCATAAAGGATGTCAACAAACAGATTAATAGCAACATAGTTAATGGAAATCAGGATAGAAACTCCAATGATAGCAGGAAAATCTAAGTTCCCTGCTGCTTTATAGGCATATTGACCGATACCGGGCCAGGCAAATATCGTTTCTACTAAAACCATCCCTCCCAAGAGATTCCCGAATCCTATGCCAATAACCGTCACCACCGGTATCAACGCATTACCCAAGGCATGACGCATAATAATCATTTTTTCAGTCAGACCTTTAGCCCTTGCAGTACGAATGAAATCCATGGACATAACTTCTAATAAGCTGGAACGAGTGGTACGGGTAATCAAGCCCATGGTAAAAGAGCCCAACACTAGTCCCGGTAAAAATAGATGTTGCATAGCATCCCACGCTAGACTCCAATGACCTGCCCAAAGGGCATCAATAACGTAAAAATTAGTTACCGCAACCGGCGGCATCATATAGGGGCTTATTCGCCCTGGCCCCGGTGCTATTCCCAATTTGACATAAAAAAGTAACAAAAACATGAGTCCCAACCAGAAACTGGGCACAGATACCCCTACCACTGAGATTCCCCTTATAATCTGATCGGTGGCACTGTTACGTTTGATAGCGGATATTATGCCGAAGAGCATACCAAAAAATATAGCAATAATAATCGAAAAGATTGCTAATTCAATTGTCGCCGGAAAGTACTTTTTCAGGTCATCCATTACAGGCCGCTGGGTTCTGATCGATGTCCCCAGATCTCCCTTTACTAAATTACCGACGTAAATAAAATATTGAGTAGGCAGAGGTTTGTCCAAGCCCCACTTAGTTTTAAAGGCATCCACCATTTCCTGGTTATCAATATTCCTCTGGCTTAAATTGGCCAAAACAGGGTCACTGGGCACAGAGTGGGAAATGAAGAAGACAACCATAGAAACCCCAATGACCAGGAACGCTAAGAATAGCAATCTTCTGGCTATGTATTTTAGAAGTCCCAACCTTCGTTTTACCTCCTTATGGCCTTGTAGATAAAAAAAATTCGATTTCTCCAGCAATACGCCTTTTGGCACTAATGCGCTGGCCATGGACGGCCGAGTGTCCCTGTAGCCACGACTTAAACAAGGACGTTCGAGGTAAAAGCATGGCGATGGAGGCAGATGTCAGTATGCACCTGCCTCCAATGGTTACTATTTAGCAGAAACATCTTTCAGATTAATTTTATAGAGATCGATATAGTCAGTCCCTTGGATGTTATCACGTGTAGCGTAATGACGAGCATGTTGTAACAAGACGTCAAATGCGCTGTCTTCATCCATCATCTGTTGAATTTCTTGGAGATTCTTGACTCGGGCTGCTTGGTCAACTTCAACTGCCGCCTTTTTACCCAATTCGGCTAATCTGGGATTCATTTCAGCAGTCCAATTGGCTCGCAGTCCAACTGAGTTGCCAGGCAAAAATGCTAATTGGGTGTTTGGATCTGGATAGTCTGGACCCCAATACCACAGCGACAAGGCTTGTTTACCTTTGCGATAGGGGTCAAGAGCAACCATGATATCCGAAGTTTTTATTTCGGTTTCAATACTAATTTGGAGCAGATCATTTTGGATCTTTTGAGCGAGTGTGGGCAAGTCCATACCTTCTACTGCCAAGGTCGCTACTTCAAGGGTAGTCTTGAAGCCTTTTTCATAGCCGGCTTTTTTCATTAACTCTTTAGCTTTTGCAATATCTTGGGCAGTTTTAGGATCTCGTGGCGGCAAAGTGCCTAAAAATCCGACTTGGAAAGGTGCCACTGGTGTAATGGCTCCTTCACCTGCAATGGTTTGCATTCCTTGATAGTCTAAAACCAAACGAATGGCCTTTTGAACATCTGGGTTGGCGATGGGGCCACCAATTTTAGGATCACGGTTCATTAACAAGAAGGTCAAAGTCATTGATTGGGCCTTCTTAATTTCAATACCCTTTTTGTCTTTAAGTTGCTTAACATGTTCAGGACCTAGGTTGAAGGCAATGTCAATATCCCCTTTTTCGAGCATCATTAATTGGGTTCCAGGATCAGGGATTGCTTTCAAGATCACTTTATCGTAGTACGGAGCCTTACCCCAGTAATTTTTATTACGAGCTAATACCACTTCTACTTTCGGAGTATAAGCTTCAATAACGTAAGGACCGGATCCTGCAGAGTGTGAGTCAAACCATAATTTAGCTTTATCCGTGGTACTGGCATCCGGTGCATTAGTTGCTCCATTGGCCATCGCCAACTTGCTATCAATTACACCAAAGGCATTATAGGTCATTTTGTCAAGAAAGAAGCATCTTTCTCCTTTAGCTTAAAAACAACCGTATTCGGATCAGGCGTTTCAATCAATGTAATCCCATCTGTCAAAAAGGCACCATTACCTTTTAAGTGAATAGACCGCTCTACACTCCATTTGACATCTTGGGAGGTAAGCGCGTCACCACCAGCAAAAACTACTCCCTTACGAAGCTTAAAGGTATAATTTAGACCATCCTTGCTAACTTCATGACTTTCAGCTATGCCGTATTTAGGCGCATCAAGATTACCTTCGAACTGCATCAAGGTATCATACACCGGATGCAAAACAAGTAAACCATAAACCTCATAAGCAAGACCAGGGTCGAATGTTTCATAGTCTGGGTCAAGTGCCATAATCAATTGTTTTGTACCCTCTGAAGCTGGCTGCTTAGTATCGACAGCCTTGCTGCCACCACATCCTACTGCAAATAGTAATACTATGGACAGTAACGCTAGCAAAATCCCATACTTTTTCTTCATAATTTCCCTCTCCCTTCAAATCATAGTTGGGGTCTCGTTCTACTAAGGTCTGGCGCGGATAATTTCAATAAATCTTGGCCATTAAAAAAGATTTCTCCGGAAATCTCCCCAGGGGGATTAGGAATTAAATTCATAATTGAGAGAGCCGAAACACTTTTACCACTGCCACTTTCTCCTACAATGCCCAGGGTCTCTCCAGAACGTAAAGAAATACTAACATCCCTAACCGCTCTAAACACCCCTTCAGTCGTCCGGTATTGCACATTTAGATTTTTTATTCTCAGTAAATTGTTATCTAACAGATCATCACTCATAGTCAAGTCTCACAATCATCAAAATTTATCCGGTTTCCAAGATCTTTTCTCAATGGGGGTGGGTTCTTCGTAACTTCTTAGACCTCGATTAATCCTCGGGAGAAATTATTAAAACGTACCGGCCCTTTTTCAGAAAGTCCGACAATATCTTCAATGCGAACCCCAAATTGCCTCGGTAAATAAATACCCGGTTCAATACTGAAGGTCATTCCAATCTTCAGCCTTTCTTGATTGCCGAAAACCAAGAAAGGATCTTCATGGATATCCAGCCCTATACCGTGACCTGTTCGATGCACAAAATACTCTGCATATCCTGCTCGGGAAATGGCATTTCGGGCAGCCTCATCCACTTTTTCACAAGAAATCCCCGCTTGTGCTGCTTGAAAGCCAGCTTCGTTGGCCTCCTTTACGGCTTTGTAGATCTTTTTGACATCTTCAGATGCTTTACCTACAGAAAATGTTCGAGTCATATCGGAACAATACCCTTGAAAGAGTCCACCGAAATCTAAGACAACTAAATCACCAAACACTATCTTTCTGTCTCCTGTATTATGGTGTGGAGAGGCGGTGTTGGGTCCTGAAGCTATGATGGGTTTGAAAGAAAGCTCTTCTGCTCCATAGTCTTTAAGTTTGCTTTCTATAAAATAGGCCAATTCCTTTTCGGAAATACCAGGTTTGAGCTCCTTAAGCACTTCTCCCATAACCTTGTCCGTTAATCCCCCGGCCCTTTCTAACAGCTCCATCTCCTTTTGGTCTTTTATCATTCGTACATGCCTCATCAAACCTGAGGCGCCAACGAACTCGTAGCCAAGAAAAGCTTTTCTTAAATTCAGAAAATGTCCTGCCCACATTCTTTCATCGATGGCTACCGTTCCTGAATGTTGATTTATCAACGGAACTAACAAGTCCACTGGATCTGTTCCATCAGCCCAAGTCAGTAAATCAAAACTTTCTCTCCCGAGATTCCCCGCTACTTCTCGATACATCTCTGGCAGAATCATAACCGGGGTGCCCTCTGCTGGCACCAAAAAGACTTGCAGTCTCTCATCTGCCGTAGTCTTTANNCGTTCTTTGATCTTTCATGATGGCTTGGATTTTCTTGATTCTTGTTTTGAACTCAGCCATAGAATTTTGTACCCTCCTTGTAAGTCTCCGGATTATAGTTAATACCTCGCCCATTTCTTAGAAGTGGGGTTTTGAATACATAAACTTAAATTGCGGTGGCTTTAGCGAGAGTTAAGCTATTTGACTAAGAACCAAATCAGTTCACAGTTTTCAGTTCCATCGTTGAAAGCCCAGTGTTCTTCACCGGCAGGAATTAAGGATGCTTGGCCTTCGGATATACGGCATTCTTTTCCCCCACTCATGGTTAAAAGTGAACCACTCAATATAAAGGAGTATTCATGTTCAGTATGGACTCCTGTGCCTTCAGTCGGTACTCTTGCTCCAGGGGGAAATACTACAGTTCCCATTGTCACCCTCGCCGCCTCCACTGCATCCGCTCCAAAAAGGGTTTTCATGATCACATCGCAACGATTTGCTTCTTTTACATCTTTATTAATTGCAATTTTCAAGAGTGTCTTCTCCTTTAACCTCATCCTTATAAATGACAGTTTATTTGAACTATGAGCTAGTATCTTGCTTAACTAGGTGAGAAGCTCTTAGAGCCGAATCAACGATTACTCATGAAATATAATGGGGGTCAGTACTGCAATCATGTGGACCGGTTCATCTGTTGGGTTATGCCAAGTATGATCTAACATGGAAGGAAAATGAATTGTATCACCCTCGTTCATTTCATATTCCTTATCGCCGACCATCATTAGAACCTTTCCCTTTAAAATATAGTAAAATTCCTCACCAGGATGGTTAAATACGACGTCTTGCCCTTGCCGTGGAGCTAGCATTATATGAATCGGCTCTAATACCTTTCCTAAAAAGTTACCCCCTAATCGTGCAAAAACCGCATTTGATCTCTCAATCTGAAATGACTTTCGACCTTCTACCGGTGTAAAGAAAGTGTTACTGACTGTGCTTTCAAAAAAAGATGACATTGAAACACTAAATACGTCCGCAATCTTTTGCAGAGATGTAATGGCCAAAGAGCTGTTTCCCCGTTCTACCTGTGAGAGAAAACTGATGGATAAACCAGTTTTTTCGCTCAATTCTTTGAGTGTCATATTCATGTTGACACGCAGGCTCCGAATTCGCTCGTTTATACTTTCCATAAACTACCTCAAACTTCTTAAGAATTATAGTTATATGAAATATATTACAGTAAAACTAAAATGTCTATACTTTTCTGACTATAATACAATATTTTTTAGACAGCTCCAACTTCCGTTTCTATCGATAATCCCAGATCCGATGATCCATGTATCACAGGCGGATCCCCCTTTGTAAGGGGTTGCCACGCGATAAAATAACGCTAAAAAAGCAAACTATATCAACTTTGATACAGTTTGCTTTTTTAGCGTTATTTGTTAATTATTTAAGTCTCAACGCGGTTCAATTCCCGTCAAAACTCCATATCCACTGAGGACCTTGACCGTTCCTACAAGTCCTCCCTTAATGGATTCCTGCTCTAGGTCCATGCCGCTTCCTTGTTCAAGAAAATACTTGTCCAGACTGTAATCGACTCTGTAGGTTTCTGTCCCGCGAAACTCATTGAATATTTCCTGAAACCTTCCTTTCAGATAGACCCCTTGCTTAGGTTTCGTTTCACTGACTTGATCGACCACATAATACTTGCCCTCTTGTTTAAGACTGACATAGAGATTCTTATTATAAATCTTATCAGGTGATAAGGTCACTTTAGACTTTGGAACATCCGCTATAGCAAAATTAATGGCTACATAGTCCCCCCTAAACAAATCTGTCGGGTCATAGGCCTTTGTTTCCAGAACGATTTCTTGCCCGAAGAGAAGGGTTGCTTGAGGTTTGATGGTCATTGCTAGGAGGATGAACAAGGGAATAGCCACAGCTAGTAAGAACGTTTTTCTCTTAGTCATGCGATCGTCCCCCCTTTTGCTGATTTCATCATCCGTTCAAAGTAGAAACCAAAGCCTAGTAACAGCAGTCCTCCGACAATAAAGAACAGGGATTTTGGTAAGAACGCAAAGGTATCCGTATAATACCGGAAAATGGTGACACACACAAAGATTAAGCTGAGAAGGCTGCCCTTCCTGATCAGGAAAAAGAGCAAGGCGACAAAAGCAAGCGCAAAGAGGATACTCACTAAACGTGTTGACTGAACATTGACTAGTACATCCCATAAATCGGGGACGGTCAGAATCACACCCGTTACTCCGAACAGAATGTTACCTTGAACTCGGAAAACCTCCGGCTCTAGGTTGTGTTTCACCCCATACATGACAAGTCCTATGCAGAAAAAAAGCAGTGCTACATATAAATCTTCAACTTCATATCTTAAAGTGATTTGCAAGATAAAGCTTAAGCTCGTTAGGTTAGCAAAGAACAAGAGGAGTCTTGACTTGTCAAAGTAGTTAAACGCTAAATACACGATAGGTACCCCTACCCAGCCCGCATAGGGAAACCCCTGATCAAAGGATCCCAATAGGTAGACCTCGAACAAAAGGTTCGCAAAGAGCATCAAATGTTTGTCCTTAAGTTGGAATGCCATCGGGAGTACTCCTAAGGCCCAGAGCAGAAAGGCGGTGGGAAAGTCCCCTCCAAAATGGTACATCTGTCCGATGAGAAAGATGCCTGCTCCAAAAACCAGGGTACCTAGGTAAATCAAACTCCGACCCGTCTTTGGAATAGTTTCGGAAAGAGTATATCCTGCCAGGTTTACACCACCGAAAACTCCAAAGATGATCAGCAGCTTAACTAAATGACTGATCCCATCCCAGTTGCTAGCGATAAAGCTTAAAATTCCGAGACCCACTAAAATCGCGCCAATCGTAACCACTACCCGAATAAAGTTAAGACCACCCTTAACTTCATAAATCTCCAAGATCCCAGTCTTTTGCTCCCCCGTGATCAGACCAGTACTTTCAAAGTGGTCTAGTTCTTGATTGACTAAGGAGAAGTTCGCTTTAGTAATTTGCCTTTTCAAAACTGTTTTCCTTCCTTCTCTCTGGCCAGAGCAGAGCTCATACTAGTATCCTCTGTCTGACGGATATCTCCTCCAGGTGCTAAAGGGAGTGAACCGTGGAAGCAAAGCAAAGTTCTTCTTACTTAATGGTCACCGTACATTCCAATAGAGCAATTGTTTGCTTCTCCGGAATTTCAGGGAATCTTGTCGGCATTGTTTAAAATACATCATGTTCCGTCCGGGTGATGATTTCTTCCTGCAAGGCCTCGCTCAAATCGCAGAAATAGTCGCTATACCCAGCCACTCGGACGATCAAGTCACGGTGCTTTTCTGGTTCAGCTTGTGCAGCTCTCAAGGTTTTGGCATTAACCACGTTAAACTGAATATGGTGCCCCCCCAATTTAAAATAGGACCGGACTAACTGAGCCAGCTTGTTAATTCCATCGTCCCCTTCGAGGACCTGAGGTGTAAACTTCAAATTTAACAGTGTCCCCCCAGTCCGGGCGTGATCCAGTTTGGAAGCCGATTTAATGACCGCGGTGGGACCTAAGCGATCCATTCCTTGAACTGGAGAAATCCCTTCCGAAAGCGGTTCCCAGGCCCTCCGTCCCTCAGCTGTGGCGCCTATGACAGAACCAAAATAAACATGGCAAGTCGTCGGCAACATATTAATTCGGTAGACACCGCCCTTAGTATTAGGTCTGTCATTCACTTCCGAGTAGTAGGCATTAAAAATACCCACCATCACATCGTCGGCATACTCCTGATCATTGCCAAAATGCGGCGTCTTATTGATCAGAAGCTGGCGAACTGCCTCATGCCCCGAGAAATTAGCGTCTAAGGCCTTGAGCAACTGATCTAAGGTCAGATCCTTTTGGTCAAAGATGTGATATTTAAGGCCGGATAACATATCCGTTAGACTTCCTAAGCCAACCCCCTGCACGTAGTTCGTGTTATAGCGAGCGCCACCATCATTATAATCTTTGCCCTTCGCAACACAATCGTCAATTAGCAGAGAAAGAAACGGAGACGGCATATAAGTCGCATAAAGCCGTTCGATGATATTGCTTCCTCTAACTTTAATATTCATAAAATAATGAAGTTGCTTCTTAAAAGCATCAAATAGTGCTTCAAAGGATTCGAAACTTCGAGGATCCCCGGTTTTTAAACCCAACTGCTGAGCCGTCCTAGGGTCCACTCCATTATGCAAGACCAATTCCAAGATTTTAGGTAGATTAAAATACCCAGTTAAAATATAACTTTCCTTGCCGAAGGCCCCTGTTTCTACACACCCACTCGTCCCACCTTGTCGAGCATCCTCGATTAATTTACCTTGGCGTAGGAGTTCCTCGACTACAGTATCAGCATTAAAGACAGAAGGTTGACCCCAGCCCTTGCGAATAATCCGGGCTGCACGCTTCAAAAACCGATCAGGATTCTTCTTGCTTAACTGGATGTTCGAGCTTGGCTGCAAGAGGCGCATTTCATCGATCACATCTAAAACTAAATAAGTGACCTCATTAACTCCGTCAGATCCATCCGCTTTCAGCCCGCCGCTGTTAATATTGGCAAAATCCGTATATGTGCCGCTTTCCGCAGCAGTTACTCCAACTTTTGGCGGAGCTGGTTGATTGTTAAACTTGACCCAAAAGCACTGAAGGAGTTCTTTTGCCTGTTCCTCGGTCAACGTCCCCTCAGCCAAGCCCTTTTTATAGAAAGGATATAAATGTTGATCCAGCCGTCCTGGACTGAACGCATCCCA
>DOPS01000038.1:0-39076 GCA_003512645.1 Desulfosporosinus sp.
CCGGGCTGCGCCATCGAAGGGGAGAATTTTATCCAGGCTTATTACTGGGCCGGGCCCAGGCTGGGGTTTCATTTATATAATGGACAGAGAGCATGAGCACATCCCCGAAGCTTCGGATACTTCAGGCTGGGAAATTGCGGCGGACGCTGTTGTTGTTTCGGTAGCGGCCGATCTGCAGGAGTACCGGCGCATGTACGGTCCCAAATTCGCCAGAAAAGCCATCGGGTTTCCCAGCTGGCTCTTCCAATTGGGGAAAAAAGGCAGGCCGATTTCTGCGCAGGACATGCGGGAGGTATTGAGGGAGAAGCTGGGGATTGACATGCTGCCTGAAACCACTCATGATTTATCTGAAGTGTTCGGGAATGAAGAGACGAAGAAAGAGGTGTCTAAAGAACTGGATGCAGTTCAAAAGGCGCCTCCTTTGATTCCGAGCCCATCACACAGCTTTTTTGTATTTTGCAATTAATTGATTATCTCCTTCTAAGTTGGTAAAACTAGTCATAATACTTATTGAATAGCCAGTTAGAAGGTGGTAAGATATGGACAAGAAGATCGGTCGCGATCAAGATGTTGGTCGTGACGAAGATGTAATTAATGGCAATAATGATAGTACTAATAGTAGAGCCTCAGAGGAGGGAAATAATATGTCGGCATTAGCTGAAAAAAAAGAAAATACTTATAAAGGTTTGACTTTATCTGAGAAAAAACTAAAAGAGATAACTATAAGCCCCAAAATTAAAAATGGTAAAGTACAGTTAGACAAAAATGATCCTGCACATCGTTATATATATGAGGATTGATAGATAAAGAATGAACTTTAAAATTGGAGATATTTTTTGGTTAGATGTTGAATTTGAAGATGATCCAGAGGGCAGCAAAAGAAGACCAGCAATAATTATTGGTGGTACAGCAGACGAACTATTTATTTTAGTATCAACTACTTCTCAACCTCCAAGTGATCCTCCCTCCTATTACGATCAATTCAAGATCCCAATTTTAAATTGGCGCAATAATGGCACTTCACATCATGGGTAAAAGGTTTATTTTTATTAAGATATCCTAATGAATATCTTATGAGTGTAGTTAAGCCTGACGATTATATTATGAAAATGGATGAAAATACTTTTAATTACTTAGTAAATGAACTTGAGTTAATACATGGAAGAAAAGACTCAGACCTCCACAGCGGGGTCTTTTCATTTGCTATTATCTAATATCGGGCAAATTCGGAAGACGTATATCTTTGATTCCTGATTTAGAAATTGCCTCTTTGCTGAGTTCTTTGACCTCAGTTGAGATATTATGTCGAATTTATACTGGCAATTTAGCGACTTATTTCTATCCCCGAGCGGAGAAAAAATCATTTCCCATGATAAAAAGGAATTCAACTTCTCGTCTACAGCCACCCAACCTTTCCAGGCTAAATGCCAAGGATCATTTAAAAAGTACAGTTCATTTTCGTGTGAAGTACCCGTAAAGCGTGGGAGATGCGGAGGGGGGTCGAAAAGGTCGTTGGTTGTGGTATCTATAACCTTAATGTCCCGTATTCCGGTCAGCGCGCCGCTGGACGTAAGGAATAGATCACTGGCAATAATCGAGTCCATCACGGCCATAACCTCAGCCTGCTGCAGGTCTACCCTCGGATTGGGGATTGTAATCGCAAACGTTTTGCCGCCGGCGGTTGTGAAAGTTAACCGCATGGACAAGTCGCTTGAATTTCGGCTTGTCCGTATAGTCTATGATTTTGCTTGTCCGAAGGTTATTATTTGCGGACCGCTTTTTTTGATTTTATACTTAGCCAGATGGAGAGCAATAAGTAGAACCCCTGGTTATCAAGTTGTCGCTGCCAGTTATGCTAGGTTTTGTGCTTGGGAAGTTAAGAAATAGATCGCGTAAGTATCCGCAGCGGAAAAGGTTATAATCCCAGCAGGGTCACAGCCATAGCTTTTGCCATCGCTATCGAGCCTTGTTTGCTTTCGACCAAGTTCTGATCGGAGGCTAATTGTCGTTCTGAAAGCGACCCATTAGCCTCCTAACTTTGTTATCCTTTAACCATCAAGGAAGAAAAGGGGATAACAATATGACAACAAACATAACAGAATTGGTATTTATCCGGGATAAGAGCGGTTCTATGTCAGAAAATTAGTTCCAATCAAATTTATGTGTACAGAAAAGGATCCAATTGATTGTCATAGAAGTATTTTAGTCGGTAGAGCTTTCGATGATGAGAAGTTTGACGTTTCTAATATACATGAAGATGGAAGTGCTGAGACCCAGGAGGAACTAATCGAAAGACAAAATCTTATAAAAAATAGACAACAAGATTATAAGACTTTTATTATGGTATATTATAGGAAAAGGGTTTATACAGATTGCACTTGAACGGCTAAGGTTCATGTGAAGGCTAAAGTAATATAAGGGTGGCATTATGACCTTTGAAGAACTGCTTGAAAAGTATCAAGCGTTGTTGCTCGAGAACGGCAATCTAAAAGAAGAAATAACAAATTTACAAACTAAGCTCGGTGTTTCAGAACATCGGGCTATTCTCGATGGACGCTCTGATAATGTGTTTGTGGATAGCTTATTTCCGACACCTGATACATATACAGAAGTATCCAATCATGTATCAGAAGGCAATACTTTGCAATCAAACATAAACAGCATGTCAGATCCCAAGGACAAAATCGAGTTATTTATGTCACTCTTTAAAGGCCGGGATGATGTTTTTGCTAAACGATGGGAAAACAAAAAGAAGGGGACGAGTGGATATTCGCAGTGCTGTTTGAATGAATGGAAAACTGAACTGTGCAGAAAACCAAAGGTAAAATGCACCGCTTGCTCCAATAAGGCCTATGCCCGTTTGGACGAAAAGGCTATTGGCGATCATTTACGAGGGCGTGGTAATTTAGTTGCGGGAATATATCCGCTGTGCCTTGATGATACGTGTCACTTTTTAGCGATTGACTTTGACGATGGAGAGTGGCAGAAGGATATTTCACAGCTTAGAGAAGTATGTTCAGAATTTGATTTTCCAATAGCCATTGAACGCTCGAGGTCAGGAAATGGAGCCCATGCTTGGATTTTCTTTGAAAGCCCTATTGCCGCTACTTTAGCAAGGAAACTCGGAAGCGCACTCCTTACCTACGCCATGAACAAAAGACATGAGATTACCTTTAAATCTTATGACAGGTTTTTTCCTAATCAGGACACTATGCCAATGGGCGGCTTTGGGAATTTAATTGCCTTGCCCTTGCAAAAAGCTGCAAGGAGTCATAATAACAGCGTTTTTATCGATGACAATTTTGAGCCTTTTAAGGATCAATGGGAATTCATGACCACCCTACGAAAGCTCTCTGAAGATGACGTCGAAAGTCTTATATCGAAACTTTGCACTGGAAATGAACTTGGCATTTTGAAAAAAGATGATCAAGAAGAACCACAAAAGCCCTGGGATATAAACATAATCAAACTATCAATGAATGATTTTCCTCAATCAATAACAATAGTCAAAGCAAATATGCTGTTTATCCCGAAAACGGGCATTTCTCAAAGAGCGCTAAACCATTTAAAACGGTTGGCAGCTTTCAAAAATCCAGAGTTTTATAAGGCTCAGGCCATGCGGCTGCCCATCTTTGAAATACCTAGAATAATATCATGTTCTGACGAAACAGAAGACTATCTCTGTCTGCCAAGAGGGTGTGAAGCCGACTTAAAGTCTTTTTTCGCAGAACTAAAGATTGAACCTGAATTTATAGATGAAACCAACCCTGGCAGGAGCATCGAGGTAGAATTTAACGGTAGTTTGAGGGACGAACAACCACAGGCACTTTTTCAATTGCTCAAACAGGATATAGGAGTACTCTCTGGAACAACCGCTTTTGGGAAAACTGTGGTTGCCATAAATCTGATTGCTGAGAGAAAAGTTAATACGCTGATTATCGTGGATAAAGTAAATTTGGTAACCCAATGGAAAAGAAGATTAACAGAATTCTTGACTATAAATGAAGCCCTTCCAGACATGTTCGAAATCAAAAAGAAAGGAAGAAAAAAGGCAAATAGCACGATAGGGCAATTGGGAGCGGGCAAGAATAATTTGAATGGAATAATAGATATAGCTGTCATGCAATCCTTGAATAAAATGGGTGACGTGAACGATTGTGTTAAAAATTATGGCATGATTATTGTAGATGAGTGTCATCATATATCAGCTTTTAGCTTTGAGAAAGTACTTAAAAGTTCAAATGCAAAATATGTATACGGATTAACTGCGACACCTGTACGAAAAGATGGACATCATCCGATCATATTTATGCAATGTGGTTCCATACGATACAAGGATGATGCCAAAAAACAGGCAGCAAAAAGGCCCTTTGAGCATTATGTCATTCCAAGGTTTACGTCGCTTAGAGTCCCTCTGGATAAGAATGAAAAGGATGTATCGATTCAAGAACTGTACTCCGAAATTGTCGTCAATGAATTTAGGAATCAGCTTATCGTAGATGATATCGCTCGAAGCTTTGAAAGTGGCAGAAACTGTCTTGTTTTAACTGAGAGAACGGCGCATGTCGAATTGCTTTTAAAGAAACTGCGTGAAAGAATTCCTGAAGTGATCTCTTTAACGGGTGGAATGGGAGTAAAACAAACTAGGGAGATAATGACACAAATATCAGAGACACCTGCTGACAAGCAATTAACAATTGTTGCCACTGGAAAATACATTGGAGAGGGCTTTGACGAACCACGCCTTGACACGTTATTTTTAGTGATGCCAATATCCTGGAAAGGCACCTTGCAACAATATGCAGGAAGGCTTCACAGACTCTTTGCAAACAAAAATGAAGTGCAAATCTACGACTATGTGGATATCCATGTAAGGATGCTTGAACGGATGTACCATAAACGGCTAAACGGATATGCCACGATTGGTTATAAAGCAAAAGGGAAAAGTAGTACATCAGAGTCAATCAATGTGATTTTTGACAAGAGCAATTTTTTATCGGTCTATACTAATGATATTATCAATGCTGCAAGAGAAATTCTGATAGTTAGCCCTTTTGTTACCAAGAGACGTACTCTACAAATGATGCAGCATCTGAAGGTTGCCTTAGAAAATAAGGTGAGAGTTATCGTCATAACCCGGTCACTTGGAGATTTCAAGGACAAGAATACGAGTGCGTTACAGGGTGCGCTGGATCTATTGAAGGTTGCTGGAGTAAGCTTAGTTTTCAAATCGAATATTCACCAAAAATATGCACTCATAGACCAACGAATCGTGTGGTATGGGAGTATCAATCTTTTGAGTTTTGGTAGTGCTGAAGAAAGTATCATGCGACTGGATAGCCCAAACATTGCTAATGAATTAGTGATGAGCATGGACAAATAATACAGCCGGGAAACACAAAGTTTCCCGGCTATATTATTCTTAATGGATCTTCAATTTATCTAGAATTGTATTTAGCAAAGATGAATGATGAAAACATATTAATTAGTATCATCAAAATTGCTCCTCGTGGAGAAGTTTAGAAGAGATTATAAGAGACCTGAAGAGGTCTTTTATCATCGCGCGGCGAGAAGACTCCCATCCTCTATAGGTGGTGAGATGAATCGCCGCCCCAAAATATTACCAGAACACCCGTTCCAAAACTGTTCTTCCTATGGTAAAATAAGGGTATAGAATATTGGAGGGGGTGTTCAAAATAATCCGAGTCTTAAAGACAAAATTCCTGACTACTAAAGACAACATTGACCGTCTCTTTGCCTGTAATCGCACATCTGCTAATGTTTGGAATGATTGTCTAGGATTGGCCAAAGAGCATTTTCAAAAAACCGATAGCTGGATTGACCGAGGGACGTTGCATTTAGCTACCAAAGGTCAATACCCAATCCACAGTCAGTCCATACAGGCGGTATACGAAAAATACATCGATGCTAGAGAAAATGCCCATAAAGCGAGATCATTGGGATTCACCCAAATTCGGTATCCGTACAAAGAAAAAAAGCATTTCAATACTAAATGGAAAAAAGACGGGTTTCGGGTTGGTGAAAACGGAAAAATCGAGTTAAGTTTGGGGCTTTTCAGTGGTAAACGTCAAAAACCTATAGTGGTTCGGGTAAAGGATTTGCCCTCTGGCAAAATTGCCTATAGACAGTCGAACCCGAGTATAAAATACTTCGATTTATTAGTTGAAAGACAAAAGATAATGTAGATCGAATTAACTCGATCTACATTATTTTGAGATTAATTATTTTTGATTTGTTTATCACTGAATGCCAAGTTGGTCTTTTAAAGCGCTTTGTAGGACTTGGGAAAAGTTTATCCCAGCTTTCTCAGCTTGAACGTTCAGCCAACTTGGAATCGTCAAATTTTTTCTGATCGTACGATTATCGTTTGCCCTGCGGTATGCGTCGAAATCAATATCTACCAAGGTAACAAGCTCATTGGCTTCGCATACAGGGTGCAGAGTAGATGGTGATGGAATAGACCGGCCCATATCCTCTTCACAGATTCCCCAAAGTCCAATCGCGTCGCGGGCCATTTCGATGGCGTTAGCTACATCGATACCCTCGGTGTTAATATGCAAATCAGGGACAAAGACAACATAGCCTACGTCTGCCGGAGTTAAAACAACAGGATATACTTTTTTCATCAAAAAACACCTCCATATTTTCAAAGCGTTTAGGGGCTTAGTTTAGCCCCTGTCGCTTGATGATAGCTTTTGCTAGCTTTTCATCAACTTCTCTATGGCGAGGAATCGGTTCACTGTATATTCCGTTGGTGTACAAATCATGGTTTGCACCGTTTCTCAATAACCACCAACCATTATCAGTTAACTTTTTTATTAAGTCTTTCCGCTTCATTTCCTCACCCCTTAGTTATATTGTACGCATTTAATACGTATAAATCAAGCGTTTTAAAACTAATCCTCTCGATTACGAGGGGATTAGTTTTGGGATTTTCCATGATTAATCCTTACGTACCATTTGAATAACTCTGCAAAGTTTATTAAATTGAATTAGATACCATTTAGAACATAATCAGGAGATATGTTTCCGTGGACTGGGCACGTGGAGACAATAATAGTGCTATATCGGGGTTGAGTGAAAGCCTTGGTATCAGCGGCTTTGATAAGACATATAGTCTTTTTAAAGTATGTGGCGTAAAGGGGAATATATTTTGATTTTGTGTTGCCGGATCCAGGACGGTTTGGCTTTTTGTTTTTATGGCAATTTTTTAGGAAGATGAAGGAAAGAATGGAAATAGTTCTCGTAATCAAGTACATGAATGACTGACTTGATAATATAATCCCTCGGTTCATATTCGGTGTGGAAATAGGTATGTTCAATATCAACGCTTGCATTTAGGAAAATCTTTTTATTTATTCCGTCAAATGCTATTGACAGAAATTCATTTAGTGCTATTATTATGAATATAAGGAAATGGAAGGTAACCTTGCTTACGAGGTTTATAGTGACGATACATAGTCACTTAATTTCTAAAATTTATTATTAGATTAGAATCGGCTTTGTGCCGGTTTTCTTTATTCCTGCTCCGATTTCTCCCTCAAAAGTGGAAGGAGAATCAGAATCAGTCTTTCAGTCCCAAATAAGGAACAAGAGCAACCCAGACCTAATAAGGTGGACGGTTGCTCTTGTTTTTTATTTCGGGTTGAAACTGAAAAGATAAACTGTCAACCCGATTGTCTTGCTATGGTGAGGCAAGATGCTCAAGCATTTCCTAAATGAACAGCCAAAATCAAATGGAAAGAAGGGTTAAGTATGTTATTCTTTGTTAAAAGCGAATTGACACAATTGCCTCCGTTCCCACCTCAACAGGTCAAAGAAATTATGGTACAAGGGTGGGAAAAAGTTATAAACTATCAGAAACAGGGGAAGATTTTGGCACAAGGGATGATTGCCGGTAGAAAAGGTGGTTGTGTTATTTGGGATGTTGAGTCCGTCGAGGAACTCCATACATTAATATCCCAATCTCCTATATTTCCTTTTCTTGAGACAGAGATTACTCCCTTAATCAGTATTGAAAATGCTCTGAAGTCCGTTAAATTTGATTTGGAAGCAAAACAAACCCTCAAAAAATAATTAGATTATGCCTCACCATAACATTATCTCGATTTAAGGCCCCTGACGAGGGGCCTATTCTTTTTGTATTTTAATTTTCTTTGTGTCACCAGAAGAGTTTAATAGCCTCACGTTCTTTTAACATCTTTTCAGAGGCTATTAAGCATCTTCAACGAGAAATTGACATAACGCGGGGAAGGCATCCTATTCCTGAAGATGGGATTAAGGCTTTACAAAATCTTAATGTACTCTTCAAAATAACGCTATCTCAATTGGTGTCTGCTAGAATATCTGAGAATCCAATGTTTCGTAGGTATCAATCAAAGTCAAGCTTAGAGCAAACAGCCGATATCATTGATAAGATTTTAGATAAGGACAATTATACTTCTTGGATTGGAGTTGGAACCAAAAAAAATTAAGGATTCCCATTAAATTTATAGTTGCATATTGCAACTATAAATAATATACTACAACTAAGAGGAGGGATGTTATGGAAAGGCTTGAAGTCGAGAGATTAAGTGATTTGTTGAATGACCTAATTCGTAGCCTAGGTCTTTTACAGAAGGAAGGGGCTCAGTGCTGTGGGATTACCCCTGCCCAAAACCATATCATTTATGAAATTGGTAGACATCCTGGAATCATTGTTAATGATTTAGCACATATGTTAGGTTTAGAGAAAAGTACCATTAGCCGTCATGTCCAAGGACTTATTGAATCTGGGATCGTTAAAAGTCTCCAATCAATTGAAGATAAACGGTATCTAAACTTAAATCTAACGGAGCAAGGACTTTTAATTAATCAGAGTTTAACTAATTCTCTGGCGGGCTATGTGGTAGATATTTTCAACCAGATACCAGAAGAAAGAAGAGATCAGGTCAATGAAAGTCTCACTCTTCTACTAAATGCAATTTCAAAGAGTCCGGAATGTTGTCGTAGAGTGATATAATTTTTTTCGAGAATATAGTTGTATAATGCAACAAATATTAAGGAGTGATTTAAATGTTATTTTTAGTTTTAAGTCTCGCTATTATCGTTGTTTTGAGTTATGTGCAAGCGTCTACAAAAAGGAGCTCTGGAATGGAAGAATATTGCAAGTTGGAATGTAAAGGGTACAAATATTGATTTAGGGGTTGAAGTTATCGAGATATCAGTGGGGTAAGGGCGGTGTTTCAAAGGAACCTGGTGTCAAAGGAACCTGGTGCACCAACTTATCAATGGCGATCCCGGAGTCCTTTATAATGCCCAGGGCCAGGTGGTATCCAGTAAATGATGTGAAGCTCATGGAAATAACTCAAGATGTTTCTCGGATTTTGGTGCCTTAACAACTGGATACGGAATGGATCTTGTAGGTTTGTTACATATTTGTATAATAGCAGATTACTATGTCATGTAATAAAACCCGCTACATTGAGCGGGTTTCCTACTTAACCAGTTTAAATTTTCTCCGGCGTAGTATTAAAGCAATACGAACATTTCGGACAAGTCACCTGGAGTGTCCCTTTATTAATAGGAACTCGCATCTTAGTCTTGCATTTTTCGCATTCAATGACCCGATGATCGACTAGCTGTAGAATTCGTGCCTGATCGAATCCGACTACTAACTCATCCCCAATCAGAAAAGAAGGAACCCCGCTGACGTTTCTGCGGATTAACTCCGCGCGGGCTTGATCATCACGGTTGATATCCTTTTCCACAAAATGAATCCTATGCTGCGAAAGAAACTTCTTCGCTGTATAACAATGCGGTCAGGTTTGTGTGGTGAATATGATGACGTTCTTCATAGAAACATACTCCTTTCTCTTTTGCGTATGCTCAACAGAATTCTTATTGCCTACAAGTTTTTTCAGCATCCCAAAACCCGAAGGCTGTTTAGACCCCACTGCTGACGGTGCCGCCACTTTTACTAGTACCGATATCGACTGCACTAAACCGCTGGCTGATCAAGGATTTTGATAGCGCAACACGTCTGCTTTCCTTTTGGCGGATACACTGCAGTATACAGAGAATTTCTCTCCGAATTCCTGGCAGAGCAGGTCATACTTAGTATCGGTATGATGTTTCGCTTCCTTACTAAAGGACAGTTATACCCGTGAGGGGTATAACTAATTATAAATTGGGTTCTCTTGTATGTCAAATCTGCCGTTTGGTGCTACCGACATCATAAACCTAAGTGATAATCCTTTACGCAATAAAGGCATACTTCTTTCTCATTATTAGGCTTCACATATTCTCCATACAAAGGTCACAAACTGGTTACAATTATATATTATGATAAATAACAGAGATAACAATCCGCTAGTTTAGCGGTTGAAATATTGAACTTCTTTTCATTTCTACACCTCCTTTTTTCCTATACCCCTCCTAGTGAGGGGATTTTTATTGTGGAAAGTAAGATTCATTTCTTTTGCTGTTGACGGATAAATTTGAACTTGAAACATAATGACATAATTGTTTCAAACTTTTGACATAATGAGATAAATTAGATTAGTGTAAATATTTGCAATTATTTTAATTTTAGAACTTTGTGATATATAGCGCAAAGCAACCGAAAAGAGTGTATTATAGATATAAAGGATCTAGAAAAAACGGAGGCGATCACACTCATGACTAAACATTTAAAATCTATTTCTAAGAGCCTGTACAAAATTGCAAGCAACACAAAATGCAACGACACATTATTCGATCGTATTATGGCTTCAATTTATTCTAAAGGGTCGAACTAAGATCTTGCTGGATATTGAGCCTTCTTAATGGATTCGCTCAAGCCAACGGATACCAAAATGGCAATTGGAGACCACAAAGTGGTCTTTTTTCTTTTTTCGCTCAATAACTTGGGGACCGCAGCCGTAAAATAAAAACGATGGAAAAGAAACCTATGGAAGAAGAGCAACATACACTGGTAGGTAAACCATATATTTTATATAAAGGGAAATTTCCTATCCACTCGCCCGCTCATTCCCAGATGTGAACCGGCTTGGTAAAGAGGAGCTGTAGAAGTTAAGTGATGAGCTGGGTAGGAGCAGTACGAGATAGGAGATTGTACTTAACACCCTGGTACCGAGCGGTACGATTACCCGAGTCTTTCGCAAGTATTTAAACAGTTTCTGTCTGACTGAAATAAAATTGTGCTGCAGTTAACGTTCCAACAGGCTTTGCTAACCTTCTCATGAACTGATATTAGCCTGAAAAATACTCAAAATAAGTCATTTAAAATTAACCTCCCATGATGGGAGGTTTTTTATTTGGGCTGGTTATATTTTGTAGTCTTTGTTATGGCGCTTTTTTGTTACCTACAAAGGTAAAAGGAAAATACTTGTCGAATTGACTAACGATAGCAACAGACAAAGAGAGGATATAAGCTGATGTCAAAACTAGCTTTCAAGGGAATTATTATATCAGTACAACCGAGAATCAGGATGATACGTTCGTTCGATGAGCGGTCCCATAACTATCTTGGCTATTCGCTTTTGATTAAAGGTGTGATTGATAATGTTGAGCCAGAGTTCTCAGAAGAAGCTGAGCAAGATCCATCTAATAGAATCTTTTCTGTAGGCATTGGTAAGGCTGCCCAGCAGAAACATCAATTTTGTGTTGGGAATGAGGTATCGGGTGAATGCGCACCAGTCGCAGATGAACGGCTGGAGCCGGTTGAGTTTTATAAAGTATCTAAGTTGAAAAAGGCCGGTAATAATACCACCCATCGACATGCTCCACCACCCTGGGAAGAGGTAACACCAGAGCTGGAGGAATATAGAGAGAGGGGGCACCGGCGATTAGCAGCTAGGACTTATGATAGTAAATGTACTACATGTCTATGGGGATGCAGGATGCCTGTGGAAATTATTGTTGATAACTGGAATCCAAGGAAACGAAAATACCGGTTTGAGACATTTTGTTATGGCCCTTTGTCGTGTAACTTGTATAAGGCAGGTCCAATCAGGAAGGTAGAAGGCAGAAACGGGATGGTGTACGAAGAGGAAGATTGGGTGGATGAAGAGTCTACGGGGCATAGAGAGCTGGATGAATAAAATACTTTATCTTAAAACTAGTGGTATTGGAGAGGGAAATGTCAAAGAAAAAACGCAGAAGCGGTCATTACTGTAAGATTTGCCATGAATTTAGATCGAATGAGAGCTTTTCGGGTAAGGGACATGCAAATCACATATGCAAAAGATGCAGTAAAAAGTCTCCAGCTGTGCAAGCTGCTGATATGACCTTGAACAGAATCAATAATATGCCATTCAGAAAGCTTAGCCAGGCAGAAAAGAGCTGGCTTGAAAACAGACTCCATGATCAGCGTGAAGAAGTTAAAACAGCTGCTCAGGAGATATATAAGCAGTTGTATCCACACATGGAGCGAAATAATAGGAAAAAGCAGCTTCATATCAACAAGTTGAGTTTCAGGCTACATGCGAAGGCTTTTGACGAGCGGCGCCATGTGCAAAATGCCAATTGTCTGTTCGAAGCAGATAAAATGAGCAATAATATCGTTCAAACGGAGTTTTCTAGTGGTGGCTCTCCTGCAAGTAGACAGGAAAAATTTGTAGTTAGTATAGATATGGCTAAATTCCTGAAATGGATAGTACATTCTCTGGAAATTTCGGAATGGGAGCAAGATTATTATCAGAATAATGACAGTTTTAATTTTTTAGAGAAAGATCAAATTTATTGTGACGACTTAGACGACTTTGAAGAATGCTTTAAAGGTAACGAAGAAGAAGTTCAGGATGAAGCATCAGAAATTATCACATGGCATGTCGAGGTTGATTATTCGAATGGCACAATACAGAAGACGAGTGGAACTCATGTTCATTTGCCAGATAAGGTAGAAGAGCTTTATTGGGGTTTTCAGGAATATTTTGCTCTGGCGTATTCTGAAGAGGATGAAGAGGGAAAAGACATGGAGCTGCAAACAGGTTTTGATGATTTACCATGGTGACGATCTTGGAGGACTTGTCAAAAGAGCTATCAATGTGTTGGGGTCAGATCCATTGTAAGAGCCGGTATAACCGACGAAGGACGGCACATGCCAGCATCCTGTAAGTTGGGCAGGGCTATTGTGGGGTTGGTAACGCGGGCGCTGGTAGTAAAGGAGATTAAGCACCGAGAGACTATCATTTGATAGAGGATGCAACTGGGTACCGTTTGACGGATATATTAGAAGTGCATTTTCTGGAGATCGTAAAGCTAGCTGATTTGGCGATTCAAAGAGATGAGAATGATGCTGTCGTGGAATGGATGGAGTTCTTGGATGCAAAATCAAAAGGAGTGATTGAGATGTTAGCGGAAAAGAATAAGGACATCAAAAAAGCCTATGATTTATTGCAGATCATCAGTAAGGATGAAAAGGCAAGAATGCTGTACGATGCCAGAGAGGCTGAGCTTCGTGACCAGCTAACGAGGATAGAGACAGCAGAGAATAAAGGGATGGCAAAAGGGAAAATCCTAATGGCTCAAGATGCCATTTGCCAATACCTTGCCGCACGTCTGGGTGTGGAATCTCAAGCCCTTCAGGAGACTGTGCGCACGATCATTGATTTGGATACGCTCAGTCGGATCATGAATCAGATCTTAATAGTAACTCATTTAGATGAAGCAACGTCTCTCATTCATATCAGCATGGTCTCTCAATAGCATTGGGGTCCAGCGCACAAAAACCTTTTCCAAAGCTCAAATAGTAGCTGAAGGAGGCCAAGGACCTGATTCCGTATGGGGAATGGGGCAAGTGGCTGGCGGAGTCGGTAAGTTACACGGAGAGAACGGCCCAAGGATTCAAACAACGTTTATTGTAAGCTATGATATGACGCTTGTTCGCTTGAAAGCACTGGGCATCTTAGATAATACACTTTTAGAAAATTTAAAATATTAGAAAAGATTGAGAAAACGGCTTCAAAACTATTGAATGCAATTAAGGGTAATTCGGATTTGTGCAAATCCTCGGAAGCAAAGAAGATCCCCGCTGAATATCTCGAATGGGTCATTTCAAATTATTATGACAAGTTAATTCCTAGGAAGAGTTTAGAAACCGCGTTGGACTTTGTTGGCTTAAAGGCAGATGATTTTGCAGACCCTTCCGAAGAACTTATTGAAGATGAAAGTTTTGACGATTTGCTTAGGGGGATGGAGGTTCACGATGATGGAAAAAATTTTTAAGGTGATTCTTGAGTGGGACGATGAAAAAAGTTTATGTTGTGACGGTACCAGGACTTCCGGGATGCGTTACCCAAGGCAATAATCGGAAAGAAGCCCTTGAACGGATACAGGAAGCGATAGAAGGTCATATTGAGGCTTTAAATCTAATCGGCATGCCGGTCCCTAAAGGGAATATAGAGTTCGATGAAGTGCGGGTGCATGTATCGTGAGTGTGTTGCAAAAAGACCTAAGCCCCGAGTATCTGAACTCAGGGTTTAGGTCTTTTATAGTTTCTTCTGTCTTAGAATGTTTGGTTATGAGCCATCAAATGATACAGGTGGATCTACTTTGTAAATTCCGATAGGCCTGGAATGATGAAGCTTTGTCCTGGGTAAATAAGATCTGGGTTATGCAGATTATTCGCAAGAATTATGGCTTGCATCGTTGTACCATAACGTATTGCAATGTGGTAAACTGTATCTCCTTGTTTCACGATATATCTTGCCCCAGACTTAACCTCAGTTGCGGGAGCACCTTTAACCTCAGCAGCGGGAGCAGCCTTAACCTCAACCCACATAGGGTTGGAGATTGCCTTGTTACCGTCCGCATCGGTGACGATAATGTTATACCACGTGCTAGCATTCGGTTCAAAGGAGAACGAGAGACTTTCCCGATTCATGCTGGGTGTGGCAAATTCCTTTGACATAGCAATTTTTTTGCCAGAGGTAAAGATTTCAACCTTGGAAATCCCTTTTACAGACATAGCATCAAAGGAAAGGCTAAACTTGTCTCCATTGTTGATACTAGTGCTCTGCCCAAAGAGGTTATTTGAATAGAGAATGGGCCCCATAGTGACATAGGAATTACCCTTTAATAAGGCATCCATATAACTTGCAGAGGTCAGCTCACCGGGAATATTGACATAGGTTCTGGTTTTGCCACTGTAGAGACTGGTCTTCATATTCGGAGTTAATACATCATGGGTGTCGCTGCCACCGGTGAGATAGTAGCGTTTACTGCCGGTGAGGCTCGCTGTCCAGAAATCCATAGCTTTATCTAGAGCCTGTTGATTCTTAGCAGCTTTTACTCCTCCGTTGATTTCGATCAAATCAAAATTCGAATCATAGCCACCTGGAACTGCAGAGGCTGCTTGGGCAGTGAACAAACCATAGGCAATATAAGGATGATTGGCAACTATAATTGTCCCGGAATCATGTGCTTTCTTGACCATCGCCGGAAAATCCATATAGGGATCGATGGAAAACTTATCAGTAATCATGTTAGTTGCAGCCGTAGGCGTCACCGGGAATATTCCGAAGTGAGCCCAACTTGGGGATACTTCTAAAGAAGGAAGGTAGGTCACGTTTCGCTTGCTTGCATAATCGGCTACCTCACCGTTGCTAGCGATAGAGTCATGATCGCTAGTCACGATCACATCTAATCCATTGGCTAGCTGGGATTTGATCAGGTTAATGGGTAAAGTGCTGCCATCTGACTTATTAGTGTGATGATGCAAATCTGCAGAATACCAATTCGCAGTAGGAGCAATCAACTTCTTAATCGTTACCTCAGTGGCCTTGTCTGTAGCACTGTTCCCTTGAATCTTGATTGGTAACGACTCAAAATAGCCACCGCTGCTTACTTCAAGATTATAGGGACCTGTCGCTACAGGAATTTTAGCGAGACCAATATTATCTAAATCTGTAAAGAATACTGTTTGGGCAACGTAGCGAACAGCCGGAGTCGTTACGCCTAATAATTCCACCCTGGCATCAATCGGCTGACCCGCATCGTTTTTAACTGTGACTGTTATCTGTTCTGTTGAAGCCAACTTTAAGGTGCCAGCATCATAAGCTTTGCCAGTAAGAGTGAGCCCAGCTTTTTCGCTAGGAGAATATAGCTCTTTCAGAGCATATACTTTGTAGGTGTTCATGTCTTCGACTTTAGGCAAGTCAAACCCGAAGCTTCCGTCTTCTTTACCAATAACCCAAGTAAAGGTTTTCTCTCCTTTTTCGACAACGATAATTGGAGATTTGACAGGGGTTGACGTGGCCGAATCTAACACCTTGCCGGAAACCGTCACTGTTTCTGCTTTAACTTCGTTCATTAATTGATTTAAAGTACCTTCCAGGCTCCCTTGATTATCGATTCTAAAAATGGCCTCAAACTTATAGGTCTTACCCGGTTCATAGGAGGTCTTTCTCTCCGTATCTTTATAACCTGAACTACCCCAAAGATCAGCGGTTTCCGCTTTTAAGTCAATGAGGCTGACACTATACTCTTTGTTGTATGTGTTGACAAATTTGTTATAAGGCGCACCGACACTTTTGTCAGGGGCAAACATAAAAGCCCCTTTATTACCTAAAGAATATCCAGTGGACAAGCCAGGACCGTCCGTCGATACTGACTTATCATAGGCATCCCCGTTCGCTGGATTGCTAACAATTGTGTTAATCCTCAGGTAGTTGTCATCATTACCCAAGACATAGTAAGTCACGACATCCATTGGGGTCTTGCCTTCTTGAGCAAATTTCCGAGTTGAGACAAGTCCTTTATTGCCGTCGCCAACTCCATCACCGTCAAAGTCAATATTTTCGGAAATCATCATTGTTCTAGGCTTAGAATTTTCCGGGCCCCAGCTGTCCCAGTTGTCCATCAAAAATTCCATGTCCCAGATGGTATCAGTGCCTGCTTTTAGACTGCCATTCTTGGCTGCATCTAGAAGACTTTCGGAACCTGATCTAGAATCAACCATCAAGGATGCATCCAGAATACTATTGGGCGGGTACCCCCAAGGATTGGGTGTGCCCACGGAGATAGCGACGGCGATATGACTGTTAAACATAATCAAATCGTCTGAGCTCAGGGCCTCACCGTTCTTAATAAAGGTGCCATCCGGTAAAGGTACGCCAGCATCACGCAGCTCCTGGACTGTCATAATCACAACCTGGTCATTGTGTGGTTCAGCAGCATAGGCTGATGGTACAAAGGAAAAACATAGGATAAAAATTGCGATAAATAAGGACCGAAATGTAAATCTGTTGTTTTTCAAATCATTTCCCCCTCCTAAATAGTACAATCCTTTGGATACCTGATACCCTTGTGAATAAATCCCTCCTTGTTGTTACTTAATCAGCATGATTTTCCATTTTATCTTAGTATAACAGCGACTATAATTTTAGATAATTCATAATAGTTAACTTAATTTATGAATAATTAACTTCTCTACCTCTAGATTCGTTGTATTACTTGGAAAATGCTGTACAATAAAATCACACTGAAAATTATGATCTCAAGCTTGAGAAGGAGCGAGTCAGAGTTGGATTTTTTAAAATTAAACGTAAGATTTTACCTAATTTTATGTTTAGTTATTATGTTAGGCTTGCTGAGCGCATGTATTCGTGAGCCCATTGATGGACTAAATTATACGAAAACAGATGTGGTAGAAATTGATTTTTGGTATGGCTTAAGTGGACACCTTGGGGAGACTATGAAGGAGTTTATCGATGAATATAACCAACAGCAATCTAAGGTTAGAGTAGTTGGGGTGGCTCAAGGGAATTACGAAAAAACGGCCCAAGCCTTAAGAGCATCAATTGTCAGGCGGAAGCCTCCAGCGGTAGTGTTGCTGGAAGATCAACGAATGCAGTTTTTTGCCAATGTAGGGGCTTTAAGTCCTCTAGATTCTTTAATCAATGTTAATGCAGATTTTCACAAAGAGGATTTCGTAGATTCATTTTTACAACAAGGCCAGTTTAAGGGGAATACCTATGCTTTACCGGCTTATGGCACAACCCAAGTCTTATATTACCGCAAAGACCTCTTTACTATAGCGGGAATTAAACCTGACACATTAGACACGTGGGAAGGGTTGGCGAAAGCTGCTAAAAAGCTGACCATGAAAAACGGTCAAGAAGTTTTGGTTTATGGTTGGGAACCTATCCAGGGACCGGAAAATCTTATCGATGCAGCTATCAGTAGGGGAGGAAAATTCCTCAGCGCAGACGGGAAAACGGTAACGATTGATGGAAGGGCATGGATAGAGGCTTGGGAGTATTTTAGAAGGGCTATCCATGAGGAGAAAACCATGAAAGTCAATTATGGGGGAGAAGGATGGGAATATTGGTATGCAACTATTCATGATGTTATACAAGGTCGGGCCGCTGGATATACCGGTTCCAGCGGTGATCAAGGAGAACTGGATTTTAGTATTATTGAGGCCCATATACAGCCTAGCTGGGAAGGGTATGCAGGCTACCCTCGCGCAGTAGCCCATGCCCGGGCTCTCTGTATTCCCCAAGATGTCCCTCAAGTTCAAAGGGAAGCCGCCTTTGAATGGATCAAATATATGACCAGTTCTGAAATTACCGCCCAATGGTCTATCAAAACAGGGTACTTGCCTGTCAGAAATTCTGCAATGACCACAGACAGTTACCAGAAGTTTGCCGAGGAAAATCCTCAAATCATGGTTCCTTATCATCAGACCAAGTTAGCTACGAAAGTTTTCTTCGACCCGACTGGGGGCAAAATTTACGATGCCTTGAAGGTTGCCGCAGAGAAAGTGGAAATTCAAAATGTCCCCGCGGAGATCGCTTTGCAAGAAGCAAAGGAGACTTCGCAGGGAGAGTTAGATAAGGCGCTGGCTGGGGGGGATTCCCTTTAATGCCTCGAGTAAAGCATATTAAAGTAAGAATTGCCCTTTATATTTCAAGTATTATTGTGCTTATTATCCTGGCTATTAGTAGTTCAATAAGCTGGGTATACAACAAAAAACTTGTAGAACAAACTGGTACGATTGCAGCTCAAAAAATGAGAATTATTACCATGGGCCTGGATAAAGAGATTACTGCTGTCCTAGGACTTTGTGATAATATTAGAGATAATGAAGAATTGCAGGAATTGATGGCCCTCGAGGATAGGTCTCAAGGGAACGACTATGCCCAGATGAAAGCGATCTCGAATATTTTACGGAAGAGTGTTTACTCTCACACTTCTATAACTTCAATATTTGCTATTGGCTTACATAAACGAGTCTATGACCCTTTATATCAAATACAGCCTTACAATGAAATCATCGCTAATTATAAAGCCTTCGACGAATTTATTGCCTCAGGGAAGTTTAATGCTTTCTCCGCTCCTACTAACTTTCCCAATAGGTTAGACAGTACAAGTAACAGGGAAAAATCGGAGATTACCTTTTTTAGTCAATACATGAGTAATTACGATTTCAGACATTTTGGCTATATTTTGATTAGCATTAAAAAAGAGCAACTTTTCCGTGAGCTAAGTCAAATCCATAAGCAAGTGTTTGATTTTACTTACATAATTGATGAAAAGGGCGAAATCATAAACAAGATTGGCGATCTACCTTTGCAAGATGAGCTTATTCAAGCCTATGCAATGAAGCCTGATAAGGTTAATGAAGTTAAAAAAATCAATAGTGATGAATATTACCTTATCAGTCAGTCCCTTAGTGCCTACCCTGATTGGAAAGTCGTGGGGGGAATAGCGTATAGAACGGTTAAAAAGGATTCGAGATTAATATTAAATATTGTCTATTTTATTGGGATAATCAGTGTATTTATGGCAGTTATTATTTCATATTTCTTAGCAAAAAAAATAACGGATCCTATCTTGGAAATCAATAATGCCATGACTCAATTTGAGGAAAGGAAATGGCCTGATAGGTTAAACGTTAAGACTGAGGATGAATTAAAAAGCCTCATTAATGGATTTAATCACATGGTTGAACAATTTAGGGCATTATTGGATCAGGTGCATCAAGAGCATGAAGAAAAAGCAAAAGTAGAAGTCAAAACCCTAGAGCTTAAACTTGAATTATTACAAGCTCAAATTAACCCCCATTTCATACATAACACTTTAAATGCGGTGCAGTATCTGGCATTGAAAAGAGGCGCTGAGGATATACGGGACCTGATCCAGTCGTTTAATCTATTACTGCGAGCTAGTATGTCTGTGACTAAGGACTTTGTAACTGTCAAAGAAGAACTGGAATTGGTAAACAGCTATATAAACATTCAGCGATATCGATACGATAATAACATCGAAGTGATTTTTGACACAGATGAATGCCTTAATGACGTTCAAATTCCCAAGCTTATCTTACAGCCTATTGTGGAAAATGCCCTTTACCATGGGATTATTCCAAAGGATTGTGGAGGAACCATCAAGATTGATATCCATATAGTCCAGGATAAACTATCGATCCGCGTGATAGATGATGGAATTGGAATTGGAGAAGAAGACTTAATTAATTTATTACGTGAAAAAGTAAAACAACATCCCAAAAGTGGATTCAACAATATAGGTCTTAATAATATCAATGCGCGCTTGAGACTGTTTTATGGCGATGAGTACAGCCTTCAAATTCAAAGTGAGTTGGGGAAAGGAACTTGTGTTTGGTTTTATATCCCGAAATCTGAAAAACACAAAGGGGAGTAGCTATGGGCAAGTTAAAAGTGTTGGTGGTCGATGATGAAAAACCAGCTCGGGAGACCTTAACTTATCTGATTGATTGGGATGCCACAGCTTTTGAGATTATAGCTACAGCGAAAAATGGCAGAGATGCTCTAGAAAAATATCATACTTTAGAGCCTGATCTCATCATCACAGACATACAAATGCCGTTAATGGATGGATTAACCTTAATCAAAGCTATTAAGCAAGTAAACAAAACGTCGAAATTTGTGATTTTGAGCTGTCATGAGCAGTTTTCTTATGCTAAGGCAGCTATCCAAATGGGCGTGACAGATTACCTTATTAAGGATCTGATTACTCCGCAGGATTTGTATACTGTACTTGTGAAGGTTCAAAAAGAGCTAGAAGACCAAAAAGTAGTCGTTGATGATCAGTCAATCGTGAAATTAAACGAGTACGATGAATATTATGATGCCTCTAGAACTATGGCAATGAAGGCAATCGTTTTAGAAGAGCGGTCTACAACCAAAAAACAAGCCCTTATAGAACAATTTGAATTAGATATTAAGGGCAGCTACTTAGTTCTTCTCATAGTTTGTCTAGAAAAGAAAGCAGTAAGCGTTGACTATTCTAAATGGGTGAATCTTGAGAAAAACATATTTATTTCAATAAAAAAGGCACTGGAAGCCGTGTCGGGAGGAGAATGCTTTTATTATCAAAACGGGGAGTTTATTGTTATTGCTAAGCTGGAGGATAGTGTCAGTGAGTTGAAATATATATCCAAAAGCTATGAAATAGCACATGGCGTATACCGGAATATTCAAGCTGCCCAAGAAATTAGCGTTACCATCGGGATTAGCCGGGGATTTTACGGATTTGAGGATATCTCCCTGCGATATAAAGAAGCTCAAGAGGTGACGAGGTATAAAATGTTTTTGGGGAAAGGAAAAATTATCTTCTACAATACGGTTTTGACAAAGGTCCACTCCCTAAACAATACTAAGATTAATCAGAGAGTAAAACAAATTTCACTGGCCTTGGAGGAAAATGACTTCAAAGGTCTATCTCAAGAAGTTAGAATGCTTTATCGGGAAGACCTGCAAGGATATATGCAATACAATTATCTTCAAGAGATTAATGCGCATCTGTATAGTTTGGTTATGGTTGCTTGTCATATCTATAGTATTAGCTATGAAGATTTGTTTGGTTGTAATTATTTTCCCATTCAGCAGGTAGAGGATTTGGACTCTGCAGAAGATATCGGAGAATGGTTTAACGAGGTATTTGTTCAAATTATTACAAAGAAAAGTAGGCAGGATGACAAAAAATATAATAGACATATTAAAGCTGCTATTAAGTATATAACCTCTAATTACACTAGAGATATTGGGCTAAGCGAAATAGCGGAGGCAATAAGTCTACATAAAGTCTATCTTAGTAGATTATTTAAACATGAGACAGGTGACAATTTAGTCAATTATATAATGAAGGTAAGGATCGAGGAAGCCAAACGGCTCGTACTGACTACCGATAATAAACTTTACAAAATAGCCGAGCTGGTAGGCTATAATAATATTCAACAATTTAGCGCGGCTTTTAAAAAGATTACTGGGGTTACGCCAAGCGAATATCGCGATTCAAATATGCACGACGGATATGTTTCCCTAGACAGGACTCGTAATTCCATTAAACCCTGGTCTTAATCCTTAGACACTATACCAGAGGACAAGAAAATGGACTTTTGTAAAATTAGCTGTTACAAAATAACTTTTTTGCTGGCTACTCATTTTGGATATAGCAGCAAGGACACTAAATAATGAAAGGGAGTCCTCCTGTGAGTAATAAACAGACTATTAATTATCCCAAAATCGGGGTAATTTCTCTTGCACATACGCTTAATGACCTCTATAGCAACTACCTACCCCAGTTACTCCCATTTTTAGTTGTAATGACACCCGGTTTTACAGCGACCAGAGCGGCTATTTTAATTTCTGTCTTTACCATAACCTCTTCCTTCACACAACCTTTCTTTGGTTATTTTTTAGATCGAAAAGGTAAACGTTGGCTCCTATATGTAGGAACACTATGGATGGGTATTATGCTTAGCTTAACGGGAATAGTCCATAACTATGGGCTTCTGGTAACGCTGGCCGCACTGGCAGGTTTAGGCACCGCTGTATTTCATCCTCAAGCAGCCACCATGGTAAATGACTTAAGTGGTAACAACAAAGCTGTTGTACTTTCAGCCTTTGTAGCTTTCGGTAACGTTGGTTTTGCTTTGGGACCACTTTTGTTAATCCCTTTATTTCAATTTTATGGCTTACGCGCTACAATCGTAACTGTGATTCCTGGAATCGTGGTAGCTTTGTTACTACTTCTTTTCGCGCCACGTAATCCTGTTTCAACAGCTACTAGGCCGGAATTTTCTCAGGTAATAGATTCCTTAAAGTCTGCATCTCGTGAACTTATTGCCATAATTGGTGTAATTGCTGTCCGTTCCTTAGCTTATACAGGAATGTTAACAATGCTGCCACTTTATTTTAAGGCTAAGGATTTATCGAACATCGCCGCGAGTCACCTATTAACAATTATGCTTTTTTCGGGAGCCATTGGCGGGGTCCTAGGTGGTTTCATATCTGATCGATATGGGCGTAAGCGTTTAATTGTTGGATCCCTTGTTATTTCCTCACCTTTATTTTTTGCTTTCTTTTATACACATGGTACGTTGAGCACAATCTTCCTTGGCCTTGCTGGGGCAACATTACTGTCCAGCTTTGCAGTCACTGTTGTAGCTGCCCAAGAAGCCATCCCTAATAATAAAGCCCTGGCCGCAGGCCTAACCATGGGATTTGCCGGAGGGATAGGTGGTCTAGCCGTAATTCTAATTGGCCGAATCGCTGATATTTGGGGCATATCGTCAGCAGTTTTCGTTCTTTTCCTACTTCCAATCTTGGCGGGTCTGATAGGTTTGTTTTTTCTCAAAAGCCGCCCCACCTCTCATAGTCAACGTATAGCTGCAACATGTGTGAAATAATTGAATATCGGCATGTACATTACGGATAGTTAATCAACCGTATTAAACTTAATGAGCCAGTTGGAAAATTCAAGGGCAGTTACTCTTTCAGCTGTTATGCCATCAGACTTGCTGGAAGCTAAGAAAATTATGGGTTCTACCATAACTCTTGGGCGTAGCAGTGGGACTTTAATTTGGCTCTTATGTTCTTGATGCTACCCTCCATTCACTTTGCATTGTTTGTAAAGTAATGGGGGGTATTGTTAATCTTTGGTGGACTCGATAGAGTCGCTGTCACGTTACCATTAAAGTTCCATAACTATATAATAGTCCTTTAAGAAACGGAGAGCATTCAGTATGTATGAAATATCTGCGAGACATTTTACCCGTTACTACGAGATCCTTTCCGTACTCATCCGACATGGCTTGGGTTATATGCTCTTCTCGGGGAATCTTAGGCCAATGCAGGAGGAAAACTTAGCACTCGTTGGAGTGCATCTAAGAAATGCATGTGCGGAACTTGGTCCAGCTTTTGTAAAAGTAGGACAACTAGCGAGTACTCGATCGGATCTTCTGCCGCAACCCATTGTTCAAGAATTAGCGAAGCTCCAAGACAGGGTTCACCCGCTTTTCTTTGAGGTAGTGCGACGAGTGGTCGAAGAATCCTTAAAGTCTCGCCTAGAGTCAGCCTATCATGAATTTGATCCTGTCCCTCTGGCGGCAGCGTCGATTGGGCAAGTCCATCAGGCTGTTCTGCACAATGGAGAAAGAGTGGCCGTGAAAGTGCAGCGCCCACATCTTCGTGAGACTGTTCAAACGGATTTAGAAATATTTCAAATCTTTGTCGATCAAATTGAACAGAGAACTCAGTGGGGAAAACGCTACCCTCTTCGTATGCTGCTTGAAGAGTTTTCCAATACGATTAAGGGAGAACTGGATTTTGTAAATGAGGGGCGAAATGCCGAGAAACTATCAAAAGTAAGCATAAACAATCCCCATATTCTGATACCGAAGATTTACTGGGAATTAACGCAGCCCTCAGTGTTAACTATGGAGTATATTTCAGGGATTCCGTTACATCACATTATAGGTTCTCAAGAGGCAGCTTATGATGTTCATCGGATCGCCGATCGCTTAAGCAAAGCACTTCTCCAGCAAATTCTTCTGGTGGGCTGTTTTCACGGCGATCCTCATCCTGGCAATATTTTAATTTTACCTGGGGAAAAAATTGCCTTGCTTGATTTTGGGATAACAGGACATCTAACCCGTACTATGAGGGGTCAGATCTTGTCACTAATGTCAGCACTGATCCGGGGAAATAATGCTTTGATTTTGGAGACAATCTCGCAAATGGGCATTGTATCTGAGCAGGCTGATAAGCTGGCCTTCCAAACGGATATTTCTGCCTTGCGTCATAAACATTTAAAAGGACCCTCGAGGAAACTTGCCATGGGTGAATCTATTCAGGACTTTTTTAATATCATCTTTCGCCATGGAATTCATATTCCTTCTGAATTCATCCTCGTAGGTAAATCCTTGATAACCCTTGAGGGAATTCTAAACGAGCTAGATCCTAATATAAGCTTGGTTGAACAAGCCAAGCCCTTTAGTCGAAGGTTTATTTGGGGGAAGTTTGATTTGTTGAATTTATGGGAAAGAATTTGGGGAACGAGGTAGACAGACACGAGAACCTGTATCCTGTCCGGACAAGAGATCCTTCCAAATAATGAAATAATAGCACTAGGCGGAAAAGGTTTCATGGAACTTGTTGGATATTTATTATAGCGCAAAGGGAGTGAATTGGTTCTAAGGTTGATATTCACAGTAGGATAAAGCGAAGTAGGAATATTTATCTAACCTCAGATTGGAATTAAAGCAACTATAGGTTGCTTTTAGAAACGATGAGTTGGTTTTCTCTTTATAGTCACTTGTCATTAGGTATTCCTATTTCACGTTTGCTCTTCTGCAATTCGCTCAGACGATTCCTAAAATAGGTATTGACTTGCTCTACATATTCCGGTTTTAGGGTAAATCTACGGAAGTAACAGGTAAAATCTCTATCCAAGCCGTAAGTTCCAGACTCCATCCATTCCTCATCAAGGGTACAAGTTGCTTGAATCTGATCGTACAAATATTCGGAGCCTGAAAATGATTCCAATAAATTATGTAACTCATTATCGATCTGTTGATGCGGCAGAACAAGATTAAAAGGCTTTTTATAGTTGCCATATTGATAGGTACCTTCTTCTTCCCAGACAAAAGGTTTGTCACAAGACTCCAAGATGGTTTGACAGGTTTTAATCATCTTTTCTATATCTTCAATCTCTATGGACATTATTATTAACACCTCAAAATTCATTTTTTGTTTATTATACAGCATAACGTATAAAAATGAATTTGATGGTTTATTATGAAAGTTTCATTTTCTTTTTCTTAATGCTTACTATTAGATTCCAGGTCCACCATGCCACCCATCAAAGTCTCCGCCATTTTTCAGGTTTCAATAGTTCCTCGCGGCTTTGTCTAATAACATTTGCTATGGTTCCTAGTAAGGCCTCTTTTTCGAAAGGGAGATGCGCCTTGAGGGGAAGGTAGTTCGAGGCGTGATTAGAGCGGAAGACACAATCTTGAACATCTAGATGCTGAATCATCAGCTCGAGTTCTTGAAGAATCTCCCAAGGGTTGAGTAGCTTAAAGGTCCCCGCGGCCACTTGTCTGCTCAGGGGGGCAGCGGGTTCGATCATTAGCGTCAGTGTCCCTAAATAGTGGGGATCAATGGCACTGAGGACCTTGGCCGTTTCCAGAGCATGTTCATTAGAATAGTTCGTTCCACCGAGACCCAGAATGACTGTGCACGATAATTTTATACCACTGGTTACAACCCGCTGTCCCGCGGTGATCATTTCCTGAGGGGTTACGCCTTTTTTCATCTGATAAAGAACTTCGGCGCTTCCGCTTTCTACACCTAAGTAAATGATGTGAAGTCCATGTTCTCTGAGTAAGACTAATTCCTCGAGGGATTTTTCTAAGATATCTTTGGGTGCACCATAGATGCCTACGCGTTTTAGATGTGTAAACCTCTGGTAGAGTTCTTTAAGGATATCGAGTAATAGGTCCATATCTAAGGCTAAAGCATCTCCGTCGGCCAGAAAAATTCGTTCGGCGTAAGGGTCCATCTTGAAACCTTCTGCAATTATTTCAGTAATTTCTGTGCGGCTTTTCGCTCGATAAGATTTTCCTTTAAACGAACTACAAAAGGTACAGTGATTGTGCCGGCAGCCCACAGTCACTTGGAGAATGAGACTCGAAGCCTCGCTTGGTGGTCGGTAAATTGCTCCTTCGTAAAACATGGTTAACCCTCCCTCTTCAAATTAGGATTAGCTCTCCTTATCTCACTTATACTGTTATTCATACTCATACTCATACTCATACACTTACGCATGCTCTCAATCAAAAAATCGCTACTTTAATATCACTAAAATACTTATCTTGTTTAGTTAGCGACGACGCACTGATTTTCCTTCTTTTGGGTACAGGGAAACTTAATAAGATATTAGAAAAGTTGTTCAACCAAGCCCTGGGGAACGGTAGGCATGGTTGATACGGTCGAATCATAAGGTCGCATGTTCAAATCATGTCGCTCCGACTAAGTGGTAATTGTTTAGTCCGTAAAGCTGCAATTATTGGTGGGTTTGAAGTTTTTGCATCTTAGCGTTTAACATATTAAGGAAAATTTTCGTGATAGGCAGGATTTATTGTTCAGGAAGAGAAATAGAATATTGATAGATTTTAAGGGCAACTATTCAATACCCTTAATAACTTGAAACTTAAGGAGGGATCACCTTGGAAAAATTTCTTTTTGTCTTAAGTCGTGGACTTGAGGATCCTACCCGTGCTACCCGGGCCTTTCAGCTGGCGAAGGTGGCCAAAGAAAAAGGTCATGAAGTGAATATTTTCTTAGTTGATGACGCTGTTGTCTATGCAGTGATGGGCTTAGCAGATAATGTTAAGGCACCGACTGGAGATGGGGCTAAACCGTATCTCGATTATTTGATTGAGAATAAAGTAGCGTTCTTTATTTGTACACCATGTGCTAGAACTAGACTTTATAGTGAAGATGAATATATCCCAGGAGCTAAGTTATCGACGGCTGCCCACCTCATTGACTTAGCAACGGAATCCAAAGTATTCACATTCTAGATTGAATGCTATAGTAGTTAAGCAGCATGATCGCTAAGATATGTCAGTTGAAGATGGCATTGAAAGGAACTCGCTTTAACAAATCGTTTGATCGGGTTCTTTTTACATCCCCTAAAGCTTTTAATTATGTTTTCAATCCAAGATTTAACAATAATTTAATCTATTTTTAATAAAAGATGATTGATTTTGTAGTAGACTTAAGGCATGTTTAGCCATAAGATAGTAATGTTTGATCAGAGGAAGGAGAGAAGTACTCTTTAAAAACGTGGGTACGATTTAATGAGGCATTTTAATTACTTATCTAATGAGGGTAGGGAAGCAACTTTTTTCAAAGTACCAGAGCCATTTGATAAAGATACGCCCCGAGAAATTCTTTCGTATGCCCTAGGGGCTACGCTATATATGCCTGGAACTAGAGAAACCATCGCCATTGATATTATTACTAAGAAAAACATTGGACTCGCTTCTACTGTGTTTTGTTTAGAGGATTCGATTGGAGATTCTGAGGTGCCTGTAGCGGAGAAAAATATCATAACCCAAGTCAAGAAGATCCATTTGGCCTTAATTCATCAAGAGATCGACTTTGCTGACCTGCCGCTGATCTTCATTCGGGTCAGGAATCCTGAACAAATCCTTAGGCTGACAGAGGAAATGGGAGACGCTGCAAAGCTGATTACGGGGTTTATCTTTCCCAAATTCACCTCCCAAAGCTTTAAATATTTTGAAGTTATCAAGCATCTTAATGATCAAAGAATTGGGCCGTTTTATGGTATGCCGATCATTGAAAGTCCTGAGGTTATTTATCGTGAATCACGCTTAAAGGAACTGATGGAAATCAAGAGCTTATTGGAAACCTATCACGACTTAGTTTTAAATGTGCGAATTGGGGCAACGGATTTTTCCGGGCATTATGGAATCCGCAGGGGACCGGATGTAACAATCTATGATATTACGGTGATCCGTGATTGCATTGCAGATATTATTAACATTTTTGGGCGAGTTGGCAGTGGGTACATAGTCTCTGGACCCGTATGGGAGTACTTCTCAAATGGAGGTAGAGTCCTCAAACCACAGCTTCGCAAGAGCCCCTTTGAAGAATTTCATGATATCGATGGGAATAATAGAGCAAAAATCAGAAGCATGCTCTTAAATAAGTATGTTGATGGTTTAATTCGTGAAGTAATCTTAGACAGAGAAAATGGGATCATTGGCAAAACCATCATTCATCCGAGTCATATTATCCCCGTCCAATCCTTATATATTGTGGGGTATGAAGAGTATTTAGATGCACTCAGCATTATTGGCAATGAAACAAAAGGCGTTATGAAAAGCCAGTATACCAATAAAATGAATGAGATCAAACCACATTATAATTGGGCCCAGAAAATGCTGTTACGAGCAAAGAATTATGGAGTATTTCATGAACAACACAATTTCATTAGTCTCTTCACCGAAGATATTTACGTATAATCTGCAAGGACAAAGGGTTAAGGTTAGCCTCTTAAACAATCCCTTCGATATCGAGCCACAAACCTTATTTTCTCTTGCTGCAAGGAAGAACAAGAAACGGAGTTTTTTGTTTGTTAGCAATGTCTTAGGTAAACATGTACCTGTCGATCCCTTTGTTCCTTTACTTGCCGGAGTTGCTCTTGGCGTTCAGTTTTCAAGTGAAATTAACGGCGTGGACCACACGGATACTCTAGGGATTATTCAGGCTTTAAAGGGTTATCAAGAAGCGAAAAATGTGTATCAGACGGTGATCGGCAGACCTCTAGTTCCACTGCCTAAGAAAACGTTGTTCATCGGTTTCGCTGAAACGGCAACAGGACTAGGGCATGCGGTATTTAGCATCTTCGATAATGCACACTATCTGCACACAACCCGTGAACAGATACCCCTCTTAGAATCTGAGCTTAACTTTAGCGAAGACCATTCTCACGCAGTTAATCATCGTTGCTATCCCTTGGACAGGGAGATATTGAAAACTTCTGAAACCATTGTTCTAGTGGATGATGAGATAACCACCGGTAATACAGCTCGAAATATAATTAGAGCAATCCATAACAACTATCCGAAAAAAGAATACGTGGTATTGTCGCTTTTGGATTGGAGAACTAGCGAAAACCGAACCGATTTTAAGGAGCTAGAGCAACAACTTGACACGAAAATCCACACGATTGCTCTAATGGAAGGGGAAATAACGGTAACCGGTGACTCCGACCCTGAAAAGACTGATCACGTAAAATCAAGTTTGAGGTCGGATTGTTTAGCGGAGATTAAGAGTTTTCCAGAACTAAAATCCCTGAACATTTCGGATCTCGTGGCAGTTTACTCTGAAGACTTAGCAGGGCAAAAAAACCCATCGCCCTTTTTACAATTAACGGGACGATTTGGTTTGTCAAGCCAGGATAATTTGAAGGCGCTGCCCTTAGCCAGAAAGTTTGGGGAAGAACTAGGAGAAGACCGGACCAGTAAGAAGACGCTTTGTTTAGGAACGGGTGAATTCATGTATTTTCCGATGCTCGTTTCTGCTTATATGGGAGAGGGAATACGCTATCACTCCACCACAAGGAGTCCTATTTATCCCTTTGCCAAACCAAACTACGCGATTCAAAATGGCTTTGCCTTTGAGAGTCCAGATGAGTCGAGTCTTACTAATTATGTGTACAATGTGCCTTTGAATTATTATGAAGAAGTCTATTTGTTCCTTGAAAGGGATGTTAGTCAAGAACGATTGCTGCCGCTGTTTGCGACAGTTCGCGAATTAGGGATCCCGAGATTGGTGTTAGTCATTTGCGCTTCAAGGGAATCAGGATCAGTTCATGGTTAGGGGTATTGCTTTGGAAGAAAGGTGGTTTGAATTGGGTGATTAATCAAAAGACCTTGGATCGTATTCCCGATCCGTCGCCCATGGGATGTTATAACCCTCATGATGTCATCTTTCTGCTGAAAAATCTCAATGGTTTATTAACAGAAACCGATTTAGAAACTCGTGAGAGGCGAATTCAGTCGGGTGGTCACTACTCGGAGATGCTGCCGATAGAATATGAACCGACCCAGGAATATCTTGAGATTTTCCATCAGACGCTGCACGAGAGCGCTCACAAGGTCGCAGAGGCAGTGAGGGTAGTATCAGAACTTATCTTAAAGAGAAAAGGTTCTAACCTGGTCCTTGTCTCACTGGCCCGTGCTGGTACGCCCATCGGCGTCTTAATTAAACGTTATCTCTTAGAAATACATGACTTGGATTTACCTCACTTTAGCATTTCAATCATTAGGGGTAGAGGCATCGACGAAAATGCCATACTTTATATCCTGCAGAATTATCCCGACTCCAAGATTCAATTTATTGATGGTTGGACAGGTAAGGGTGCCATCACCAGTGTTTTAAAAGAGGCCTGCACGGAGTTTAGAGCAAAATATGGGTACGAATTGGATAACGATTTAGCAGTTCTCGCTGATCCAGGCTATTGCGTAAAGACCTTTGGAACCAGAGAAGACTTTTTAATTCCTAGTGCCTGTCTTAATTCGACGGTTTCAGGATTAGTGAGTCGAACGGTTTTTCGGAAGGATCTGATCGGAGAAAATGAGTTTCATGGGGTTCGTTTCTACGAAGAACTCTTGAAAGAAGAAGTCTCAAATCTCTTCGTCGACCGAATCTCTGCCGAGTTCAAAGACCTTGGACAGCCTCTGAATGGAGTAGAGACTGGCGATCTTGAAGGAAGGGTTACCTGGCAAGGCCTAAAAGCCTTGAAGGGTATCCAAGAAAAGTTTCAGATCACTGATATAAACTTTATTAAACCGGGTATAGGAGAAACTACAAGGGTTCTATTAAGGCGACTACCGGAGCGAGTGTTGGTTGATACCCTTACCAATCCAAATTTAAAACATATTCTTCTATTGTGTGAAGATAAAGGAGTTCCAGTTGAGGAATATCCTGATCTTACCTATTCCTGTTGTGGTATTGTGAGGCAACTTTGATGGAGGAGTCTAATTAATGTTATTTGCCAGTGACTTAGATCAAACCTTAATTTATTCGCATCGGATGTTAATCGATAAAGAGCCCCTCGAAATCCAACAAATGCGACCTGTCGAGTGGTTGGATCATCAATATATTTCCTTTATGACTCAAAAAGCATTGAGTATGCTGAAAGAAATTTCGCACAGACTATTTTTTGTGCCGGTTACAACACGCACCGTCATTCAATACGAGCGGATTAATTTTCGTGACTATAACATCTCACATCAATACGCGGTCACCAGTAATGGTGGAACAATCTTTAATCGAGGCGTAGAAGATCTTGATTGGAAGAGACATGTTTTAGCTGGCAGAGATCTTTGTCTGGCTACTCGCGATCTTGTCGAGGAATTTGAGGAAATAGCACACCCCTCCTGGGTAATCAAAGATTCCGGTAAACTCGCCGATGATCTATTTTATTACTGTCTGGTTGATCGAGAAAAAATCCCCCTCACGGAATTAGCGGCTTTTAAATTATGGGCGAGTGATCATAACTGGGAGTTATCGGTTCAAGGGCGAAAACTCTATCTGGTCCCCATTAATGTCAACAAAAAGGCGGCTATCCAATATATCAAGCAAAATGAAAACGTGAAGAGTGTGCTTGCTGCTGGAGATTCATTACTGGATTTAGAGATGCTTAAAGCAGCGAATCTTGCCATTGCCCCAGCACATGGGGAGATATTTTCACAATATGCTCAAAAAATGATGAACCCTGAGCATATACGTTTTACTCAAAAGAGTGGCATAGAAGCCGCCGAAGAAATCTTAGAATGTGTGGTTAGGGAGCTTTACAAGCTGGCCGTAGTATAAAATATTGGTCTATTGTACATTATATTAATGGGAAACATTGGTAACTTCTTATTCAACAAAGATTGGCGGAGGATGTTCAATTATTAATTTAGAAATCTAAGGCAAAGATGTGAAAGTTATGTGAAATTTGTTAAATGCGTATTTTCCTAAAGCTCTCATGTGATAATATACGAGTAATCCATCATTTCTACATTCATCACGCTAAATAAGAGGAAATCGTAAGGAAATGAAGAAAAGAGTATTATACATAGGGTTTAATTCAAAAAAGGGGGATTATTTATGGCCGGTATCAACTTGCAAAAAGGACAAAAAATTGATTTAACCAAAGGAAATCCTGGCTTATCTAAAATCATGGTGGGTTTAGGGTGGGATGAAGTATCATCTTCATCATCAAAACCAAAATCAGGTGGACTTCTCGGAGGCTTGTTTGGCGGCGGAGGAGGAGGTTCTACTACAGCAATTGACTGCGATGCTTCAGCAATCCTGCTTGATGCTCAGGACAAGCTTACTTCGAAAGATCGTTTGGTCTACTTTGGTAATTTGCAAAGCGGCGACAAAAGTGTCAAGCACAGTGGAGATAACTTAACCGGTGCCGGCGATGGTGACGATGAACAAATTCAGGTAGACCTCAGCAGTGTTCCTAGTAGTGTTCAAAAGATCGTTTTTGTGGTTAATATTTACGATTGCATTAAACGCAAACAGGACTTTGGACTAATTGCCAATGCCTTCATTCGGGTTGTCAATCCAGTTAATGGACAAGAGTTTTGTCGGTACAATTTAACAGAAAGTTATGCTGGTAAAACGAGTTTAGTGGTTGCAGAGGTTTATCGTCATAATAATGAGTGGAAATTTGCTGCCTTGGGCCAAGGCACAAATGATGCATCCTTAAGTGAGCTCATTCGTCGATATCAATAAACTTAGAACCTCTGCTTATTAAAGTGAGGGTCTTTGGAAAAAAGAAATATTAAAGGGGGATATAAAAATGGCTATTAGTTTACAAAAGGGTCAAAAAGTCGATCTTACTAAAACTAATCCGGGTCTTACAAAAATCATTATTGGTCTAGGGTGGGATGTCAACAAGTATGATGGCGGAAAGGACTTTGATCTAGATTCCTCAGTATTTATGTTAAGTCCTGAAGGAAAAGTTGCCGATGAGAAGAACTTTATCTTTTTTAATAACCCGAAGAGCCCAGATGGCGCAGTGACACATACGGGTGATAATCGTTCTGGTGCAGGAGATGGGGATGACGAGCAAATTAAAGTTGACCTAGCTACTGTAGCTAGCAACGTTGCCAAGATCACCTTTGGGATTACGATCCACGAGGCGGCAGAACGCAATCAGAACTTTGGTCAAGTGTCCAATGCTTATGTGCGTGTTATCAATGAAGCATCAGGCGAGGAACTAATCCGTTATGACCTCGGCGAAGACTTCTCGATTGAGACAGCAGTTGTGGTGGGTGAGCTTTATCGCAATAATGCTGAATGGAAGTTTAATGCAATCGGCAGTGGCTATCAAAACGGTCTAGCCGGACTATGCAAAGATTTTGGGTTAGACGTATAATTCGATGCACGATGCACGATGCACGATGCACGATGCACGATGCACGATGCACGATGCACGATGCACGTATTTCTAAACTTCCTACTTTAATAACTTTGTTTTAGTGTTATGTGCCGAAATAGAATAGAAGGAAGTGTTTTTATGGCGGTTATAAGTTTGCAAAAAGGACAGAAGATTGATCTCACAAAGGGAAACCCTGGGCTGAAAAACATTATTGTTGGCTTAGGGTGGGATACGAATAAGTATTCAGGTGGATCAGATTTTGACTTAGATGCTTCGGTATTCTTACTTGATAAAAATGGTAAAGCTGGGGGTATAGAAGATTTCATCTATTATAATAATCTTTCCGGCGGAAATGGGTCTGTAAATCATACGGGTGATAATCTCACGGGTGCAGGTGATGGAGATGATGAACAAGTTAAAGTTGATCTTGGCATAGTACCTGCCCATGTTGATAAAATTGCTTTTACGGTTACCATTCATGATGCGATTGCCAGGGGACAGAATTTTGGTCAAGTATCGAATGCTTTTGTGCGCGTTGTCAATGAAACTGACGGAAAAGAAGTCATGCGCTATGATTTAGGGGAAGATTTTTCTGTGGAAACTGCCCTCGTCGTTTGCGAACTTTACCGTCACCAAGGGGAATGGAAGTTCAATGCTGTGGGCAATGGTTTCTCAGGTGGTTTAAGCGCGCTGTGCTCAAACTATGGTTTACAAGTAGGTTAGAATACGACTAATGACGAAGAAGAGAGACGCTCTAAAGAAATTTTGGGCGTCTCTTTCTTTCTTCTGTTTAACAGGTGGGTGTGTGTAACGGGGACGGCCCTTTTGACACATTAATGTGTTAAAAGGACTGTCCCCGTTACACATGTTCCCCTTACACTCCATGCCGTTGCATACCACTGATGAAGGTTATTATTAGATAGATAATTAAAATTCTGAAAATAGAAGAATAATGGTAGATATTTAAGAAAAATTGATGATTAAGTATAAATCGGGTGTATAAACATTGTTTATGGGGGTTGCAAATAATGGAATAATTGTTTATTATTTTGGGGATACTCGCTTTTTAGGCTAATGAAAAATGTCACAATCTTGATCAGGGGGAAAGCATTAATGGTTAATAAGGAGAGCCAAATCGTTCGCCAATTATTTATGGGTTTAAGTGTTATATTGGCTGGAGCGGGACTCATCTGGGGAACATTTTTAACTTCTAGAGGTGAGGAGTGGATTAAAACCGGATTAAGATTCTTTACGGACGCTGGAGCGGGACTTTCACTAACCTGGAAATTGGATGGACTAACGGTATTCTTCCTTTTTATCTTGCTCTTGGGGCAAGGCCTAGCCTCTCTTTATGCCCTGGGATACCTCAAGGAGTATCAAGAAAAGAACAAGTCACTCTGGCCTTTTTTAGTTAATTGGTTTTTATTTCTTGCCAGTATGTTTGGCGTATTACTAGCGAATGATGGCTTCACCTTTTTATTAACTTGGGAAATGATGTCCCTGTTCTCATTCTTCTTAGTACTCTACGAACATGAAGACCCTCAAAATCGTAAGTCTGCTTATATATACTTTGTCATGACCCATGTCGCAACGGTATTATTGACCACGGCAATTTTATATTTATATGCTTTGACAGGAAGTTTTGCTTTTGAAGTATGGGCAGTTGCGGTTCCCTCACTTTCCACAATTGAGCTAAATTTAATTTTTCTTGCTTTCTTTATTGGCTTCGGCACCAAAGCCGGCTTTGTTCCATTTCACATTTGGCTGCCTTATGCCCATTCGGCTGCCCCAAGTCCAGTATCTACCCTGATGTCTGGTGTGATGGTAAAAGTTGCGCTCTATCTCTTTATAAGATTGGTCTGGTTGACTTTAGGACCTGGCCCGATTTGGTGGGGTTGGTTATTTTTGATCGTTGGCGCAATCTCAGCCCTAGTAGGGATATTATCAGCTTCTGTGCAGTCGGATCTCAAAAAATTACTCGCTTATTCCACGATAGAGAATGTCGGAATCCTTGGCATAGCTTTAGGCAGTGCCTTGCTGGCAAGATCCTGGAATCATGCTTGGGCAATGGATCTAGCACTGGTTGCTTTCTTTTGGCACACTATGCAACATATGCTTTTCAAATCGTTGCTGTTTATGGGAGCTGGGAATATCATCCAGACAACCCATGCCCGAAATCTTGAACGCTTGGGTGGATTGCTCAAACGCATGCCCAAGACGGGTTTAGCAGCCCTGATCGGAATCATAGGTATTACAGCATTACCCCCGCTTGGTGGGTTCTGGGGAGAATTAATGCTTCTCCAATCTCTATGGGTGAATACAGCCGAACTTGCCAATGGCTGGAGTAAAGTCTTCTTGCCGTTGTCGATTGGGGTTCTCGCTCTGGTAGGTGGATTGTCGATTGCCACGTTCGTCAAGTGGTTTGGAATTTCTTTCCTTGGACAAGCCCGCTCCTCAGTGGCAGAAAAGGCTAAAGAAGCAAACCCTGTTCAGTATATTACACCCTTAATTGCTGGAGGATTAGCGGTTTTAAGTGTACTATTCCCCTCAGGGACCTTAGCCATCATCAATGTACCTCTTTCAGTTCTAAGACCCAGTGACATGGTAGGAATACGGTCAGCCCTTGGGACACCGCTTAACCTTTCCTCGGTCTACCTAATCCTGCTGATTCTTCTCACGGTCTGCGTCGTGATTCTAAGTAAACGAGGGATTCATAGAGTTACGGCAACTTGGAACTGCGGTGCGCCCTTAACACCGAGTTTACAGTATACTGCCGGTGGATTAACAAATCCCATTCGAGTCCTTTTTGCCAAAGTATTGGGTTCGCAACGATGTGTTGAAGGGGATTTTGCTAAAGGTCCTTATAGTTTGAGTTCTCTGACGTACGAAGGGAAAATCAAAGAAGTCTTTGAGGATAGTTTCTATCGACCTGTAATACGCGGGTTGCTTTGGCTATCGTCTCATATCCGCAAACTACAAGCGGGGAGCATCCATCTATATTTAGGCTACCTATTAGTTACAGTCATCGTCGTTTTGATTTTAGGACGTTAGGAGAGAAGAGATGGACGAATTATTCACGATACTTACCCGTCTTTTGATGGGAATAGGGCATTTGGCAATCTTCTTAGTTGCTGTTCCGCTTCTCCAAGGTTTCATTAAAAAAAGTAAAGCGTTTTGGCAGATGCGTCAGGGCCCACCAATCCTTCAACCCTACCGAGATTTAAGAAAATTAATGAATAAAGAAGAACTGATCTCTGAACATGCCTCTTGGCTCTTTCTATTAACCCCGCGGATTGCTCTAGCTAGCACATTAATGGCCGGGCTCGTTATTCCCGGTATTTGGGGCTGGGCGCCGTTAAGCATATGGGGGGACCTCTTTATATTCGGGGCAAGCCTTGGCCTGGTACGCTTGTTATTGACACTCTCAGGGTTAGAGGGGGCAGGAACGTTTGGAGGAATGGGTGCCAGTAGAGAACTTTTCCTGGGATTATTAACGGAACCAGCCTTACTTCTAGGGCTAATCGTTTTAGCATTTATGACCGAGACAACCTCCTTACAGGGGATCACGGTTGGATTGCAGAGTTTTTCCCCTCTGGATATTTCTCGAATCTTAGCCCTGATAGCCTTAGGGATGGTAAGTATTGCGGAGATGGGACGGATACCCATGGATAATCCGGATACACATTTGGAATTAACGATGGTTCATGAAGGGATGCTGCTAGAGTATTCCGGACCGTCGCTGGCCCTGCTTAATTTCGCTGAACAGCTAAAACAACTCTTACTCCTGGTTTTATTGGCGCACTTCATTTGGCCTAGTGGTTTGGTCTCGGTTAGTAATGGAGTTTTAGGTGCGCTCTTGGCTTTGGTTTTTGTTAGCGTAAAAGTGACAGCGTTAGGATTTTTCTTTGCCACGGTGGAGAGTCTCTTCGTTAAGAGGCGGCTTTTCCGAGCACCTCACTTTTTGGCAACAGGCGCTGCTTGTGCCATTTTAGCCTTAATTTCACTTTGGATTATAAGGGGGCAGATTTAAAGTGGTAGGTATTTCTGCGAACGGGCTTAATTTAGTACTACTTGTCCTCTTAGTCAGCGGACTATTAATGGTCTATAGTGCCCGGGTGAAAAAAGCCCTGAATTGGTGGACCATCCAAACCGTTTTTGTCTCGCTTCTTTTGATAGCTGAAGGGGTCCATAACCATGCCACGGAGATCATCATATTCGGAGTGCTGTTATTAGTAGCTAAGGCTGGGATTATCCCCATACTTTTACGACAGGTTTTAAAAGAGTCAAAGACAGAGTGGGTTGGTGAGATATACTTAAAGCGCGCGTCGTCTTTAGTTATTGCCGGAGGCTTAACCCTGGTAGCCTACGAGGTGACACAACCTTTAATGGCACTTCACTCCAGTTATCGCAACGGGTTAGCCGTCGCAATAGCCTTGATTTTCTATGGTCTTTTGCTAATGATGACTCGTAAAGTCGCTATAGTTCAAGTTTTAGGAATTCTGCTTATAGACAATGGGATATTCCTAGCAGGATTTTTCCTAACCCAAGGGATGCCATTGTTAGTGGAATTGGGGGCGGCCTTTGACATTCTTGTGGGGATGGTCATCATTGGTATTTTATCTAAGCAAATGCTGGAAACGTATGATTCTCTAAATGTTGATCACATGAGGTCATTGAAAGGATAGTATGCGATGTTTATTGGAGTAGCGGTAATCGCGGCAGTAGGAATGCTATTTTCGGAAAAGAAAACCTACTTAAGACTATTGAACAGCGTGGCTCTTGTGTTGTTAACGTTGAGTGGAGGATGGACCATCAGACAAACGTT
>DOPS01000038.1:39141-40132 GCA_003512645.1 Desulfosporosinus sp.
TGAAGTGGTATTATTTCTGGATCTGGATCTTTATGGCAACGATGCTTTTGGTCGTCAGCACTCCCAATCTGGGCATCATTTGGGTAGGTATTGAAGGGACAACCTTAGCTACGACTCTCTTGGTTGGTTTCTATCGAAACAAGCAGGCGATTGAAGCTGCTTGGAAATATGTGATTTTATGTGTGGTGGGTATTAGTTTTGCCTTACTGGGAACAATGTTGCTTTTTGCGTCTGTGGCACCGCTCTTGGGTCAGAGTTTAAGTGCGTTGGATTGGCGAATGCTCCCTAATGTAGCGAGTCAGTTAGACCCGACTTTATTGCGCCTGGGTGTTTTGTTTGCCGTCGTTGGCTATGGGGCAAAAGTTGGATTCGCTCCTATGCATGCTTGGCTTCCTGATGCTCATAGTCAGGCACCTTCACCCGTCAGTGCCTTGCTATCCGCAGTTTTACTGAACTGTGCTCTCTATGCCATTTTGCGTTGGCACTGTGTGGCTCGTCTGACCACTTTAGGTCCGGATTTCGTAGGGACGATACTCATAAGTTTTGGATTATTATCGTTGGGGCTTATGGTAGGGTTTATCTTATTGCAAAAAGATATCAAACGATTATTGGCCTATTCGAGTGTTGAACACATGGGAATCTTAGCAATCGGTTTCGGATTAGGCACCAGAGAAGCTGTCTGGGGGGCCTCGTTGCATCTCTTGCTTCATGGACTTACCAAAGCAAATCTATTCGTCATTGTTGGCAGGTTGGTACAAAAGACGGGAACAAGGCAAATTTCGAGGATGCGTGGAATCTTTAAAATCTGGCCTTACACTGGGATAATTATGGTTCTTGGCTTATTAGCAATCACTGGCACGCCCCCTTTTGGAACGTTTCGCTCAGAGGTCATTATCTTATCCGCTCTATTTAAAACAGGCCATCCACTACTTGGCTTTTTGAGTGTTTTATTTCTTACGGTTATATTCGCAGGGTTTCTCTATCATTTCCT
>DOPS01000023.1:0-2601 GCA_003512645.1 Desulfosporosinus sp.
GAGTCATAGTCGTTCACCTATTCTCCTAATTGTTTTTTTTGCCACCATCTAGCCAACTGCCATAAGGCGGATAAGGCAATTATCTCCAGAATAAGGGTTGGAACCCAACCAAACATATCCGGCAAGAAGATCCCCGGCCATTCACCAAAGGCGTTTCTCCAGTTTATCACCGATCGCTCTCCTATAACAGAGCCGACAACTAAACCGAAAAAAGCCACTAATTGCATGGCAAAACCTTCCCCAATACGGATTATAATTCCCGTCGAACAGCCGCCAGCCAACACCATTCCTATCCCGAACAACAGACCACCGACAAGGGTATGCACGCCTAAGGGGAAAACATTAAGGCTCAACGGGATATTTCTCTGCTCAGCTCCCCAGGAAACCAGTGCAAAGCCAAGAATACTAATCCCCAAAAGCAACAGAAAGGCTCGAGTGAGTTGGGTCATACCGATTAAGATTGGATCACGCACAGCAGACACAAGACAAAAGCGGGACTTTTGTAAGACAAAACCTAAAGCTATTCCTAGAGTCAGGAGTAGCGTTAGACGGATACTTATTTGAGAAAGAAGAGCAATTAACAAGGTGAGAAATAGAATAAATCCGATGTTCCATTTCCGTTGGGAATGAAAAGTACTATTCTCCATCTAGCTCTCCTCTTCTTATAGTTTAACAATTACTTCAGGATAACACTATCACTTCTTTATTCGACTGTGACCGTAAAATTCCTTTATCAAATAGTCGAAAAGGAGAAAAAACCTTGGATTTAAGAATAGTCCCACGAGTTTCTCTAGCTTAATTTTTGATTATTAACCTATTTCTAGGTGGCTAAGAGACTCTAAAGAATGCATAAAACGGGAAGTAAGAGAAGAACTTAATGTTGACGCACAGGTGGCTAATATCCTTAATATCAAAGAATATTAGGATTGAAGGACTGCTTTACTAAATCGGGGCTTAAAAGATAATTCTGAGCTAACGCTTAGAACTAAAGGATGAGACTATGAAGGAAGTAACAGCAGCAATCATTGTAAAAGATAACCAAGTCTTGATTGCGCAAAGGGCACCTGGGGAAAATTTAGCAGGCAAGTGGGAGTTTCCGGGTGGTAAAACGGAACCCGGAGAGACTCCTCAGGAATGCTTAAAACGAGAAATCAAAGAAGAACTGGATGTTGAGATCGATGTTTCTGAGTTCTTCGGTGAAAGTATCTACGAATATCATAATGGAACCATCAAATTGATGGCCTTTTGGTGCAGGTGGATTTCAGGAGCCTTGACGTTGAAAGTGCACAGCCAGATTGCTTGGGTTAATCACCATGAGTTAGACTTATATGACTTTGCCCAGGCAGATATTCCACTTGTGGAAAAGTTAAAGGCAGTCATGATAGAGAGGTTTTAGCAGCCCGAACTATCATTACCTAATTGGGAAAATGCTTCTAGGAAGTGGCACAGGCGATAAAGGGAGCTTGGGACGACGTGTGCATTTAATTCGGGTTTTAGGAAAACCTAAGCCCAAACTATTAAACTATTAAAAAATCGGAGTAACTTAACATGGACAGATTTCTTGAATTCGATGCTCATCTAATGAATGACGTTAAACCTTCCAACTACTTTAACGGATTGGTAAAAACGGGAATATATGAAGAAGAATACCCTTACACGTTACTAGGTGACTTAATGAAGGTACCACAATCTCCTAAACATCATCCAGAAGGTTCAGTCTGGAACCACACGATGTTAGTTCTTGATAATGCTGGGGAAAGGAAACATCTCAGCCAAAATCCAAAGGTGCTCATGTGGTCGGCTTTGCTCCATGATCTCGGCAAGGCCTCCGCAACGAAGATTACAAAAGGGAGAATAACCTCATATGACCATGATAAATTGGGAGAGAGGCTTGCCGTTAAATTTCTTAAGGATTTCACGGCTGATGACGAGTTTATAACCCAAGTTTCAAAACTGGTCAGGTGGCATATGCAAATACTCTTTGTAACGATGGGGTTGCCTTTTGCTGATGTCGGAAGGATGGTTTCTGAGGTCCCCATCGAGGAGGTAGCACTCCTTGGGTTATGCGATAGGTTAGGAAGAGGAAATATGACCCTAGATAAAAAGCTCGAAGAGGAAAAAAGCATCTTAACTTTTTTAGAGAAGTGCAATAAATATGTAAAGAACAAGAATTCCCTTCATCATTAATGAATTCAACCCACCTGAATGGTGGGTTGAATTCATTTGCGGTCTAGGATTCATTACCTCATCGGTCAGGGCGAGTTACAAATTGATAAAATGAAGGATTCTTAGAAGGAAATCAAAAGGTGTGGAAACTGTCAACAGAGGGTCTGGGATAGGATTGCCTAGGCTAGGGTTGCGGTATCGGCAGGGCATTAGTAACGGAAATAATGGAAGGGATGCGAGCATATGAAACAAAAATTCGTTTGTATAGTATCAAAAGACGGCTATATCGATGTAATTGAAGGTATTAAGCGTAAAACGCTTGTTTTTGGAAGTCATACTTTAATGACGGAATTTAAGTTGGAAGGAGGTTAAACCAGTTGCTACAATCTTATACAAATATTATCATTGCTAATCAAATATACTATAAATTGCCAC
>DOPS01000305.1:0-25027 GCA_003512645.1 Desulfosporosinus sp.
GCAAGTTTCTTTCTGAATTACGCAGTGACTTGAAGCAGGACGAAATTCTCGCAATTTCCAGACATCCCATGAAAGATGTGCGCAGAGGGTTGGTATCGGTCGAAAAGGCTGAAACTGAGTATGGCGTGATTATAAACCATTCTTTCGCTTACTTTGTAGGCGACAGACAATGGTTCGGCTAATTCTTTCCGTTTAATCGACATCCGTCCATAATACACATTCTTTCCTTCACGTGCTTTAACACAAGTGCCGGTTTTAGCCTCAACTTGTTGTTTAGCAATATCCAGCCATTTTTCTGGAGATTCCTTACGCAGATTACGTTTGATGATATAGTCTTCCCGATTAGTAAATTTCAGGATATTATCGATGCTGTCGTTGCCTGAATCTAAACGGAATAAAAGCGGACTATCGGTGATTAACCTAGCCAGACGAATGGATTCTTCCAAGAACTCAGGCGTTCCATTTTGACAATGAGTCTTGCCGTCTCGTAATTCTCCATTTAGAGCATACCCTTCCAAACCGATATAAGCAAACATAGGCGAAAAACCGTCATATCCGTGATAGGTTCTTGATACACCCTCTTTTTTAGTTTTTGAATTATCCATACAAGACACGTCAGCATCACAAGGGATTAAATGTCGCTCCGGAAAAACAATGTTTTGCTCATTGTCCTTGATGGCTGGTAAAACTATGGGTGTAAGAGGAGCTTTAACAGTTTTTATTAATTTTACTGATTCCTCTAAAATAACCTTATCTGTGTCAGTCGTTACGCCCAGTAGTTGCAATCGTTGACGCAGTGTCGAACTGGATGGAACAGATTTCATATCCAATGATTGGCGAAAAAACAAATCTCTCCGAAATGGTTCAATATGATCGTAACAACTTTTACCTTGGCACAGCAAACCAGTATATGCGGCTACAATATCACGGTTCGATATTTCCGGGCTTATAACTTTATCTATTTTTAACTGGTTAAGCCGATCATTAATGTCTGTCTTTTTCAGTAATAAGCCAACCAGTGCTAATCCAGAGTGGGTGGTTAACATTTCATCCGATTGTTCGATAATAAACTTCATACTACACCCCCAAGGTGAATTTACGAAAAGCTGTTTTCGTTAATATATCTCTATTATACCGCGTTTTTCGCTGTATTTCACGCTTTTTATCGAGGTGAGTTCACGGGTTCAGGAAAGGTTTTTAATCTCCGCGAAGGTGCGACTAGGGAACAGGATACACTGCCGAAGCGGATGTTCAGGGAACCGCTGAACGAGGGTCGGGATGTTATCACAGTTGAAGAACTAGACTTTATGCTCGACGAATATTACAAATTAAGAGGGTGGGATAGTCAAAGACGACCGTAACCAATTAAAGGAGGAACAAGCAAGGAACTAGGTAAATCTATCCTTCCTTAATCATGCTCATAGATCAAATCTTCTTAAAATTAGGGTGCTATGCGCCTTTTTTTTGTTGGCATTTTTAATACCTGAATTATTTGATTATTTGAATATTCTGTTGACATTATGCAATTTAACTGTTATTTTATTGATAATATCATTTATCAAAAAAGTAAAATTTTTCAACAAAGGGGGGATGACTGGGGTATTTAGGCTGAGCAAGGGTGTCTTTCTCGACGTGCCAGTTATATCGCTATCGTTGCGAAATAAACCCCAAGTTGATTATTTCAATTAGAAGGACGACAACTTAAAGGGGTTATGTTATGCAAAAGAAAGGTAGTAATCCGGGAACAATACAAAGCGTTGATAAAGCATTGGATATCTTATGTTGCTTTTCCATAAACGAGCCGGAACAGGGGGTTTCGGAACTGGCGTTAAAACTTAGTATGTATAAAAGTACGATCTATCGAATTTTAAAAACGTTGGAAGAACGGGGATTTATAATACAAAACTTAGAAAATCAGAAATATCGATTGGGATTTAAGCTGTTTTATTTAGGTACCGCGGTTATTTCGAAATTGGAAGTTAGGGATGTTGCTTTACCACTAATGCAGGGGCTAAGTGATAAAACGAAAGAGACAGTTACATTAAATATTGTTGATGATGACTATCGGGTTTGCATTGAAAAAGTAGAAAGCACGGAGGCTGTACGTAATTTCGTGCAGTTGGGCGGACGTAATCCACTTTATTTAGCTGGTTCAGGAAAACTTTTGTTAGCATATTTACACGAGAGGGAAATTGAAAGGATTATCACGGGGAAAGATCTTGGCTCAACAGTACTGGGAAAGAGGATTATAGGGGATGATTTACGAGAAGAATTGGCGTTAATACGTCAACAGGGTTATGCGGTTAGTCATAGTGAACGTAATATCGGTTCTTCTTCAGTGGCTGCACCAATTCGCAATCACGAGGGAAAAGTCATAGCCGGTATTAGTATTTCCGGTCCGGAATCCCGATTTACTGTTGAACGACTCGTTATGTTAATCGCAGAGGCAGTTAATACTTCGAATCTAATATCTTATCGATTAGGGTGGAAATAATTTTTTAAGAAAAAATAGAACGTCGTTCTACTGTATGGAACGAGGTAGTCTGTTAAAAAATATAAGGAGGTGATAATCGGAACGGAAAAAAGTTGCAAACTCTGTATAGTAGTATTTAGGAGGAGAATTTAGGAGGAGGGTTAAACATGTCAAAACCAAAACGTTTAGGGGTCTCAATTTTAGCGGTGCTTCTGGCACTAAGTATTGCATTAACCGGCTGTGGTAGCAAATCTACAGAAACAAAAGCAACGGATAGTACTCAATCAACAGCAAAAGAAATTCTTATCGGAAGTATTCACCCAATGACAGGGAGTATGGCATATGAAGGAACGGCGATTACGAATGCTGAACAAATTGCAGTTGAAGCAATAAATGCCGCAGGTGGAATAAAATCATTAGGTGGCGCGAAAATTAAACTTCTTGTGGGAGATAGCCAGGGACTCCCGGACAAGGCAGCCAGTGAGGCTCAACGCTTGATTAGAGAAGGTGCTGTGGCCTTAACCGGTACGTATACTAGTAGCTCAGCTGTGACAGCGACCCAGGAGGCTGAAAAAGTTCAAGTTCCTTTCGTAATAACAGTGGCAGCGACGACGAATATCATGCAACGCGGTTTTAAATATAGTTTCCGAATACAGCCTAATGCTGATGCTTTTTGTGAAGATTTTTTAAGCTATATGAAAGCGTTGAAAACCCCGGATATTAAGACGGTTGCCCTTGTACATGAAAACTCGCTTTTTGGTACTTACTTTGCTGATTATGTTAAGAAGAACATCGATAAAGCCGGTCTTACGGTTATTGGAACTATTCCTTATGCAGCTAACACTGGAACACTAGATTCCGAAGTGACGAAGCTTAGCGGGTTAAAGCCCGATTTAGTGGTTGGCACGGGTTATTACCAGGATCAATCTTTACTTATGAAGACTATTAAAAGCCGTAATCTTAAGTTCAAGGGAATTGTAGGTATAGCAAATGGGGCCTTTAGTGATCCAAAGTTGATCAAAGATTTAGGTCAGGATGCTGAAGGAATCATGGATGTCAATTATCGTTGGAACCCTAAGAATAGCAAAACTGACCAAGTTTTAAAAAACTATCAGACAAAATTTAATGCGACTATGAGTTCACATGCAATGTATGGTTATACGGCCATTCAAGTTATTGCCGATGCTTTGGAACGGGCAAAATCTACAGATAAAGTGCAGTTGCGTGATGCTCTTGCTAGCACTAACTTTACTAACCATATTTTACCTCAGGGTGCCATTAAATTTGATGATAAAGGTGAAAATATCAACGCAGCAGCAGTTTTGCTTCAGATTCAAAACGGTAAACAAGTTATTGTTTATCCGGAACAATTCGCCCAAGCTAAGCCGATTTTCCCTACTCCAAAATAACAATTTATCAATTGAGTGGGCGGATTGCTCGCCCACTCAAATATCCAGTGATTAACCTTGAATGGAGGAAAGAAGATGACTGGTGTAGCAATTTTACAGGCAACTGTCGATGGACTTTTAATGGGCGGGGTTTATGCTGTAACTGCTGTGGGATTAACACTAATCTTTGGGGTTATGGAGATTGTTAACTTCGCGCATGGTGCACTTATGATGCTTGGAATGTATATAACTTATTGGTTGTGTACATTGTTTGGGATTAACCCTTATCTAACAATCCCGATTAGCGTTGTAGTTTTATTCTCAATAGGTTTCTTAATTCAACGATATTTATTAAATCAAATCATCAAAGCACCTCAACATAATCAATTACTGCTTACCTTGGGGATTATGCTATTTATTGAAAACTTAGCGCTTTTTCTCTGGACGCCTGATACTAGAAGTATTCAAATTCCTGGGTTAGAAAAGTCTATAATGTTGGGTGAATTAGCAATAAACAAACCCAAGTTATTTGCTTTTGTAATTGCCCTAGTCGTGACAGTAATCTTGTATATTATTCTTCGAAAAACTACCCTTGGAAGGGCGATAAGAGCAACTTCACAAGAACGTGAAGGAGCTTGTTTGGTAGGAATAAAAGTTAGGAATATTAATGCAGTAGCCTTTGGAATTGGAGCTGCCTGTGCAGGGGTTGCTGGTTCTATCATACTTCCTTTTTTCTTCGCATCGCCTACTGTCGGTGGCGTTTTCCTTCTGCGTTCCTTCGTTGTAGCTATCTTAGGTGGGTTAGGAAACTTCTGGGGTGCCTTAGTAGCAGGCCTAATCATCGGTTTGAGTGAATCTCTGAGCGGTCTGTTTCTTAGTGGTAGTTGGAATGACTTAGTCATTTACGGTATTTTTATTTTGGTACTCTTTTTACGTCCAACGGGTTTGTTTGGAGGGGGGCAGGTTAGTGGGTCACACTAAAAGTATTTTTCGGTCGAAATTTAATATGCTCTATTTTGGATTATTTTTTGGATTAATTCTTGTAGCATTACCATGGGGTTTAAATACGTATTATTTGAATCTGGTCATTATGGCTATATTTGGGGCCTATCTTTCTCAATGTTGGAATGTTATGAGTGGCTATGCAGGACAATTTTCATTTGGGCATGCGGTTTTTTTCGGTCTTGGAGCATACACTTCAACCGTGTTATTTGTAGATTTTGGCGTTTCCCCTTGGGTTGGTATGATTATTGGATCAATTGTAGCGTGCCTTGTTGGCTTGTTAATTGGTTATCTGTCGTTCAGATATCATTTAAAGGGGCATTATTTTGCACTTGCTACTTTGGCCTTTGCAGAAATATTTCGGGTAATTTTTACAAATTGGCCGTTCGTAAAAGGATCTATGGGTATACTCCTTCCCTTAACCGGAAAGCCAACTCAAATGCAGTTTGAAAATAAAGTTTATTATTATTATCTAATACTAATCATTACAGTTCTGTTAACTGGATTCCTAAAATATATCTCAAAAACTCGGTTAGGTCTCTATTTTATTGCGATTCGAGAAAATGAGGATGCTGCAGATGCTCTAGGAGTAGATATTCTGCATTACAAATTAATCGCCTTGGGAATTAGTGCGGCCTTAACAGCCCTGGCAGGTACCTTTTACGCACAGTATTTTTATTATATTGATCCCCACCTTGTTTTCGGCAGTGAGGTTTCTATAAATGCTATTATTCCAGCAATTATTGGTGGTGTCGGTACAGTATGGGGCCCCATTATTGGTTCCCTAGTGTTAATGCCGATTTCAGAACTCACTCGAACCCTGCTAGCTGATTACAGTGGAATGAATCTAATGGTCTATGGGTTAATTCTAATGATTGTAATAATTTATCTTCCAGAAGGAGTTATGGGCTTTATACAAAATCATTTTCCCACAAAAAAACATATAGATATTGAGCTGCAAACTGGAAAGGAGGATATAGAAAGTGAAACTCCTCTCAACTAGTAGTATTACGAAGAAGTTTCAGGGTTTAGTGGCTGTTAAAGAAATTGATATGTTTATAAAGAAAGGGGAAATATTCGGGCTAATTGGACCTAACGGTGCGGGCAAAACGACTCTTTTTAACATGATTTCCGGTTACTACCGTCCGGATGGCGGAAAAGTAATCTACAAAGACGAAGAAATTACTGGCCTTTCACCGCACAAAATATGTAAAAGGGGGTTGGCACGGACATTTCAGATTGTGAAACCCTTTGGCAAGCTGTCCGCTTTGGAAAATGTTATGGTTGGTGCGTATAATCGAACGGGTAGTTATGGGGAGGCAACGGATATAGCTTTGCACTATCTGGACTTTGTAGGACTTAGTCATACAAGGAATATTCCAGTTAAAGAGTTGACCATCGGAGATCAGCGACGTCTGGAAATGGCACGTGCGCTAGCAACAAGACCACAATTATTACTTTTGGATGAAGTGATGGCTGGACTGACCCCTACTGAAGTGAGTATGGTAATGGAGCTAATTTTAAAGGTAAGAGAAGATAGTGTGTCTATTTTAATGATAGAGCATATCATGGCGGCCTTAATGAAATTGTCTGATAGGATTCTGGTACTTCATCATGGCGAAATGCTGGCTGAAGGAACACCAGAAGAAATTGTACGAAATCCTAAGGTAGCAGAAGCCTACTTAGGGGAGGTGGATATGTTTGCTGACCATAAATAATATTTTCGTCGGCTATGGTGACACGGTTGTGGTCCAAGGATTGTCGATGGAAGTCCGGGGAGGCGAGCTTGTTTCTTTAGTAGGGGCTAATGGTGCGGGCAAAACGACAGTTCTCAAAACTATCTCTGGACTTGTCAAGGCAAAATCTGGTGAGTGCAGATTTATGGGGGAAAATATATCTGGTCTAGAGCCACATGAGATTGTTGCGAGGGGTTTGATTCAGGTCCCTGAGGGAAGAAAGCTCTTTCCAGGGATGACAGTCCTGGAAAATCTTGAATTAGGAGCTTATTCCAAAGAAGCCAAAAAAGATAAAAAGAAAAACCTAGAGTACGTTTTTAGTATGCTTCCAGATTTAATGTCTAAAAATCGAAATCTAGCAGGTTCATTAAGTGGTGGACAGCAACAAATGTTAGCGATTGGGCGTGGGCTTATGTCTTCACCGAAACTTCTTGTTTTGGATGAACCTTCGATTGGCTTATCTCCGCTTTTGACTAAAACGATGTTTGATATTATTGCTAAGATTAAGTTGCAAGGGGTAACTTTACTTTTAGTGGAACAGAATGTCAACCATGCCTTGGGAATGGCGGATCGAGGGTATGTAATCGAGCAAGGTCGTATTGTCATGAATGGACCCGCCAAGAATCTATTACATGATGAGCATTTAAAAAAGGCTTATTTAGGAATGTAAAGGAGTAATATATGAAAGTTGCAGCTTTGTTGCGTAAATTGCTTGAGGGGGAACAATTGATTGTCGCTCCGGGAGCGGCGGATGCGCTTGTTGCCAGGATCATTGAACAGGCAGGATTTCCGGCCCTTTATCTTACGGGTGCAGGGGTTTCTTATACTTCAGTTGGGCCTGATATCGGTTTATTAACGATGACGGAGATGGTTTCGCGCTTAACTTATATTTGCGAAGCGGTAACTATACCGGTTATTGCAGATGGTGATACCGGTTACGGGAATGCCCTTAACGTCATCCGCACTGTACAGTCCTATGAAAAAGCGGGCGCTGCTGCTATACAATTGGAGGATCAGATTATGCCCAAAAGATGTGGGCACTTGAGCGGAAAACAGCTTATTTCGAGTGAGGAAATGGTGAATAAGATCTCAGCAGCGACGGACGCGCGGAAGGACCAAGACTTTGTTATTGTTGCCAGAACAGATGCCCGTGCCGTATTGGGTCTCGAAGCAGCTATTGAACGAGCGCATCAATACGTTGAGGCCGGTGCGGATGTCATTTTTGTAGAAGCACCGGAAGGCATTGAGGAAATGGAAACAATTAATAAGCAGTTGAAGGTTCCGACCTTAGCTAACATGGTTGAAGGTGGTAAGACCCCTCTCTTAGAGAATAAACAGCTTCAGGATTTAGGGTATAAAATTGTAATTTACCCAAATTCTGCGCTTAGGGTAATGACTAAAGCAGTAAGCGATCTGATGGTAACCCTAAGAGAATCTGGTTCAACACGAAGCTCAATGAACTCGATGTTTTTGTTTGACCAAGTAAATAACATTCTGGATTTACCTAAATGGCAAGAGTTAGAGAGAAGATATTCCAAATGAATAAGGTGGGAGAATATGGGATTAACAATCGCGGAGAAAATTATTGCCAGAGCCAGTGGCCGGGAGACAGTACGTTCGGGCGAGCTGGTATGGGCCAATGTCGATATGGCTATGATGCAAGATTGCGGTGGACCAAGAAGAATAGCTTATAATCTTGAGCGCCTGGGAGTGCCGATTTGGGATCCGGACAAAGTTACGGTTGTCTCAGATCATTTTGTTCCGCCGTGCAATGAAACGGAAGCTCATATTCAGGTTGTTACGAGAGCATGGGTAAAGAAATATGGCGTTGGTAGGTTTCATGAGTTTCAAGGGATCTGTCATATTGTAGCAATCGAAAGGGGTTATGTCAGGCCCGGAATCCTAATGGTTGGAGGAGATTCTCATAGCTGTACCGGTGGAGCCATGGGTGCAATGGTGGTGGCACTTGGTTCAACGGATATGTTGGGAGTTGTAGTTACCGGGCGTACTTGGTTGCGGGTTCCGAAAACGATCAAAATTATCTGGGAAGGCAAATTACCTCTAGGGACGTATGCCAAAGATATGGTTCTTGCCAATCTTAAACAACTCGGCACTGCGGGAGCTACTTACAAGGTGCTTGAATTTACCGGGGATACAGTAGCGAATTTGCCACTTGATGAAAGAATTATTCTTACAAATATGTCAATCGAAATGGGTGCCAAGACCGGAATAATTGCGCCTGACGAAACAGTTCTCCGTTACATGGAAGGAAGGGATGTTGAGTTTAACCCTGTTTACAGTGATCAGGATGCTGAGTATAGTCAAATTCTTGTCAACCAGGCGGAAGATCTTGAACCTTTGGTTGCTTGCCCTCATAGCCCGGATAATGTTATTGCCGCGGATTTACTGAACGGGGTTTCCATTGATCAAGCTCTTATCGGTGGTTGCACCGGCGGAAAATACCATGATTTAGCGACAGCAGCAACCATTCTTAAAGGTAAGAAAATTGCGACGGGTACGAGATTATTAGTCGCTCCGGCATCCCAGCAAGTTTTACAGCGAGCCTTAGCCGATGGAGTCCTGGAAACTCTGTTAAACGCCGGAGCAACTTTGTTGCCAAGTGCCTGCGGACCATGTGGGGGACTGAGCATGGGCTTGTTAGGTGATGGCGAACGCTGCATTTCTTCGACAAATCGCAACTTCCGCGGACGGATGGGAAGCAGTAATTCGGAAGTCTACCTAGGGTCAGCTGCTACTGTGGCTGCGTCTGCTGTGACAGGTCGCATTACTGATCCTAGAAATTTCCACAGGGAGCTGAGATAGATGGAGATAATTAGCGGTCATGTATGGAAGTTTGGAGACGATATTAATACGGATGTGATTGCTCCTGGGAAATATCTAAAATTGTCAAATGGTGAAATGGCTAATCATGTTTTTGAAGGGATAGATCCGGAATTGTCTGGAAAAATAAAACCCGGTGATATTGTGGTCGGAGGCGCAAATTTTGGTTCCGGGTCGAGCCGGGAGAGCGCCCCGGCAGCAATCAAATATGCAGGGGTAAGTGCTGTCGTGGCTGTATTTTTTGCCCGCATATTTTTCCGGAATGCTATTAATTTAGGGCTACCCGTACTGGAATGCCCTGAGGCCAATCAGATCCAGCAGGGTGACAAATTAAAAATCGATATGATAAATGGGAGTATCAGAAACCTTACCCAAGGTCAAGTTTACCAAGCAAGCTGGTTACCTGATCACATTCAGGAGTTGATTAAAGTAGGCGGTTTAGTTCCGCACCTGGAACAAGAATTGGCTAAGAAAAGTAGCGCTAATGGGTAAGGAGGCGGGACAATGCAGATCTGGGTTGTGTTAGAAGGGGATGACCACGGTTTGCGCGAGAGTTCACGTGAGATTCTCACCGCAGCCGGGACTGTTACCGGAGGGGTGCTTGCAGTTGCCATCCTACTTGCACCGAATAAGGAAGATTTAGTCAAAGAAATAATGGAATTTGGCCCGCAAACGATTTATCTTACCGATGAGTGGCCACAAAGTGCTACTGGAGAGGATTTCGCTGAATTTTTAGGTGAGTTAATTGAACGCGAAAGCCCTGGATTAGTATTAGCAGCAGAAACCCTATTTGGGAGGGGACTTTTAACTAAGACCGCTCTGCGATACCGAATGCCTTTTTTTCCCGATTGCATTAGTATTTCGCTTGGGCAGGAAAGTTTGCTCTTTGAGCACCTTTGTTACGGGGAACGTCTAAGCGCTTTTCTTACATCCGCACCGAAGCGACCGGTTTTAGCAACATGGCGTGTAGGGTTGGTCAATGTCAAGAAGCGTTCAGGTCTTAATAGCAATGTTCAAAAGCTGCACACACCCAGCCAACGTTCAAATCTAATTCGATTTCTTGAAGAGATAAAGGCAGATCCGAGGACGGTGGACCTGAGTGAAGCTGAAGTTATCGTGGCTGGCGGGGGAGGCATGGGTTCAGCCGCAGGATTTCAACTAATCTATGAACTGGCTGAACTCATTGGGGCTGCTGTCGGTGGCTCCAAATTGGCCCGGGACAACGGTTGGATTCCCCTGACGCGGCAAATTGGCCAAACCGGAAAACTTGTTGCACCCAGCGTGATTATCTCCTGTGGAATCTCTGGCGCAACCCAGCATACGTTCGGTATGCGTGACGCTAAGAAAATAATTGCGATTAATAAGGATAAGAATGCTCCTATTTTTAAGATTGCCGATGCCGGAATAGTTGGCGATGTGCAAGAGGTACTGCCGGAGTTAATTAAGCGGATATGGGAGGGCAAGGAAAATGCCAAGCCGATGGGAGCATAAAATGGACATTGCGGTGCCAATCAGTTACTGGCCGCATCGGGCAGGCCCTCTCGCTGTTGAAGGTGGTCAGCTCTCAACCAAGGAGGAGACTGTTTACGATGTAGGTAGTTTTGACCTTTTTGCTCTGGAAGAGGCTCTCGCGTGGAGAGACCGCTGGGGAGCTAAGGTCACGGTTGTGCTGGTCGGACATAAGGCGCAGGAGGAAGGCTTGCGTGCAGGTTTAAGTCTGGGAGCTGATGATGCGGTGCGTCTGTGGGATGAGGGGCTGGAAGGTTTCTTCCCTACACCCTCAATCGTAACCGCCCGTATACTTGCTGCTTGGATTGAAAAACTCGGATTCCAGTTGGTGCTGTGCGGGGATAAATCGAGTGCAAGCGCATCAGGATTGGTGGGGAACTATTTGGCACATTTTTTAGCTAGGCCCGTCCTTTCAAGGGTCGTTCAAATAGAGAAGCTCGCGGAGACAAACCTGAAAGTAACCTGTAGGGGAGAAAGAGGCAGTAGGCGGATGTGCGAATGTCCCTTGCCCGCGGTGCTGTCTCTGGGTAGAGGCTCAGAGCCGCGATATCCTACGCTTCCAGCACGGTTGGCTGCCCAGCAGGCAGAAATACCAGTTTTTAACTTGGCTGAACTTCAGGTTGAGCCAGCGGAAATTGATACGTTGGCTTCCTATGTGCGTACAGTGCACCTCGCACTGGCACGCCCTAAGCCGAAGAAAATCTTTACACCGGACAGTTCGATGTCAGCTTCAGACAGAATGAAAATGATTCTTTCCGGCGGGGTTAAGAGAAAAAAGGGTAATTTGGCCGAAGGCAGCCAAGGTGGGGCTGCTCAAATCTACGATTTACTTCGTAAAGAAGGGCTAATATAAGACAAGAAATCTGCAATACAATGCGCGGGTTGGAATATTGGAGGGAAGTTAATGAATTGGGATGCGGAGGTTGATATTGCGGTAGTGGGTGCCGGTGGCTGCGGTTTGGTAGCTGCTTTGGCCGCATCAGAGTTGGGAGCCGAGGTAGTAATCCTGGAAAAGACGGAACATGTATTGGGCAATACTGCCAGTAGTGCTGGGATGATCCAAGCTGCTGGCACTAGCTTTCAACGTAAGGCGGGAATTGATGATTCTCCGGAACAAATGGCGGAGGATATCTTTAAGAAAAATGGATATGAGAGTGACCCTGAATTAACCCTCGAAGTTTGCCGCGCCTCTGGTCCAATGGTGGAATGGATGGTAGACAAGCTAGAGATCGAACTATCCCTTTTCACGGAATTTAAATATCCGGGCCACTCCCATTACCGAATGCATGCGCCCAAATCGAGAGGCGGACTGGATCTGATCAACCAACTGCGGCGTGAAGTGGCCAAGCGTGAGGATATCTACCTAATGCTCGAATCACCGGTGACCAGGCTGTTAACGGGGGATAATGGAGAAGTTACAGGAGTAGAAACCAGTACACCTAATGGTATCCAAAGGATTAGAGCAAAAAAAGTCATTTTAGCTTGTAATGGTTTTGGTGGCAAAAAAGAGATGGTGCAGCAATTTATTCCTGAAATGGAAGATATCTTGTATTTTGGTTATGAAGCTAACACAGGGAACGCAATCAAGTGGGGGATAGAGCTGGGAGCGCAATTGGAGAATATGAGTTGTTTTCAGGGTCATGCCTCGGTGGCTTCCAGTCACGGAATACTGGTTACCTGGGGAGGAATCATGAACGGAGGCTTCCTGGTAAACCAATTGGGTGAGAGGTTTGGAGATGAAAGTGAGGGCTATTCTGAGTATGCCCTGGAGGTGATGAAGCAGCCAGGTAGGATTGCCTTCTACATCATGGATGAAGAGATACACCAAAGTCTATTGACTATTGAGGATTATAAAAATCTCGCCCAGTTAAACGGGTTAAAGATAGCAGATACGCCTGAGGGGCTGGCGCAAAAATTGGGCTTGCCTGAAGCCGGTCTGGCCGCTTCCATAGTGCAATTCAACCAGGCTGTTCAGGACGGTCATGACTCCTTCGGTAGGACTTGGTTTCCCAAAAAGCTGATACCTCCGTTCTACGGTGTCAAGGTAGAGCCGGCATTATTCCATACCCAGGGAGGCTTAAAGATCAACGTAAATGCCGAGGTGTTAAGCACTGCTGGAGTGCCAATCCCCAATTTATATGCAGGGGGAGGAGCAGCAGTAGGAGTATCAGGCCGTAAGCCCAAAGGATATATGTCGGGCAACGGGTTGTTGGCAGCACTGGGGTTTGGCTTCATCGCGGGCCGACATGCGGCCGAACATATCTAATGTAAAATGACGATTAACTTAAAAAAGTTTTCGAAGGGGGAAATTATAATGGCAAGGATTTGGGAAGACCTTCTTACTGATGTTGACAGGTTGGTCATAGAAAAGGGTGGTTACGGCAAAAGCCGGGGTTTGGGCAAAAAGCCCCTTTTGATGATCATTGATGTGCAGCCAAATTATGTGGGTGAAGATGTGCCGATCGACGAACAACTTGACCGTTGGCCTTCAGGAGGGGGAGCCTTAGCCTGGGAGGCAATTCGGAATATTCAGCGTCTGCGTGAGATTGCCAGGAATTCTGGGGTGCCAGTTTTTTATTCGCGCAATGTCCAGAAAAAGACAATGTCCTTTGATGGGTTTGCCACAAAGACCAACCGAGACCAGACCAAATATCTTGAAGGGCGTCCGGAAACTCAGATTGTACCGGAATTAGCCCCTGCTGACAACGAGTTGGTCATCGATAAAGCTTATGCCAGTGTCTTCTATGGAACCCCTTTACAAAGTTACCTTGTTAAATTAGGGATCGACACGCTGATAATTGTCGGTGGTTCGACAAGTGGCTGTTGCCGAGCCACGGCAGTAGACGCAGTAACTCGTAATTATAATGTAGCGATGATTGAAGATTGTGTTTATGATCGAGTGCAACTTTCTCATAAAGCTGCTTTGCTGGATCTTTGGATGAAATATTCTGATGTAGTCGATAGTGAGCAGATCATTGACTATTTCCAAAATCTGAATAAGTAGAGGAGGGAGAAATGATGATGGAACTACTGATTAAAGGAGCGCAGGTCGTCTTTTCGGATGGAGTTACCACAGCGGATATTGGTGTAAAGGAAGGGAAAATTGCGGGCATTTACGCCCCAGGCTTAAGCCCGCAAGCGAATCGGGTGCTTGATGCGACGGGTTTGTTCATTTTTCCTGGGGTCATTGACCCTCATATGCATCTTGGAATTTATAATGATATGGCGTCGGATTTTAAAGAAGATACAAAGGCGGCAGCACTCGGCGGTATTACTACCATTGTAAATTATTACCGAGGAAAAGAATCCTATCAAGAAAGCGTTCCTAAGCTGATTGAAGTAGGTGATAAGAATAGTTTAGTCGACTTTGCTTTTAGCTTGGGACTTTTGACGAAGCAACACGTGGCTGAAGTTGAGGGGTATGCCCGTGAGCTGGGAATAACATCCTACAAATTTTATCGTAATTATCAGGATGATGTTAAAAAGATTTTCGGGTCTGAAGATCCTTTGACGTTGGATTCGGCGGACATGATGTTTATTCTGCGTAATTTCGCTGAGATCTCCCCTAAGTTGAATTTGTGCGTACATTGTGAGGAAATGGATTTGCAACGGCAAGTAGCGGCAAGGGTTAAGGCTGAAGAAAGTCAGGATAGTTTAGCTTATTTTGCTCGCACCAGCCCTGATTATGCCGAAACGATATCAGTTATGGGGGCACTCTACCTTAATAAAATTGTCCATGGTAACCTGTATATCGTCCATATGAGTGCCGGTTCTAGTGTCGATTTTATTGCCGGTGCTCCAGAATTAATCAATCAAGGTGTGACAGTAGAAACTTGTCCACACTACTTAGTGTTGACTGAGGAATCTCCTTGCAACCTTTTGGCGAAGGTTAACCCTCCCATTCATACAGCGCAAGACGCAGAGAAATTATGGGAAGGGATACGAAACGGACTCATTACGACACTTGGTTCTGATAACTGTCCGAGTAATTTAGCTAAGAAATATAGTAAAGGTAAGGACGTTTGGGGAATACTACCGGGTTTTCCGGGTGCAGGAGTTATTTTGCCGGTGTTGATTAGTGAAGGTTATCATAAACGGGGGATTCCCCTCGAAACCTTAGCCCGGTTGTCCAGTGGAAACACGGCTAAAGCCTTGAATCTTAGCCAAAAGGGAGTAATTCAGGTTGGTGCCGATGCTGATTTTGCGATAGTAGACCTAAATTGGGAACGTAAAGTAACTCCCGAGGTCTTTGGGAGTTGTGATTATTCTGTTTATGAAGGTATGACATTTAAGGGTTGGCCGCGTTTTACAATTAGTCGGGGTGAGGTTATAGCAGAAAATGGTAAGATTACAGCTGAATCCGGACGTGGACAATATTTAAAGCGCAGTCTGTAACAATTTGTTGAGTATTCAGGAGGAAAAGAGGATTAACAATGTCAAACGATTTACCGAACCTATTTAGATCATTGAGTATAGGGCCGGTGGTTATTAGTAATCGCATTGCAAGTTCGGCCCATGTCACTAATTTTTGCTTAGATGGTTTCCCGACAGAGCGACATGCTTATTATCTGGCGGAAAAAGCTAAAGGTGGAATAGGGCTTATTATTATGGAAGCAATGTACGTGCATTCTTCCAGTCATGCTCGACTGACAGGGATCGCCGGATATGATCCGGCGATTGTCCCGGCTTTAAAAAAGGTTGTCACAATGGTTCATGAACAGGGTAGCAAAATCTTTGTCCAGCTCTTACATATGGGCCGGCAAATGAGTAGTCTCGAAAGCCGTCAACCGATTCTGGCTCCCTCCGCTATCCCCTGTTTAAGTAAGAAGGAAATTCCCCATGCCATGACAGAGCGGGAAATCAAAGAAATCATTCAGGCCTACGGTGCAAGTGCCAGGTTGGCTCGGGAGGCAGGGTTTGACGGAGTCGAAATTCACGGCGCACATGGTTACCTTATTCAACAGTTTATGTCACTCCACTCTAACAAGCGTACGGATCAATGGGGGGGAAGTCTAGAAAATCGACTACGCTTTGCCCAAGCGGTCATTGATCAGGTGCGGGAGGCTTGTGGCACTGAAATGGCTGTAGGTATGCGGATTAGCGGGGATGAATTCACGGACGGGGGATTAACCCTTGATGATATGCAAGAGATTTCTTCGTTCTTGGCCAGTAAGGGAAAACTAGATTTTCTAAATGTTAGTCAATGTAACTATGACGGTCTAAGCTTTGCAACGATGATTCCTGATATGCACTTTCCTTTTGGGGCCTTTGTATATTTGTCTGCAGGGATTAAAAGTGTTGTGACAGACATTCCGGTATTTACTGTAGGCCGTATCGTAGACCCTACCCATGCTGAGCAGATCCTAAAGGATCATCAGGCAGATGTTGTGTGCATGACTAGGGCAACTCTGTGTGATCCTGAGATGCCCAATAAAGCAAAAGAAGGCCGCCTCGAGGAAATCAGAAACTGCGTTGGGTGTAACCAGGGCTGTGTAGGAATGATGCACCGTGGATTTGCCATCACCTGTACCCAAAACCCGACCGTAGGCTTAGAAGCTGAACTAGGTGAAGGAACACTAACTCCCGCCACAAAGAAAAAACGAGTACTCATCATCGGCGGCGGTCCGGCCGGTATGGAGGCTGCCAGAATAGCTGCTTTACGCGGCCACCGTGTAACTCTCTGGGAAAAGCAAACAGCCTTAGGCGGAAACATTTTGTTGGCTTCAGCCATCCCTTCCCGTCAAGAGCTTAGCGGTATCACGCGTTATTTAAGTCAAGAACTGGAGAGATTGGGTGTAGAAATTTCCGATAATACCGAGGCTACTGTTGATCTAATAATGAAGGAGAGTCCAGATGCCGTTATTATCGCAACAGGTTCTCAACCACTACGGCCTGATTTTGCGGGTGCTCAGCAAAACGTTGTAGTAGTAGAGGATGTCGTAATAGGCAAAGTCTCTGTAGGAAATCGAGTCGTTCTATTAGATGATGACGGGCATTATCGGGCAACCAGTGTTGCCGAATTCTTAGCCGAACAGGACAAAGAGGTTCATATTGTCACTCCTCGTACATCTGAAGGATCGGATATTGTACAAATTAGTTGGATTACCCAGCATAGTAGACTCCGTTCGCTTGGTATCAAGATCACAACCGGAAGTGCGGTTAAAGAGACTCAAGGAAGTACAGTCATAATCGAAGATCTCTATAGTGGTGAAGAAGAGGAATTAGTTAATATAGATACAGTTGTGATTGCGGGGATGAGGACGGCACAAGATGAACTTTTTGTAAGCTTGCAGAAGGTTTTTCCGGAAATTTACCTGATTGGAGATGCAGAAGCACCTCGCTCGATTCTAGAAGCTATTCGAGAGGGACATTTAACCGCACGGAAACTATAGGGGGAGAGAATGTGGAAACACGTATTCAAGTTACGTTAACAGTTTCCGAGGCAAAAAGGATCATTGCCAAAGGGGTAGCCACCTTGCCAGAAGTACAACAAGCCCTGAGTGAAGGTAAGGTTTTACTAAAAGGCGGCACAACAGTATCCGCAATAGGAGAGGAACTAATCGGCCAGCCGTTGAAAATATCTGGTCGGGTTTCTCCCCGGGGTACCCGCGCTGCCCTTAATAGTACAGTTCAAGGGCATGTTCTTTTGTTAACCTCTGGGAGTTTTCAAGTTGTGGAAGACAGTTTAAAGGAAATCATTCCTACCCTAGGGCGGCAGGATATTATTATCATAGGTGCTAACGCGTTGGATCCTTATGGAAATGCTGCTATGTGTATGGGCGGTGTCTTTGGAGGACCCGCCGGAGAGGTCTTGGCCGGAGTTCTTGGCTGTGGGGCCAGAATCATTATCCCTGTAGGGTTAGAAAAGCTTATTCCCGGGCCAATCTCCGAAGCGGTAATGGCAGCAGGGCGGAACACGATGCGACTGTCCCGGGGAATGGCTGTTGGTATGCTTCCCCTCATTGGCCAGATTGTAACTGAAAGAGATGCTCTGGCCTTGCTAGCCAATGTTTCATGCACAGTGATCGCCAAAGGGGGGATTGATGGAGCGGAAGGTGCGACGACAATGGTCGTAAGCGGTTCTGAAGCGGAGGTAGCGAAAGCAGCTTCAGTCATTGATCAAATTAGGGGTTGCACGGTAAGCGGTCTCCCCGAAAGCTTGGCAGAATGCAAACCGGGTGGAGAGAGTTGTAAGAATCATAAGGGATGCCTTTATAAAGCTGGGAAAAGCGGATTTGAGCTATCCAGTATTTAACGATAAAGGGGGAAATGATAGTGCCGAGTAGGGAAGTTTATTGGAATATCACAAATCATAATATGATGTACCTACTCTTGATAACGGTTCTTGTCGTTTTCCTTTTCCGCATGGGACGGTATATGTCAGTCTTGCTAAACGGCAAGAAAAACCCGGTGTCCTTGGCAGGTGGAGCCAAAAGCTTGGCTTGTTTATGGCGGGAGGGATTATCACAAAGGCGAATCCGGCGTGATCCTCTGGCAGGATTAATGCATCTTTTTCTCTTCTGGGGATTCGTTGTTCTATTTATAGGTACTTTAGTCGTGGCCTTGCAAGCGGATTTTAATATTCACGTTTTAGTTGGACAGTTTTATCTTTGGTTTTCCTTGGTCTTGGATCTTGCAGGCCTTTTTGCCCTGTTAGGGGTGGTAGGCCTAGTTTATCGACGCCTGATTATACGCCCACCCGGATTGAAGGGGATTACAGAAGACTGGATATTATTGATCGGGATTGCCCTCATTTTAATTAGCGGTTTTGTTGTCGAGGGATTGCGTCAAGTTGCAAACAATGATCCATGGGCTTTGTGGTCACCTGTTGGCTGGTTGTTTTTTAGGTTTTTTTCTCTGTTTAGGGTTGATTTAACGTTTGCTCATAGGGTGTTGTGGTGGAGCCATCTTAGTTTGAGCATGATGTTTATTGCCTACATACCGTTTAGTAAGGCTAGACACTTGCTTTTTGCTCCTTTTAATATTTTTTTTTCGGCGAATCGTCGAATCGGTGATCTCCTTCCTTTGGAGGTTAATAAGCTGGATAATAGTTTTGGAGCCAGCAAGGCTAATACTTTTACGCGTAAACATATTCTAGAAACATTTTCCTGTACCCATTGTGGCCGGTGTGAATTGGGCTGCCCAGCTTTTCTGACAGATAAACCTCTTTCTCCCAAGGGGTTAAATAGTAAGCTTACAGATTTTTTAGGTAGGAAAAGTGAAGGTGAGCAGGTTGTTACTTCTGCGTGGACATTAGCACCTGAAGCAATATGGGCCTGTACAACTTGTGGCTATTGTGAGAGTGAATGTCCTGTCATAATTAATCAGGTGGGCCGTATTGTGGAAATGCGTCGAAGTCTAGTGCTAGAACATGGGGAAGTCCCAGTCGAGATGAGGCCGATTATGCGGAATATCGAGAAACAAGGAAATCCTTGGGGTGAATGGTGGGGATATCGAGGAGAATGGGCCAAATCTTTAGGGGTTCCACTTCTTAAAGATATAGGAAAAGCAGATATTCTCTACTGGGTAGGTTGTCTGGGCTCCTTTGATGAGCGTTCTAGAGAAATATCCGTGGCAGTGATTAAATCGCTCAAAGCTTTGCTGGTAGATTTTGCTATTCTTGGTAAAGAAGAACGCTGCTGCGGAGACGCGGTTAGGCGTATCGGAGAAGAATATCTTTTCCAAAAGTTAGCTAGGGAGAACATAGCTACTATTGAAAAGTATAGCATAAAGAAGATAATTACAAATTGCCCTCATTGTTTTAATGTACTGAAAAATGAGTATAGCTCAGCCATGGGTGCCAGTTTTGAAGTACAGCATTATAGTGAGTTTCTGGCGGAACGCCTTCAAAAAGGTGCTGCAGAACTAGTGGGAAATGTAAACAAATCGGTAACCTATCACGATTCCTGTTACCTGGGGCGTTACAACGGAATCTATGAAGCACCCCGCCAGGTGCTTGCCGGTATCCCCGGGTTGCAATTAGTCGAGATAGAGCGGAACCTGGAAAAAAGCTTTTGTTGTGGTGCCGGTGGCGGGCATATGTGGATGGATGAGGGGACCGGCGATAGGATTAATCAGGTGCGCTCTCAACAAGCGTTGGAGACAGGAGTCAAAACTATTGTAACATCTTGCCCCTTCTGCTTAACAATGTTGGAAGATGGCTCTAGGTCCGTGGAGGGTGCTGTTGAGGTGGTCGATCTTGCGGAGTTAGTTGCGAAAGTAATTAGTTAAGTTATTGATTAATTAACGTTAACAAAAGGGCCAAACTTCTACAAAAAGACAAAATCTTTAAAGTGGAAGGAGGAGCGAAATGCATATTTGGGAGCCAATTTGTGAGTTCATTATTAGGACAAAGTATGATAAATTACCCGCGTACGTAATAAATCAAGCTATGCTTACTTTATTAGACACCTTAGGAGCAATGTTGGCTGGTAGCAAGGTTATGCCTATTCCCAATATGGTGGAATCTTGTTATAAAGGTGGGACTGATCCTGTAACAATTGCGGGATACTCGGTCTTAATGGAACCGAATTCGGCTGCCTTGATTAACGGTACTTCTGCGGTCGCCTTAGAGATAGATGAGGGGAATCAGTTTGCTAAGGGTCATCCTGCTTTCCACGTTGTTCCAGCTGCTCTTGCTTGGGCTGAACATATAGGGGCGAGTGGCAAACAGCTATTGGAGAGCCTGGTGGTCGGCTACGAGCTAGCCGCCCGTATTGACGCATCGACAACCCTTCATGACGAGGTGCATCCCCATGGAACTTGGGGGACGATAGGGGCAGCTGTAGCGGTTGCCAAACTAAGGGGTTTATCTCTTCAAGAAGTATCCCGTACTATTCATTTAGCAGCTGCGATGAGTATCGCTTCAGCATGGTCAACTGCATTATCGGGTGGGACTATCCGAAATGTTTATACTGGGCTAAGTAATCATTTAGGTATGTTGGCTGTTGATTTAGCTAGAGCGGGAGTTAACACTGGTGATGGAATAGTTGAAAGTGTTTTTGGTTCTATTCTTGGCACCGACTTTAACCCACATTTACTCATTAGAGACTTGGGGACTAGTTACTATATAACAAGTAATTATTTTAAAATGTATGCATGCTGTCGGTATAATCACGCCGCAATTGATGCTCTTCAAGGTATTCTCGCCGAACAACCAGTTACTGATGACCAAATCGAGAAGTTAGAAGTAGAAACCTATAGTGCTGCTGCTCGGTTAAAAAACCAGCGGCCACAAAATATGCTGGCAGCAAAATTCTCCATTCCTTTCGCTCTGGCAACGTATCGTATATAGTGAATGGAAACGCCAGAGTAGACGCGTTTTCTGAGGATGCATTAGCTAATGAACGCATCTTGAATTTAGCACAAAAAGTTTATGTATCTGAAAACCCGTCTTTATCAGCAATGTCGCCGGGTAAACGACCTGCACAAGTTACTCTTTATTTACAGGATGGGCGTAGGTTATCGGAAACGGTATTTTCCTCCCAAGGTAATTTTGATAAACCATATCCGTTAAGTTTAGTCATTGATAAATTTAGGCAGTTGGCGGGAGAAGTTGTTGGATCGAATGTTGCTGATGAGTTAATAGACTTGTGTCTAAACCTTGAGGAAGTGGACAATATCGCATCACTGTCGGCTTTGCTAAGACCGAATTAAAGGAGATGAATCCAATGAATTATTTCATGGAACCAACAGGTGTGGCCATCATCGGGGCTAGCGAGGATTTTGCTACAATTAACGGGAAAATCTTAAAATACATATTAAAACACAACTATCAAGGGCAGATTTATCCGGTAAATCCCAAGTACCAGGAGATTGCTGGGCAGACTTGTTATTCTTCGGTAGGGGCTATTCCAGAACGAGTGGATTTAGCATTAATTGCCGTTGCTGCTGCCCGAGTCCCCGCGATCTTAAGAGATTGCGGGGCCAAAGGAATCAAACGGGCGATTATCTTTTCATCCGGCTTTGCAGAAACGGGTGCAGAGGGCAAACTAATTCAGGAAGAAATCATTAAAATAGCGAAGAACTGCAATATGCGTCTAATCGGCCCAAACTGTTTGGGTATGCTCAATGTATCCGTTGGGTTAATCGCCTCATTTAGCGCTTCGATGGAAACAGACAGCATTAAAGCGGGGACTGTGGCTTTAGTTTCTCAAAGCGGAGCTGTCGGCTTTATGTTATTTAACCTACTGCAAGAAGCCGGAGTTGGCGTCAATTTTGTTGTCACTACTGGGAATGAAGCGGATATGACAGCCGGAGAAGGTTTAGAGTATGTTGTGGAAAACCCGAATACCAAAGTGGTGCTTACGTATCTTGAAGGTTTACGGGACGGGGAAACCTTCCGGAAGACCGCTGAAAGGGCAGCAGAATTAGGTAAGCCAATCATTGCTTTAAAAGTGGGTAACTCTGCCAGTGGACAAAAAGCGGCTTCCACCCATACTGCAGCGCTAACAGGCTCGGGTGCTGCCTATAAAAGCTATTTTGATAAAATGGGTATCCTTCAGGCCAGTGACAGTGATGAAGTCATTGACTTGGCCCAAGCTTTTGTTCCAGGAAAACTTCCCCGTGGAACAAGAGTAGGGATTGTCACCATGTCAGGTGGGGTTGGAATCTTACTCGCAGACCGATCCGAGGAACTTGGTTTGCAGGTGCCGGAATTAAGCGAAGAGTTGCAAGTGGAAGTTCGGAAAGTGATTCCTGCCTTTGGGTGCGCTCAAAATCCGATTGATGTCACGGCCCAATCCTTAAACCAAGGAGAAGAGTTTAAGCAATGTTTGAAACTGCTTTTGGCCTCTGACGAACTTGACATGCTGATTGTGGCGATAACGATGGCGACGGGCGAAATGGCCAAGAAGATCGGACGTGACATTGCGGAAGCCGCTTTAGATACGGAGAAGCCATTGGTTGTAAGCTGGAGTGTGGGGCAAGTGGCCAAACCTGGCTTTGATGTCTTAACAGAGGCTGGAGTTCCCTTATACCATTCTCCGGCTCGGGCAGCGAAAGCGCTCGGGGCATTATATCGCTATGCCACTTTTAGGCGAGGGTGGAGTGTGCCAGAAGCCGTTGAAATCAAGGAAGAGCGGAGAGCTAAAGTCCAGGCGACCCTCAGAGAAAGTAGCATAGCATTAAGCGAGCACGCTACCAAGGGAATCTTAGAGCTCTACGGTTTACCAGTAACCAAGGAATATTTGGCGGAGAGTGCCGATAAGGCCGTGCAAATAGCCGAGGAAATGGGCTACCCCATCGTGATGAAAATAGACTCCCCAGATATATTGCATAAAACTGAAGCGGGTGGCGTCGCCCTTGATATTCAGTCGGCAGAGCAAGTTAAAGCCAAATTTATAGAGATGCTGGAAAAGGGAAAAACTTATAATCCACAAGCCAAGATCAATGGTATCCTAATGCAAGAACAAGTACACCAAGGGGTAGAAATCATTATCGGCCTGCAAAGGGATCCTGTGTTAGGCTCTCAGATAATGTTTGGTTTAGGAGGTATTTTTGTTGAGGTCCTGAAAGATGTAGTCTTGAAACCTGTGCCCATAAGCAGAGCAGAAGCTCACAAAATGCTCCAGGACATTAAAGGGGCTGCTCTTTTGAACGGTGTCAGAGGAAGACAGGCAGTCGATCAAGAAACCTTGGTAGAAATACTATTAGGTGTGAGTCAGTTAGCCGTTGAAGCAGGAGATACCCTCTTAAGCTTGGATATTAATCCAGTTATGGTTTTGGAACAGGGAAGAGGAGCCAAGATTTTAGATGGGGTGTTGGTAGGAACTACACTAGTTGAGTGATCATAAAGGTTGCAGTGCCGAAGGCAACCATATTACCTGCATCATCCTTAATTTCACCTTGTCTAAGAAAATCAACGAATCCATCGCGGCGGCAAGCGAAAGTAAAGGGGAAGCCAAAGCGATTTATCGTCTGGTCAAAAACAATAAAGTTACAGAAGAAGTCGTATTGAATGCACACCGAAAAGCGACGATCCAACAAATGAAAGAGAGTGGCGAACAAATCATCTTATCGATTCAAGACACCACGACGCTCAACTATTCGTCGCACACGAAAACAGAAGGATTGGGCGACTTTGGCGCTAGTGCAGATTGTAAAGGATTAATTGTGCATTCTGCACTCGCCGTAACAACCCAAGGGATCGCGATTGGACTCTTGGATCAGAAAATATGGACGCGGGATCCTGCGGAACGCGGCAAACGTAAAGAGAAACGCCAAAAGCCGATTGAGGAAAAAGAAAGCTATAAATGGCTGGAAAGTATGGACAAAAGCCAGTTGGGCATCCCGAAAGAGCTCCGCCTGGTTCATGTTGGCGATCGAGAAGCGGATGTCTATGAGTTTTACGATCATGCTATCTCCAATGATCAGGACTTTCTAGTACGCGTGGTACAAAACAGAAAGACAACGGAAGCCTGCAAGCTGTTTGACAAAGTAAAAAATGAGCCGTCAGCGGGTGAAATCATCGTTGAAATTCCTAGGGATACTCGGAGGAACGTGCCCAAGAGAACGACTACACTCGAAATTAAATATTGCCGTGTAAATGTACTCGAACCTGTCAACACACCCAAAGAATTTCGCAAAAACGCAAGCGTGGCCTTGTCTATCCTGTATGTTCAAGAAATCAATCCTCCAAAAGGAATGGAACCCATCGAATGGTATTTGGCCACAAGCATGGACATCGCCAACGTGGATGAAGCCATGGAACTGGTGAGATATGGGCTTTAAGAGGTTGTTACAAAATAACGAAAAATATTAAACTGGCGAACAGACGTACTGCAATTCTGACGTTTTAGTAGCTTCAGAACCCCTCGCGGAATGTGTCTTAGTGAAGAAATTGAGATGTTGACAAAGACTTCCCTGAAAATGGGTATATAAACCCCTTGGTTCCACAATGTGGTTTTAGGCAACAATTACCAACAACGATTTTGCTATCTTTATGCTGTTCGAAGAAGTACTGCCTTACGGTCCAACGCCGCAATCATCAGGTTCAAGAAACCTTTCATCTTCTCTGCTTGACTTAAAAAGGCTTGAAAAGTTCATTTATCGTAACGTCGCTAATACTCAAAAGTGTG
>DOPS01000064.1:0-5459 GCA_003512645.1 Desulfosporosinus sp.
TATTACCCCCTTAATGAATACGAGTTTAGTTTTGTCTAACCCCAACTCACAAAATTCGACACAAAAATAGAAACCCCTCTTAATTTTAAATATTTAAAGTGGTTACGAATCTCAAGAAGTCTATGACTGCATAAATCAGAGCCTTCTCTATAAAATCCAGAATACTATTATATATTTCCATGTCGTTGAGTGGTAGCAGGTTTAGCATGTCCAAGTTCATCCTGGATAAATCATAAGTGGGGCAAGGATGGGTAGTTGGATAAATAAATGTTTCATTTCAACTATTTTACTATGATCTTGCATTGAAATAGTTAGAACGGGTTTTCGTTTCCTAATCCCCGTCGAACTTTAATCGGAAAATCACTTCGTTTACAAACATAGCCTATAATATTTGCAGCAAGAGTTTTCGCTAAGGTTAGCTCAGAAATCAGTAAATTAGCCACCTCTGCAGGAACGGCCATTAGTAAACCACCGGAGGTTTGGGCATCAAATAGAACCATTTGTTCGAGTAAGGTTATTTTTTCTTCCCAATGGACTTGATCACCTAAATAGCGAGCATTTGAATGGGTCCCGCTGGAGACTCCCCCATATTTAAGAATATCCCAAACTTGGGGTAAAATCGGTAACTTGTCATAGTCAAGCATCACGGATAAATCCGGATTTAACATTTCACTGAGATGGCCCAAAAGACCGAACCCCGATACGTCCGTACAGGCATGAACCGGAAACGTCTGCATAACTTGGGCCGCCTTCAGGTTAAGTTCCAACATGACTGCAGTTAGGGCTGCTTCTACCTCGTCTCCCACAATCCCAGAATCAATCCCTGTAGCCAATATCCCAGTGCCTAGAGGTTTTGTCAAGATTAGCGCATCCCCAACAAGGGCACCACTTTTGCGGATTAACTTTTGTGGATGAACGAGTCCTGTTACCGAAAGGCCATACTTTGGTGAAGCATCATCCACAGAATGCCCACCGACAATGGAAAACCCAGCTTCCGCAGCTTTCGCAGCACCACCGGCTAAAATGGCTCCTAAAGTTTCCATGGGCATCGTTTTGATTGGAAAGCTGACGATATTCAGAGCGAATATCGGTTTGGCTCCCATAGCATAAATATCGCTGATCGCATTGGCAGCTGCAATGGCGCCAAATGAAAAAGGGTCATCAACGACTGGAGTAATGAAATCCAGAGTTTGAACAATTGCGAGATTTTCATTAATACTATAAGTTGCAGCGTCATCATCCAGTCCGGACAGCAAACCCGGAACGTTCTGCTTCGGTAAATAGGATAAAAGAATGCTTAGGTCCTCCGGACCTATTTTACAAGCTCAGCCAGATCCAGGAGAATAATTGGTTAAACGAATTGAACGGTTAAGATCAGCCAATTGCCTTGCCTCCTTATCTGTTTTAGCGTATCATATTTCATATATAATTGAAATGCAACTTAGTTATAATCCCTATGCGAAAGGAGTATAGCGTGGACATTCAGCACTTAAGAGCCTTTTATGAAGTTGCGCGCTGGCGAAGTTTTTCTAAGGCTGCCAAAGAACTTTATCTTAGCCAACCTGCGGTCTCCCGCCAGATATCTTCTTTGGAAGCAGAAATTGGATTACCGCTATTTGTACGTATGGCGAATCATATCTCCCTCACCGAAGCAGGTCGAAAACTCTTGGCGTATGCTGAAGAAATCATTCGAACTCTAGAGCAAGCAAATCGAACCATTCAAGACCTTCGAGATTTGCGTCAGGGAACGGTTACGGTAGCGGCAGACAGTTATTTAAGCAACTACTTCTTGCCTCGCTTCGCGGGGGAGTTCCACCGTCGTTATCCGAGTTTACAACTTCAGATTCGTACTCATGCTCATGGTGATTTATATAATCTTCTAGCAGGCGGAGAGATTGACCTCGCCTTCTTCTGCGGGATGGAACCATCAGATAATTTACCACTGACACTTGAACCACTATACCAAGAACGACTATTCTTAGTCACGTCTGCGAAATCCACCTTAAGATCTATCTTGAAAACAACGGACGTATCCGATGTCGTGACGTTACAAAATAAACGGGAAATTCCAGAAATCAATTGTTTTGCTAATAGCCTTAGAATCGCTGAACTAATCGCTGAATATTCTCCCTTTCTCTTTCCTCCTTCAACTTACGCATTCTCTAAATATAGGGACTTCCTTCCGGAGGGGGGTTCTGCTGATGATGCTCCAGTAACTGTCGATTCATTAGAAGGAATTAAAACTCTTCTCCTAAATGGTTCTGGTTGTAGTATTTTACCGGAAAGTTTTATAAAGCTGGAATTAGAGCTGGGAGTTCTGCAAGGGGTTCCCCTGAATTGTACTTACCCAGTAATTTTAACATACCCTAAAGATTTTCGGTTACCCCATCCGGCCCTTTTATTTATTGGAGTCACTCACAAATTAATAAATAAGTAAGCATAGGTAAGTGCTTTTGTTTATGAATTCGTGAGTGTGTTAAATCATGGGTATTTCATACAAAATCTAAGATTTTTATATAAGTGGAATTTTTTGGGCGGCCCCTTAATAGTAACTTATCCACAAAACAAAAAGGCTTACTGCAAAATGTCAGTAAGCCTTTTTAAGTCTCTAAATCCAGTAATTGACTCTTATAATATCACTTTTATGGGTTTCTACAAAAGTACTAATTGAATCCATTAAACTACCTCCTTTAACGTAAAATTATCCATAGATGTCGTTTGCCCTTATTAGGACAAAATTTTATACATGACCGTACTAGCCAGGATTAGCAGACTACTTCGGCAACGACCTGCTGGATCGTTAGAGTAAACATTAATGGATCGTGCTTAAAGACTAGCATGAATGAAACGATAATACCAATGCATAGTTGGCATAGATTTTATGCGTTTAAGTTATGGGTAAAGGCGGGGATAATTCTCGAAAAACTCTTAATTGGAGGAATATCCACTTGTATATACCTTGCTTGCATAACGTCTATAATAACAATGCATAACCATTATGACGTGGGCTGTGGTAACATATCAATAAGCGAGAAGGACGTTTAAAACTTAAAACCGAGCAAAGATGTCATATTGCCTAACTATGACGTTGGAATTGCTAATTGAGCTATATGTGTTAGAGATCAATTACTTTTTTTAGCGATTATAATTTAAAAGTGGAGGAGAGATATTGATTATGAAACTTGGAATTATTCTGGAAACAAAAGAGTTTGAAAAAGCCTGGAATGCCTTCAGATTTGCAAACACTGCCTTAAAGAATGGCCATGAAGTTCAAGTATTCCTAATGGGGGAAGCAGTAGAATGTGAGAACCATACTCACGAGAAGTTTGATGTGGCTGGACAGATTAAGACATATTCAGAAGCCGGTGGAGAAATATTGGCGTGTGGAACTTGTCTAAAGGCACGTAACCTTGGCGGCACAGATGTTTGTCCCCTTTCAACAATGGTTGACTGTCTTGAGATGGTTGAGTGGGCGGATAAGGTAGTGACTTTTTAGATCTCAAAGCCAAAATCGTACTAGGATTTGCATCTCAATGATGGTTAGGGAGGATGTATATTGAAATTTTCACCATTTAATTTCCAGGCGCCCTTAGCTGCTGGGGGTATTACACTCATGGCCTTCAGCTATCTTCAGTTTGCAGTGCCTCATGGAGAAGGATTAATTAAGCTATCCGATATCCCTTGGGCAAGTTTAACAACAATTCAAACTAGCTTGTATGTTCCTTTAATCGGGATTATGTTGGTATTCACTATTATAAACTTACTTTCGATTGTGGTTTTTTCAAAAGACCTCATTCAATGGCTTGCCACTAAGCAAGAGTACCAAGAGTTCATGAGTGGCCCACCATCAAGGATTACAGGCATTTTTGTACCTATTGCCTCATTATCTATGACTATGAATGTGATTTTAGCTCCGTTAGCTTTTTTTGTTCCGCAATTATCGGCTAATATCCAAGTATTGATGTTGCCTGGCTTAATCATGTTTGGATTTCTTTTGTTGATGCTTTTAAAACTTGAATTTACGGTTCTTAAAAGCTGGTTAAGCCAGCCGGTGGATGTCACTAAATTAAATTTCGTCTGGCTGCTTGATGTTTTTGCATTTGGTTTAGTGAATTTAACCGGAGCAGGAATAGCCTCCATGGCCAGCAACCGAGAGATTGCATCGATAGCAGCTGTTGCATCCTTGTTAGCCTTAAGTATAGGCTCTTTCTTACTTGTAATTAAACTCACTTATTTGATTTACCAACAGCTAAAATCCAGCAAATTACCGGATAATCAAATACAACCTGCGTTTTTTTTAGTAGTTCCAATTACTTGTCTGTATGGAATAAGTTATTACAAAATCATGCTCTACTTGCAAACGTGGTTTTCGTTTGATATTAAAGTAGCATCGTTCTTTTTTATCACATTTTCTTACGTCATAGCCATTGGTTGGGCTATATTTACAGTATATTTAATCATTGATTACTTTAAAAAATATTTTTATAAAAGTGACTATTTCCCAACTCAGTGGGCTATGGTTTGAGCGTTAGTTGGCTCCCAAGTTTTGGGGGTTTACGTATTCGAAAATTATTATCCTAGTGCCCTACTTTCGATTGTGAATTATGCAAGTATAATGTTGGCATCAATTATTTACAGCTTTGTTTTTGTCAAATTTTATCAAGCAAATAAGTAAATTGCTTAAATTAGATTCTGCTCAAAAATTGAAACCCCATTGTTTGACAGAACGTCAAATTGGAAGTTCTATAAAAGTGCAGAAGACACTAGCCCTCGGTCTCTTATCCATCAGAGAACGAGGGCTGTGTCTTCTTTTAGCGTATAATTGACAGCGAACTGACCTAGAGGAGGGTAGAAATTATGACTGCAAAGATGAACTTATAATCTCATTGAAACCAGCGTTATGCGATTTAGTGTCGAAATCAGGCGATCATCTAATACTGCCAATTTTGAATACAGACAATAATGAACGAGAGGCCGATCGTTGTCAGATTACCAATTTTCTCATTGCAAATGACCAATGTTCAGTCTTAGTCGCATCGTTTTCGGAACCAGAATCGAGAAGGGTACTAGATATGTATAAGGGCTTTTGGGTTTCGGCCAACGAATTTTCCGATTCGATCAGGCTTAGTTATAGGATAATACCCAAAGAAAGCATAAAAAAAGGATTAGAAACGATGAATGGTAGCATTTCTTGAGGACAGATATTATTGTTTATTTAATAAACTCGCCCTTATCTCGGATAGGTTCACAAGTATTGAAGGCTACCACCATTCTTTAGAGGTGATAGCCTTCAATACTTGTATCTATTTAGAAGATAACGCCTAAAGCGATAAGAATCAAAATAGCAATAGCGATGATTCCAACTCCGATCCCTGCACCAACACCGCCATAAGCAGCAACTGGGGCAACGGCCTGAGGACAATATGCTCCGCTCATTCCACCATTCCTTACTGCGTATC
>DOPS01000109.1:0-1210 GCA_003512645.1 Desulfosporosinus sp.
TTTTCCGAGGATGAACAAGCAAGTCTGGCAACAATTTTAAGACAAAACCAATTAGAACTTGCAGGATGGTTAACCACGGAAGAGGTCTACGTCCCTGGCAAAACGCAGTCCTACGCAAGCCAGGAGAGGGAAGCACGTCTCTGGGAGGAAGGGATGGTGGAAGGACGCTGTCTCTTTATAGAACGAACACTGCGTTCTGGGAAAAGTGTACAATTTGAGGGTCATGTCGTTGTAATGGGTGACGTTAATCCTGGCGCAGAAATCATTGCCACGGGTAACATTGTTGTTCTGGGATCCCTTCGAGGAGTTGCCCACGCAGGAGCAACCGGTGACCGAAAAGCCTCCGTGAGCGCGTATCATTTGGCACCCACCCAATTAAGGATTGCGGACCTGGTAACCAGGGCACCTGATGATGGAGCCGACGGACGAGGACCGGAGATTGCCAAAATCAAAGATGACCAATTAACGGTTGAAGCGGCTGGTATGAATGGTTGGCGAAGCAAGGCTCGATAACGCGATGTTCGATGTTCGAGGTTCGTGGTTCGAACTTTGAATTCGATTCTGCGAATCGAAGAACGGAATTAATCTTTTTGGCTTAAAATCTTCTGCGAACATTGTTCGCTTCGATTCGAACATCGAACATCGAACATCGAAAATCGATAAGGAAAGGTAGGTCTAACTATGGGTGAGGTAATCGTTGTAACTTCCGGAAAAGGGGGCGTTGGTAAGACGACAACATCCGCAAATATTGGTACCGGCTTAGCTGCTAATGGGTATAAAGTCGTCCTAGTCGATACCGATATCGGTTTGCGCAACCTTGATGTTGTAATGGGTCTTGAGAACCGCATCGTATACGATTTAGTGGATGTAACCAGTGGGAATTGTCGGCTTAAGCAAGCACTCATTAAAGATAAACGTTTTACAAACCTCTTTTTGCTACCAGCTGCCCAAACTAAAGATAAAACAGCAGTTAGTCCCGAACAGATGAAGACATTAGCCAAAGAACTTAAAGAAGAGTTTGATTATGCGATCATTGACTGCCCGGCAGGTATCGAGCAAGGCTTTCGCAACGCGATAGCTGGCGCAGACCGTGCGGTAGTCGTTTGTACGCCCGAAGTCAGTGCAGTGCGCGACGCGGACCGCATTATCGGCTTATTAGAAGCTGCCGAACTGAGAAATCCGAAGTTAATCATCAACCGTCTCCGCCCCG
>DOPS01000109.1:1240-56138 GCA_003512645.1 Desulfosporosinus sp.
GCGGATTATGGGAGAGGACGTACCTCTTATGAACCTTGAGGTACCCTCTGGAATCATGGATAGACTAAAAAGACTTGTTGGGATTCGCTAACCGTTCGGTACTGAGAGGAGGAATCGTCCTTGTTAGAATTTATCAGCCGGATGCTTGGCAGGGAAAGCGCCTCGAGCAAGACAGTAGCAAAAGAACGCCTTCGGCTCGTCTTGGTGCATGACCGCGCTAGCATATCGCCTGCCATGCTGAACAGACTAAGGGAAGATCTAGTCAAAGTAATCTCTAACTATATGGAGATTGATGAAGCGGCACTCGAGTTCAATCTATGTCAAGACGATCGGGAAGTGGCCCTAGTCGCCAACATCCCCGTCGTGAAGATGAAGCGAGACTACGCAGCCAAAGGGTAACCGAAGCGCTTACGCGAGGTTCGAAGTTCGAAGTTCGAGGATCGAATCGAAGCGAACAGAGTTCGCATAGTTATTTAAAGCCATTCAGCCTAATTCCAAGTCTAAGTGCAAGTCCGTTCTTCGATTCGTAGAATCGAAATCACAATTCGAACTTCGATCCTCGAACATCGAATCTCGAAAAAGGGGTTCGAGGTTCGAATTGAAGCGAACAGAGTTCGCAGGATAATTACTTTTGTCCAATCGTAAGACTCCCACTTCTTCAAGTGGGAGTGGATTCCCGTACTCTGCTGCTGTGACGATAGTCTCCAATTGGAGACTATCGTCGAGCGCCTTTCCCGATAGGAACACGCGCGAAGGAGGTAGAGTCCATCCTATAGCGCGTAAGTATTCTTCTGGGGCAGTAACAAAACTATGAAGTTTGTTACGCCCCTTGTTTTTATGTTCAATTCCGTTCTTCGATTCGCAGAATCGAAATCACAATTCGAACCTCGAACCTCGCGCATCGCGCATCTTGCCTCGCCTTATGTTATAATAAACGAGTATCCGTCAACACAAAAATCATAGGGAGATTATATCGTGGACAGAAGAGCTTTAAGAAACTTAGACTTCTTATTTATACTATTTACATTGTTATTACTGGCAGCCAGTCTGGTAATTTTAAGCACCGCCTCGATCAATGTGATGAAGTCGAATCCTCTCCACTATGTGCAGACTCAGACTGTCTGGATTTTGAGTGGTCTCGTCATTGCAGTGGTCGTGGCTGTGATTGATTATCAGAAATGGCAAGTTTTTCGCTGGTGGATTTATGGCTTTAATCTGGCCCTGCTCTTAAGCGTTATCTTTTTTGGTGACTCGGCCAAAGGGGCTACTCGTTGGATTTATTTTACCTCTTCGATCGGAATCCAACCCTCAGAGTTTGCCAAAATTTTTATCATTTTAACGTTTGCAGACTTTTTGGCCCGGCGAGAAGGCAGACTCAATAATTTCACTGATTTCATAGCGCCATTTTTGTTTGTTTTAATGCCCATGCTGCTGATTTTTAAGCAGCCCGACCTAGGAACAACCTTGGTTTTTGTGGCAATATTTATCGGAATGATGTTTGTAGCAGGGGCAAATCCTTGGAAATTCGGGGGTCTTATCGTAGCAGGGGTTATTACAGTGGCAGGTGCGCTTTGGCTCCACTTCGCTACAAATTTACCAAAGTGGTTACAATGGGCTCAAGGACTCCCTCTTCCCCTCCAAGAGTATCAATTAAAGCGCTTAACGATTTTTGTAAATCCTACAGCTGATAAGTCGGGAGATGGTTTTCATATTCTTCAATCCCTGTGGGCGATTGGGTCGGGTGAGTTATGGGGTAAAGGCTATCGAATGGGTACACAAGGCCAGTTGAATTTCTTACCTGAGCACCATACCGACTTTATTTTCTCGGTGGTTGGCGAAGAGTTCGGCTTTATCGGAACGATCACCCTCCTCTTCCTGTTTCTAATCTTCTTATTGCGCGCCATCAACATTGCTTTGAAAGCACGGGATATGTACGGAATGTTGATTGTCTCGGGGGTGGTTTCCATGTTCACCTTTCACATTCTAGTCAATGTAGGTATGACCTCCGGGATTATGCCTGTCACAGGAATTCCACTCCCGCTGATCAGCGCGGGGGGAAGTGCATTGTGGGCCAATATGGTTTCGATTGGCCTACTCTTAAGTGTCAATTTAAGACACCAGAGGCGCATGTTTTGATCGAGGTTCGAGGTTCGAGGCTTTAATCGAGGTTCGAGGTTCGAGGTTCGTGGTTCGAACTTGAAGCGAACAAAGTTCGCACAGTAATTTAAAGTCTTTAGCCTAATCGAGGTTCGAGGTTCGAAGTTCGAGGATCGAATCGAAGCGAACAGAGTTAGCAGGACAATTTTAAACATAGCAGTTTCAAGCCGAATTTCGATTCGATCATCGAATACCCAATGTTCTCAATGATGCTCAATTAAAGTTCAATTCCGTTCTTCGATTCGTAGAATCGAATCAAAAATCGATCCACGAACCTCGAATATCGAACCTCGCAAAAGAAATAGAACTGCATCGCAGTTCTATTTCTTTTGCTTTCGCGTAGACTATTAGAGGATGTACGAGCCATAATCGAGGTTCGAGGTTCGAGGTTCGAAGTTCGAGGTTCGAACTTGAAGCGAACAAAGTTCGCATAGTATTTAAAGCCTTCAGACTAATTCCAAGTCTAAGTTCAATTCCGTTCTTCGATTCGTAGAATCGAAATCACAATTCGAACATCGAACCTCGAACATCGAACCTCGAGCATGTGCCTCGAACATCGAACCTCGAGAAGGGGGTTGAGTGGGATGAATCCTTTTGAACGCTGGGATGACTGGGAATGGGAACGGGCCATCCAAGAAGTGGGAAAAGAACAAGGGCGGGGTAGATCTGGACACCCTGACCATACGACGGGACGTTTCCGAAGACCTGTGAAGAGGGGATGGGGAAACTTCCTCAACCATTGGAATGGAACCCAAAAAAGAACCCTTTTAGCAGCGTTACTTTTTCTGTTAATTTTCTTTAGCGCTAATAGTGCAGACCCCTTTTCGCGAGGGATTCATTCAACCTACCGAAGCGCTATGGATTCAGGAAATTACTACCAAGTCATGACGGGTATGGCTAAAGAAGCCTTGTCTCTAGGGGGTGTCGGAGTCAAGAGTACTCCCGTTGACGCTAAGATGATCGGTCAATTTTTGCCTCCTATTTCTGGACCGGTGATGGCTGCCTTTGGAGAAGTGGGAAAGGGAGGCAGCAATCCTGAAGGGTCAGTTCATAATGGAATTGATGTGGGGAGTGCTTTGGGAAACTCCGTCGTAGCTCCCGCGGATGGGGTAGTAACTTTTGTGGGGGAAGATCCCCAATTAGGGAAGTACGTGAAAGTGGATTTTGGGGATGGTTGGACTACGGTGTTAGGGAACCTAGGCGGAATTTACGTTCAGCAGGGTCAGCGAGTTGCCAAGGGATACGTTGTCGGAACGGTCGGTCTTTCCGCACCCTTGAAGAAGCCTTGGCTGCATTTTGAGCTGAGAAAGAACAACCAGCCAGTCAATCCAATACCTTATCTAATCCCTCCTGAGTCCAAGAATTAGCTAAAAGAGACCACGAAATAGTTGGTGTCTAAGGAATCTAAGGCTAGAAATCTAAAGTGGAGGGTGAGAAATGGAGCTTGTGAAGCTATTCGGGGTGAGCATCCGAATCCATCCCACATTTCTTTTGGTTTTGTTACTCTACGGAGTCCTGGGTCTAGCTGCCCAGGCTCTTCTCGTCTTTGCTCTTGTTTTGGGGCATGAATTAGCGCATCTCCTAACGGCCAAAGCCTACGGCTTTAAAGTCGTAGGGCTGGAGCTATTTCCTTTCGGAGGAGCTGCCTACTGTGATGATCTCTTTGAGGGGAGAAAATTAGAGGAGAGCATCATGGCGCTGGCTGGTCCTGCCTTTAACATCGTCCTTTTATTTGCTGCCCAGGTCTTGCGTTGGAATGGGTTCTGGACGGGGGAATTTTCCGATGATTTTGTGCGCTATAATTTCTGGCTTGGGGCCTTTAATCTAATCCCTGTTTTACCACTGGATGGTGGACGGGTCGTGCGGGCTCTTTTTGTAGGGGGATTTGGATTCGTCCGGACCACGAAGTTTTTGGCGTGGGCTGGGAAATGGCTGGGAGTCATCTTTGCCCTATACGGCATAATCTTAGGAGTTCAGGGAAAGTTTACAGAAGGACCGCTTTTTTTTCTGATTTTAGGGGGTTTCTTTTGGCTGGCAGGTAGTAAAGAAATCTCGACAGCCCATATTACCTTTCTCAGACAATTAACCCGTAAGAAAGAAGAACTCATGAAAAAGGGTTTGATGCGTAATATTTGTGTCACGGTACAGAGCAATACTCCCCTGGTGCGAATCGTGGAGGAATTTACTCCGGATCGTTACGCCATGGTCAGCCTAACGAATGGAAAAATGGGGATGGATAAAATTCTTACGGAGACAGATATCGTAGAAGGGATGTTGCGGGAGGGAATTCACTTTCCAGTGGGTAAACTATAGACGAGATATCTGAGGGCAATCTCTGTAAAAATATAGGGGATTTGAGTTAACTGTGATATAATATAAGTTCACTATATAGTTACAAGGAGGCCTCATTGACAGCATGAGTAAAATTACTGCGGCGGAGATACGCCGGCAGGTCGAACGCTTTTTACCAAAAGTCTTGAAACCAAGCCGCTATATCGGATCCGAATGGAATGCAATCAAGAAAGACTGGGATAAAACCGAGGTCCAAATGGTCTTTGCTTTCCCAGATGTCTATGAAGTCGGAATGTCCCATTTGGGAACCCGAATCCTCTACCACCTAGTGAATTCGTTTCCGGAATTTCTCTGTGAAAGAGTTTTTGCGCCTTGGATCGATATGGAGAAAGAGCTCCGGGAGAAGGATATTCCGCTGTATGCCTTAGAATCCTTTCAACCGCTTAAAGCCTTTGATGTCGTCGGGTTTACCCTGCAATATGAAATGAGTTTTACCAACATCCTGAATATGCTGGACTTAGCGGGGATTCCCATGCGCACAGAAGAGCGCGGCCCGGAAGATCCTTGGATCATTGCCGGAGGTCCCTGTGCTTATAACCCTGAACCATTGGTCGGATTTATCGACTTTTTCCTCATCGGGGAATCTGAAGAACAGTTGCCGGAAGTGCTGCGCCTCGTGGCCGAGCAGAAGAAAAACCCCCTCCCTCGCCGGGACTTTTTAAAGAAAGTTGCCCAGGTTCAAGGGGTTTACGTGCCGGACTTCTACCAGGTTACATATAAGCCAGACGGTCGTATAGAAAAGATTGAGGCTGAAGCGGGTGTTCCTCCCGTCGTCGAAAAGGCCATCGTCAAAGATCTAGACCAAGGGTTTTTTCCCACCAATCCAGTGGTTCCGTATATGGAAATTGTGCATGACCGAATGATGCTTGAAGTCATGCGCGGCTGCTCACGGGGCTGCCGTTTTTGTCAAGCGGGTATGATTTATCGACCCGTTCGCGAGCGCTCTAAGGAGACCCTCCTCAAGCAAACAGAGGAATTGGTACGTTCGACGGGATATGATGAAATCGCCCTCACGTCACTGTCCACTGGAGATTACTCCTGTATTCAGCCGGTCATTTATGACATACTCGAAAAGCATGGAGCAGAAGGGGTGGGAGTATCACTCCCATCCCTGCGAGTAGACTCCTTCGATGTCGATCTTGCTGAGACCGTTCAAAAAGCTCGCAAATCGGGGTTGACCTTTGCTCCAGAAGCAGGTTCACAGCGCTTACGGAACGTGATTAATAAAGGGGTCGAAGAGCAAAACCTCCTGGATGCCGCTGAGACTGCCTTTAAAAAGGGCTGGTCCACGATTAAGTTGTACTTTATGGTGGGGTTACCGACAGAGACCCAGGAAGACATTGACGGGATTATCGATCTGGCTAAGAAAGTTGCCAATCTAGGAACCAAGCTAGGACGCCGAAATATCAAAGTGACCATCTCGACCAGTATCTTCGTTCCCAAAAGCCACACCCCTTTTCAGTGGGAACCTCAGGAAGCAGGCTCTTCAGTAGACCTAAAGCAGAGATATCTACGGGAGAAGATGCGAGATCGTCGTTTAAATTATAATTATCATGATGTGAAGACCAGTTACCTCGAAGCCGTCTTTGCCAAAGGGGATCGACGGCTGGCGCCACTCCTGGAATGGGCAGTCCAACACGGCTGTCGTTTTGATGGTTGGGGTGAGCAATTCAAATACAGCGTCTGGATGCAGGGACTCCAAGAGTTAGGAATTGACCCGTCTTTTTATGCGAATCGGGCGATGGACTATGATGATATCTTACCTTGGGACCACATAGGCAGTGGAGTAAGTAAAGAGTTTTTGGTTGACGAGCATCATCGGGCCCTGCAGGAAGCGAAGACCATGGATTGTCGCTTCGATGATTGTACGGGATGCGGGGTTTGCCCAAGCCGAGGGGTTCAGATTGAGTTGAAAGGGTGAGTTGCCATGCGGCTAAGAATCGCCTATACCAAAATTGAAGATGCCAGATATATTGCGCACCTGGACCTGACCAGGGTTTTTGAACGAGCGATCCGGCGGGCCGAGATCAAGATGTCCTATTCGGAAGGGTTTAACCCCCGTCCTAAAATATCCTTTGGTTTCGCGCTAGCCGTGGGAACAGAAGGGGAGCGGGAGTACGTGGATATTGATCTCCAGCAGGACATGGATTTGGGAGAGGTCCTTGCCCGGGTTCAGGAGCAATTACCACCGGGAATCCGCCTGCTCCAAGGTCGTGCTCTGGATTCCGGAGCCAAATCCTTGATGGCAGTGCTCAATGCAGCCAGTTATCGGATCCGTGTGCCCATGGCTTTACCGATTCTGCCGGAACGTTTGCAGGAAGCGGTCAGTGCTTGGCTCGCTCGAGAACATGTGACCTTTTCGCGCTATACGAAGAAAGGGCCGACAGATAAGGATATTCGACCTTGGATCAAGCAGTTGACCGGCGAAATCCAGGGGGATGAGATCTTCTTTGACCTAGAAGTTGAGATGGGGAATGCCGGAAGTGTTCGCCCGGAGGAAGTCTTGGCTAGCTTGCGGGAACTTGAGAATTTGCCGCTGGATTTGGATGCGCAGCACGTTGTGCGGACGGGGGTTCATGTGAGCTATGAGGGGGAGAAGAGTTCGCCGCTAGAGGAGCGTTAGAGCCTGATCGTTGGGGTCTGAGTGGGAGCGAGGGTCCCGAGCACACTTGTTCAACCCTGCGTTCGTCGTGCCAAACTAGGGCTTTAAATTCTTGATGAAAGCGGGCGGGGCGAAACACATGTGTTTCGGCCAAAGCGACGTCCGTGTCGCATGGCCGGCGGAAAACGTCCTATTTTCCGCCCCGCTTTAAGTAAGTGAATTTAAAGCCGAGTTTGGCTACGACTCTCGCAAAGGTTTCTCGCCGTGTGATCGGGACCCTTGCTCTGGGGTCAACGGAGGGGAATGTTGGGAGTGGCTTCAAAAGAGCTGAGCTGCGCTGCGTTGCGTGGCAGGACTGGGAAAGGACGATGGTGAGCTGCACAGTCGGGCAAGGAATGGACACTTGGACATGATTTCTTCATACGCTCCTTCGCATCAGTGATAAACTGTGACCGGATTAGAACCTACAACTCCTATTTAAAGAAGAATTATCGTGGTATAATATGGTGAATAATACATGAGTGATTAGTTGATTGGAATGGGAGGAATATCAATGGGCAATCCGATTCAGCGAGAGGCCATTGAGCTTTTTGGCAAGAATATTAAAGAAAGCCTTTCGTCTAACATAAAAGATGTACGACTCTTTGGCTCAGTTGCAAGGGGAACCGACACTCCAGAGTCGGATATCGATATTCTAGTACTGGTGGAAAAGGACGATAGAGATATTAGTGATGCCATTATGGACATTGTAGTGGATATAAATCTTGAATATGATGTGGTTATTACCCCAATCATAATAACCGATTCCCATTATACCAATCCTCTTTTTAGGGAGACAGCATTTTTCCATAATCTCGAGTATGAAGGTGTTCCAATATGAGTATGGACTTAAGTATTGTAAGCAAGACTTCCAGCAAGGCTCTTTCAGACTTATTTAGACTTCGATCTCATGCCGACTACGATGATTTTAAGACTTTCAATAAAGAAGATTGCTTGATGGCCAGAGAGTAGGCTAAGGGTATTATCCAAGAAATTACCAATGTTCTTAGAGATACTCAAGATTAGTGCAGGTTGGGGATGGTTCCTGGCTTGGATAGAGACGACTGGGTGAGCAGTGAGCCCGAGGTGCGAATGTGACGTTCGCGGAGAGAGGGCCACGAGCACACTTGTTCACCCCTGCGCTCGTCGTACTCTCCGTTGCTCACAGAGCAGAACTTGCGTTACAAAAGCGAATCCTCTTTGATGAGTGGCTAGCCAAACTTGGCGAAAGGGGTGCTTAATTTCAGCGGGGCGGAAAACAGGAGTTTTCCGCCGTCCATGCGACAAGGATGTCGCTTTGGACGGGAACCCCGCCCTCTATCATAGACCCCTTGAGCCTTAGTTTGGCCCACGAAATCATGAGGTGAGTGTTGTAACGCAAGTTCTCTCAAGTTCTCTTAGGAGGTGTAACTCTTATGAAAAACCAGACCACCAAACCTCGCCATAAAGAAATCGTTCTCCAAACCCAAGCCCAAACCAAAACCAAAACCCAGGACAATAGCCAAAACCAATCCCAAAAAATCCGAGCGGCTGTCTTTGAGCAGGGGGAATTGGTGGAACTGTTCGAGGAAGAGGGCGCTTCATCCCATATGGTGGGGAACATTTATAAAGGACGGGTTGAGAATGTCCTTCCTGGCATGCAGGCTGCCTTTGTTGATATTGGTGTAGACAAGAACGCTTTTTTGTATGTGGGGGATGCCATCCCGGCACGCTTTGATGAGGATGGTAAGGTTTCTCCAGTTGTAAATGATCGGATTGAGAATGTTCTTAAGCCTCGTCAAGAGCTATTGGTACAAGTTACCAAAGAGCCAGTAAGTACCAAGGGGGCGCGGATTAGTGTTAACATCACTCTTCCTGGGCGGTATGTGGTGCTGCTTCCTCAGGTGAGTTATATTGGGGTGTCTCGGAAGATTCAAGATAATAATGAACGGGCACGGTTAAGGGATTTAGCAGCCACCTCTAAACCGGAGGGTATGGGAGTCATCGTTCGCACCCTTGCTGAAGGGATTGACGGGGATGAGATAGCGGAAGATATTACTCAACTCGTGGCTTTTTGGCAGGCGTTACAACCGAAGATTCCGCATGTTTCCGTGCCTGGTATAGTACATAAAGATGTCGATTTAGTTTCGCGGCTGGTCCGGGACTGGATTGATCAGGATGTCGAGAAAATCACCGTCGATCAGGAAGAAGTCGGTCAAGTCATACGCCAAGCCTTGCTGGAGATTGAGCATCCGGCTGCTAAGAAAATCCACGTTGTCACAGGAGAAGATCTTTTTGCTAAGTACGGTGTGGATGATGAAATTCGTAAAACCTTACGGAGCAAGGTATGGTTGAAGAGCGGCGGCTATCTGGTGATTCAACAGACAGAGGCCTTAATCGTGATCGATGTGAATACTGGAAAGTATGTTGGGCAACGCTCCTTAGAGGAAACCGTGGTCCATACCAACCTTGAAGCTGCCTCGGAGATTGCCCGGCAGTTGCGGCTGAGAAATCTAGGTGGAATTATCATCATAGACTTTATCGATATGACAACAGAAGAAGCTCAGAAACAAGTGCTTGATGTCTTAGAGATCGCTTGTGCTCGGGATAAAACAAAGTCCCAAATTTTAGGATTGACGCAGCTGGGACTAGTGGAAATGACTCGTAAAAAAGTCGGACAGACGCTGGCAGTACGCTATACATCCCCTTGCCCATCTTGTGAAGGAAGTGGACGAGTGTGAACTATAATTCAACAGAAGTCCAAAAATCCCCTAAAGCTTTCAATAATAAAGCTTTAGGGGATTAAATTAACCTTCTCGTAAAAGAGGTCACTTAATTCGTTTCAAATTAGATGTTTCTAATTGTAGGACTTCGACCTTGGCCTCAATGCGTTCCAGAGCTTGTCCAATCTTTTGGTTATGACTTATCTGTATTTCTCGGAAATCAAAGATTGCTCCAATTTTTTGCGCTACATCATGTTCAACAACTGTTATTATTTTAGCAACGTTTTGTGCTATTGTTTCTTGATCTGTTTTTAACACATTGACTTCGCTTCTAAGTTCTTTTAACTCGCTTCGCATTTCCGTTTGCGATTGATATATGTTTGCGAGTAGCTCCATAACTTTCTGGTCCATCTGAACACCCCCATGCAATATGATTATAACATAATTTGTAAGCTATGTACTTGAAATTAGCTAAATTTATATAATGTTGTCAAGCAAGCCCCGAGAATAATGGTCGTATTTAAAGGGAGGATGTAACGAAAATTACTTTCGATACATCCTCCTCTTTAGCTCTGCCATTTAGCGAAAAGATGTTGTCAATTGTCGTATTCTGTAATAAAGTATTGCCACAAGCTGTATTACAGAAAGGGGTAACTAGTTATGTCCTTAACCGTGGCACAAACTTAAACATAAGAGGCAAAACTATTATATTATCTATGCGACGATTGCCTTTGCCGTGGTCACAGTGGGTGTAGTGTTCTTGATCAATAGGGGCTAGGTAAATAAAAGGGTAAAATGTTGTAAAAAAAATTTATTTCCATAATAAATTTCAGTGAAGCAGGAGAATTAGATTTAATCAAGAATAAATAATAAGGGTGTTTCTTTTTATTTCCTTAAGGGATATAGGATAGGATATTTTGTATTTTAGGAGTATTGGAAATATTTTTAACATCGTTAGTTATTTAAAGGGGGTGAAGGGACGACCAAGAAACGTCCTAAGGAGGAAGAGCGATTACATAGTATAGAATAGGCCCAAATATTGAGAGGAGAGATTTGCTTCATGAAAAAAACAAAAAAAGCGATTGCTTCATTAGCTATTGCTGGTATGGTACTTACCTCGATCCCGTTCAATGCTTTAGCTGAGAGTGTCGTACCACCGCGCTTAGGTGGATATACTGCTGAGCAAACCGCTGTGCTAATCGCCGAACAAACAGGCTGGACCGGCACGGTAGTACTTGCCTCATCAGCCTCCTATGGTATGGTAGATGCCCTGACAGCCAGCCCACTCGCGACCTACCTTCAAGCGCCTATCCTCCTGACAGAGGCTAAGAATGTACTAAATGCTGACACCAAGGCTGAACTCATCAAACTCAAAGCTAAGACAGTTTATGTGACCAGTGGAACTGCTGTGATTAGCCAAGCGGTTCTAGATGAGTTAAAAGGTATGGGTATTGCGGTTATTCCCCTTGGTGGAACTGACCGTTTCCATACATCTGTGAACATCGCCAAAAAAATGATTGAACTCGGAGCTCCAGTCAGCAAGGCTGCTGTTGCATTCGGCTGGCTGAACCAAGATGCGCTCTCTATCGCTTCCATTGCTTCTGCTCAAAATCAGCCAATTCTCTTAACCGAAAAAGATTCAATTCCTGCTAGTGTAAAAGCATTTCTGGCTGAAAACCCGAATGTGAAATCGACGGATGTGATAGGTGGCACCGGCGTGATCAGTGAGGCTGTCAAAGCTCAGTTACCAAACCCAACCCGCTTGTTCGGAAGCACAGCCTACGACACGAACCTTGCAGTGCTTAAAGCCTTCGACAGCTTTCTGAAGTATGATAATGTCTTCATAGCAAACGGTATTACAGGAATAGACGCTTTGACAGGGGCACCTCTTGCAGCTAAGTACAAGGCTGGTATAGTTCTCACTAGCGGAACTGCAAACGAGGGCACAGATTATGCGAAAAGCAAAATGACCTCTGCCAGTATTGTAACCGCTTTAGGTGGGACAGCCGTAGTTCCTGAAGTTGTTCGCTCAGGGGCGGTTTCTGTTACGCCGCCGACACCGCCGATTGGTGGCGGTGGAACTCCAGATACAACAGCGCCGGTGATTGCACTTATCGGAAGTTCCACTGTTAACGTAGTGAATGGAGCTGCCTACGTTGATGCTGGGGCAAGTGTAACGGATAACGTAAACACCGGATTGATAGCTACCGTGACCTATACAAAGAATGGTAATCCGGTTGGATCAATCGATACGTTCGCGGCCGGAACTTATGTAGTCCGTTACAATGTAAGTGACACAGCGAGTAATGCAGCTGTCCAAGTAACCAGAACAGTTATTGTAGCTCCAAAACTCGTAAACGATGTTACAGGGCTAACTAATGCACTTGCTGACGCGAGAATTACCCATATTGAATTTACTGGCAATATAACTCAGCCTTTAACTACTGTTGGACGTTCTGTGAGCATAGATTTCGGGGCATATGTCTTAACTGGTAATTTATTGTTTGCACATGCCCTTACTGGAACATCAACTTTATCTGGAACAGCGCTGAAAAGCATTACGGGTAGTTTAACAGTAGATACTCCTAATGCCTCATTTGTCAATAATGTCGTTGTTAATGGCGCTATTAACGTTATTAATATCGTGCCAGGTACATGGACAGAAACAGCAGATGGCAACATCATAACGATCACAGACGAAGATGGTGCAACCATTACCATCGTTGGAAATCCAGGTGATATTACAGTTAGTGAGGATGCGTCTGGAGATTTATCAATAAACGTAAATCCTGGAGCCACGGTTGCTAGCATCACCAGCAATGCCCGTGCGGACATCACTGTTGGAGCAGGAGCAAATGTAACAGACATCATTATTGGAGCAGGTGCCGGTGGTTCAACCATTGTCAATAACGGGACTGCCCAAAATATGACAGTCCTAGCGGGTGCCAATAACACAACCATTACCAATAGCGGAACTACTGGTACAGTGACTTCTGATGCGCCTATTACTCTTCAAGTGACAGGCGGAACTACAGGAACGGTCACAGCCAACGCTAATATGACACTTAATGTTACAGCAGGAGCTTCAGTAACAGACGTCAATGTTGCAGCAGGCGGCACTGGCTCAACCATTACCAATAACGGAACTACAGGAACAGTGACGTCTAATGCTCCGATGACTCTTAATGCTACAGGCGGAACTACAGGAACGGTGACAGCTAATGCTCCGATGGCACTCCAAGTTGCGACAGGAGCGGCAGTAACAAACGTCAATGTTGCAGCAGGCGGCACTGGCTCAACCATTACCAATAACGGAACAACAGGTACGGTGACGTCTAATGCTGCGATAACTCTTAATGTTGCAGGTGGAACTACAAGTTCAGTGACAGCTAATGCTCCGATGACTCTTAATGTTACAGGTGGAACTACAAATACTGTGACGGCCAATGCTCAAATGACACTCCAAGTTGCAGCAGGAGCGGCAGTAACTGACATTAACGTAGGAGCAGATGGCGACGGCACAACTATTACAAATAGTGGGACTACCGGTAATGTGACAGTAGAAGCGGGAGCCGCTGGCACAGCCATAACCATAACCAATACTGGAACAGCAACAAATGTTACAACCAATGAACCTATAACCCTAGTAAACAATAATATTATTACTTCTGCAACTACCGGAATAGGTGGTAACATTGATCCTGCTGGTAGTACAGTGGCATATATTGTTATCTCCTTGACAGACCTGATAACCGCAGTTAACGGAGCAGTTGCAAACAATGATGTAATTGTTGCTTTACAGGCATTAGCCGCTAACAGCCCGCTTGATGTAGCGACTATCGTTTCAGATAACGCTGTAGCATATGTTGCAGACTTTGCTGTCAACCCCACAACTACTGTAGCTCAGATACGGGCCAGAGTAGACGCTGTGAATGCAGCAAAGATCGCCTTGCTTGCAGCGATCGCAGAGGCAGAAGCGAAAGTTGAAGCAAATTATACTACAGAAAGCTGGTCAACGATGCAAAACACGTTGACCGCAGCCAATGCCTGTAAGACGTCTAGCTCAACGGCAATCCAAGTGCTTGCTGCAACGAATAACTTAAAATCAGCCATCACTGCATTAGTCAGCAAAACAGTGTTAATTACAGCCATCGATACTGCTACAACCTTGGTAGGAAGCAAAATCGTTGGAGCCGCTGTCGGCAATGTAGCGCAAGCAGCTGTCGATGCTTTCCAAGCAACTATTAATGCAGCTACTGTGGTAAAAAATAGTCCAATAGCTACCCAAGCACAAGTTGATGCACAAGTAGCAGCTTTGGCCATCGCAACGACCAACTTCAACATGGCGATTATCACAGAAGTAGCAACCATATATACAGCGTTAAACACAGCCGTCAGTAATGCCACCACCCTGATCGGAAGCAAAACAGTAGGAACAGCAATCGGTAATGTATCCCAGGCAACCCTTGATGCTTTCCAAGCGGCAATTGTTGCGGCTACCGCTGTAAAGGATGACGCAAATGCAACTCAAGCTCAAGTTGATGCCCAAGTAACTGCTTTGGCAAGTGCAACGATTAACTTCAACAACGCGATCATCAAAGTAGCCCCCGTCAGTAAAACAACCTTAAACACCGCCATCGTTAATGCCACAGCCCTGATCGCAAGCAAATCGGTAGGAACGGCAACCGGCCAAGTTTCGATAACAGCCAAAAAGACCTTCCAAGCAGCGATTGACTCCGCTGCGATAGTAAACAATAACGCCAGTGCAACCCAACCGCAAGTCAATGCACAAGTTGCCGCTTTAGCAACCGCAACGACCAACTTCAACAATGCGATCATCAAAGGCTTCGATAATCTTGTCGACAAAATCATGGAAGTGTACGGCGGTCTGTCGGACACTGATAAGGACTCCCTCCTGCTTGCCAAAACAGCCCTTCAAGGATTTAATGTAGCTGATCCTAAGTGGGATGCAATTATCAACCCGCTTCTGACCGCACAGGTTATTGCACTCTTTGGAGATTCTGCAACTGCTAAGAGTGCCTTAATAGGGTACATGAAGGACTTCGGAACTTTGCAGTATTCAACAGACAGATTCACCTTGGAAAGCAATATAGATACCTTCAAAAACAATAATCTTGCAACCTTTAGAACACTTTTCGGAAATGATTTTACTATGGACCAATTCTCGAGGTTCTTAATAGCGGTTCAGGAAGCACTTCCCGGGGTTATAAATAGTAGCGGCGTTAGTCTGATAGACCTTTCGGATAATACAAGTACCGAGATTAAAGACCAACTTGTCGCCTGGACCAAGGCTGCGGCTCATGTGGTTGCAGATCCAACAACTGACAATCCATATAATCTGTTTGCGACCAAGCTTTCTGATCTGGGGTTAACGATGGATAAAGTCGTTGACGCTCAACGTCTACTAGGTGAGGAGATTGACCCAGATAACGCAGCGGAAAAGGCTATCACTAGGGCGGCTATACGCTCTCAAATTATCTGCACCATCCCAGCTACCATGACAATTGGTCAAATAACAGAATTTAAGATCAGCGTCACAGGTATAAATTCTGGTGCTATCGAATTAGTGAATCTTCTCGACTGGTATAGTGACGATCCTTCCGTGATAATTACCACCATTTCAGGCCGACGTGCCATTCATGCTGTACAGGCTGGAAGTGCAATTATTACAGCCCATAAGAGTGGAGGTACACCGGGAACGAGTAATGAACTAGTGCGTATCACAGTTACTGTACCAGCCAATTAACGTTTGGCACAAGCTGGAAGAATGATGTTTTACATGAAAGAGAGTTGGGATTCCAACTCTCTTTCATTAATCTAACATGGGAGGTTAACACTTTGAGAAATGGGGTAACACAAAAGCTTATTAAAGGTTGTATATCAGCTCTCATCGTCTTATCTTCGACCCTGGTTGCTCTCCCTGCAATTGCAGTGACAACCAGTGGTTCAAGCAACGTAACCCGGATCGGCGGAGTGGATCAGTATGCGACGGCAGCTTTGATGGCTGAGAAAGGCTGGTCAGGCACTTCTGATAACGTCGTACTCTCAGCTGGAATGAACTACGCTCTCGTTGATGCTCTGGCAGCAGGCCCTCTAGCTGCAGCCTTGAAGGCTCCGATCCTGCTTACAGATGGTGGACAAAGCTTAAATTCGTCGGCACGAGCACAATTAGCGCGTCTCAAGCCGAAGAAGGCTTACATCACGAGCGGGCAGGCCGTAATTAAACCAGCAGTTCTTGAGGAATTAAAAGGTATGGGCATCACTCCGGTACAACTCGGTGGGTATGACCAATATGAGACATCCGTAAATATTGCTAAAGAAATTTCCAAACAAGGTGTGAATAGTTCTCAGGTTATCCTAGCGGCTGGATGGGTCAGTCCGGCAGATGCCCTGTCCATCGCGCCGATCGCCGCGGCTCAGGGAATTTCCATCTTGACAACCACTCGAGATAAGCTTCCTGCCTCGGTCCAAACCTATCTGGACAGCATCAAGGCCAATATCACGGATTCCTATGTCGTTGGAGGAACTGCAGTCGTATCGGATACGGTCAAAGGGCAGTTGCCGGGCATTGTCAGTCGCTACTCCGGCTCAACAAAGTATGATACAAACGTTCAGATCCTCAAGGGCTTTGCCAAGCATTATCGAAATTCCAAGGTCTATGTGGCTAACGGAGAGACGTTGGTCGACGCCTTGGCGGGTGTTTCCCTGGCAGCCGTGGATAAGGCACCGATCGTACTAATCAATCAACAACTTGATAAAGCCACTGTGGACTTTGTGAAGCTAACAATGTCAACCGCGGATCTTGTTGCCATGGGGGGAGAAGTCGTTGTCCCTACGACAGGAATTAATGCCCTGACCTCAGCAATAACCTATGCGAACGATCATGCTATACTAGGCTCGACCGATGCCAATAACCCAGCAGAACTGACGGATACCGTCCAAATCACGGGCAGCAACATCACCTTAGCTCATGCCAAGGTGGCTTACAGTGTTTATCTAAAAGGTAATAATATTATCCTTAATGACGTAATAGTCAAGGGGACTGTCTTTGTAGATCCTGGTGACACTGGGACAGCTACTTTAGACGGCGTGACCGCTGCTAATGTCGTGATACTCTCAGGGGCCAAGGACAGCATTCATCTTAGGAATACGAGTGCTAATCGCTTAACCGTAGACAGCGATAGTAGCTCGGTTCGCGTAGAGTCGACAGGGACTACGAACATCGGTACAACCGTTGTCCGCTCGTTTGCCATCTTGGACGATCAGGGTGGTTTGCTCGGCGAAATTTTCCTAACCAGTTCACCAGGACAGACTCCTGTGGTCGAATTGCGAGGGACCTTCACGCAGCCGATTGTCGTCTCCGGTCAGATGAATCTGAAAGCGTCTCTTAACGCAGTGGTTCCCTCCGTAGTGATTAACACTGATAACCCCGCCCACAAAGTCACGCTAGATGGAAACTTTAAAGCCGTTGAAGTCCAATCCCAAGGCAGATTGGACCTTGCCGCGAACACGAGTGTCGAAACCATGAAAGCTATCGTCAAGGCCGAGATCATGGTTCCCGTGGGCTCTAAAATAGACACCCTTGACATAGGTTCCACCGGTACAGAGGCTTGGGGCGGAGGGAAAGCGAATGGACAAAATACCAGTACCACCCAGCCGACTCCTCCGGTGACCACGACTCCTCCTGTGGTTATTACTCCACCTGTCGTCATTCCTCCAACCCCTACGACACCGACGAATTTAACTGTCTCCTACATCAAAGCTCTGGCGACTGATAATGTGACCCGTCAAGTTGTTAATGGAGAGACCATTTATTTCACAGGGGTCAGTGATAGTGTGCGCTTTACCGGCTTGCAATTAACCACGAATCAAACGTTCCCGGACATCGTGATCACCTCCATCCAAGCGAACGGTCTGGAACTGATCAAGTTAGGGGAAAGCTTTAGTTCAACGATTGATAGTAATGGAATAGTCACTACTGGCGCTCTCCTCGCAGGACTAGACAAAGGGGGCGATGGTCTTTCACTTAGTAGCTTAAGATCCCTCCTAGGAACGACAGGAGACCTGGTATTTCAAGGAAAGATCACAAAGGCGGGGTATACGGATAGCGACGTGCTAAGCGTTATTATTCGCTTAGGACCTCATGTCAACTAAAAGAAGCAAGAAAGTGCCAACAAAGTCAAAGACTCTTCAGATAGGCCTGAAGAGTCTTTTAGTATCGACTTAAACGTTCGGTGGAAAGAGAATTATTCTTGCATAAAGGAAGGAAAACCTGAAACTATCTCGAATAGTATAATGTCGAACTAGTTTTAAGTTGCTAATTTTGGGAGGTCAAAATGGAAGAAGAAATAGAATTACGACAGTACTGGGAAGTGCTGCGCAAACGTTGGATCATCGTGGTAGCCTTACCACTGATTGCAGCACTCACCAGCGGAATTATTAGTTTTTTTGTCATGAAACCCGTGTACTCAGCCTCTACCACCTTGATCGTCGGGAAAAAGGCTTCAGAGTCAGGCCAAGCGGCAGTACAAATGTTAGATAATAGTGTCCTCCAAGCGAACCTGCAATTGGCGAAGACCTATGCAGCCATCGCTCAGAGTCGGACTGTGGAACAGAATGTGATTAAAGACTTAGATTTGTCGATGACGATAGCCCAACTTGACAATATGATCTCCATAAACCCCGTGAAGACCACAGAAATCCTAGAAATCCAGGTTCTAAATACAGACCCTGAGCTGGCAGCCTCAATTGCCAACTCCATGGCGAACGAATTTTCTAAAGCCGTGATTGACATCAAAAAAGTGGATAGTGTGAGCATTGTCGATACTGCGATGACCCCAACGCATCCCGTTAAACCCAATAAAAAACTCAACGTACTTATTGCCTTTGTTGTAGGCTTAATGGCTTCCGTCGGACTCGTCTTCCTCTTGGAATATATAGATAACACAATCAAGACCTCTGATGATGTGGAGAAGTTTTTGGGGATTCCAGTCCTAGGCGTTATACCAAACTACGAAGTGGGAAAACAAGGGTAAGAGGAGAAGGTTTATTTGACATTTTCATTAATTACACTAGAACAATCAAAATCACCAATCTCTGAAGCCTACCGTACGCTTAGGACCAATGTCCAGTTTACGAGTGTGGATTCTAAGACCAAAAAAATCATGATCACCAGTTCAGGTCCACGGGAAGGGAAATCGACTACAGTCGCCAACCTCGCGGTAAGTATCGCTCAAACTGGGAAATCCGTTCTGGTCATCGATGCGGATTTGCGAAACCCCACTCAGCACAAGCTCTTTGGTTTAGATAATGGACAAGGGTTATCTATTTCGCTGGTTCAGGATCAGGACGGTCACACCAATATCAGAGAAACAGCGGTTCCTGGCCTCATGCTGCTTACGGGAGGACCTATTCCTCCTAATCCGGCTGAGTTAGTCGGATCTAAGCGGATGAAGCGCCTGATCAAGGAAGTCAGCGAGCAATTTGATGTAGTTTTGATCGATACCCCTCCCATCATCGCGGTGACGGATGCCGCCATTATTGCTCAGGAAGTTGATGGAGTCATCTTGGTTCTAGCTTCAGGTGAAGTCAACAAAGAGTATGCCCAACGAGCCAAAGATCAACTGGATAAAGTAGGAGCTAAGATCCTCGGGGCAGTCCTCAATAAGGCGGACATGAAAACCAGTGAATACTACTACTACTATTATTATCATGGATCTGAGGATTCTAAGAAGAAGCACAAAGGCCATAAAAAACGCTAATTTCAAGATACATTACACCGTAGGGGCAATTCCTAAATTGCCCCTACGGTTATTTAATCGATTAACGAAACCAGGTTGGTAAAAAACGGATGAAAAATGGGAAGTACTAAAGTATAATTATAGCAAAACACCAAAGGAGCGTGTGTTCTTATGCCATTACCACAGGAAGGAAGAAAATACACCTATGCAGATTACTTAACCTGGCCTGAGGAAGAACGATGGGAGATTATTGACGGAGTACCCTATATGCAAGCAGCTCCAACCTGGCAGCATCAGGCAATATCTGTAGAACTAACCTCACAATTTAATGCTCATCTTAAAGGAACACCGTGCAGGGTATTTGCTGCACCGTTTGATCTTTGTATTCCTAAGGATAATGAACGGGATGAAGAAATCTCGAATATCATCTCACAGCCCGATATTGTCGTGATATGTGATGAAAGTAAGCTTAGAAAAACAGGATATTTCGGGGTGCCAGCCCTGATTATCGAGATTTCCTCGCCGCCAACTGCCAGAAAAGACAAGCTTTTAAAGTTTAATAAATTTGAAAAAGCTGGAGTACCGGAATACTGGATTGTTGAACCTGAGAACAGGTTAGTAAGTGTGTTTACTTTGCAGGAAAATAAGAGATACGGTAGGCCAGATGTTTATGCAGAGGATCATACGATCATAGTAGGGATTCATGAATCCCTACTATCAGAATTTGAAATTGACTTAAGTTCGGTTTTTGTTTAACCTACGTTCACAAAGTGCATAGGAATTAATTAGAAATTCTTTGAGAAGGTTATGTAGAGGCAATTTACTCAAAAACTCTAAAAACTGTGAGCTGCAAAGCCGAATCTGTGCTATACTACTTTTGAGTTCAAAAGATGCATAAATAATTACTTGTGAGATGGGGAGGTGGATAAGAATGGAGCAAATTTTTGCCCAGATTCTGACTGAACTCCAAGCCTTGCGTGAAGGCCAATCTCGGCAGGGAGAAGACCTGACATCGCTGAAAAAGGATATGACGTCGCTGAAAGAAGATGTGACGTTACTAAAAGAAGATGTAACATCGCTGAAAGAAGATGTGACGTTACTAAAAGAAGATGTAACATCGCTGAAAGAAGATGTTACGTTACTGAAAAAAGATGTTGGAGAGATCAAAACGGAATTGCGCTTTGTCTGGGAAGACATCAAGAAAATTGACAACCGTCTTACAGCCCAGGGCGAGGAACTCATCCATATTAAACGGCTGAAATAAGAAAATATGTGTGTTGGGGACCCCGAGCACAAGCCCGATTTTAACAGATATCACCCGTTCGGGTGATATCTGTTAAATCCATTTTAATATATAATCCAAACAAAGCTTTTTGAGATTGATCGAGAAATTCATCGACACCCATCGATTGTTTCGCTGAACTAATTCCCGCCAAAAACTCTTGGTAGGAGGGGGTTAACTGAATCATCGAGCGAAGCGAGTTCGCAAAGTAGTGCAAATTGTTTTCTGGAAGGTGGTGACACCCCTGGACATAAAAGGCTATCCAAGACCTGAAAAAGGAATTGACCCTGAGCATCCTCCAGTACTGGTCCAAGAGGATTTCCCAGGGGTAACTCTTCAAGAACTACTGGAGAGAAAGACTCTGGACCTGAGGAGTTTTCTGAAGATCGGAATTAAGGTCACTGCTTCTTTATCCCTCCTCCACGACAATAATCTGGTCTACAAAAATATCCACCCTGGCAGTATTATGGTAAGCTCAGACCTGGAAATGGTAAAACTTATGGACTTTAGTCTTGCTTCCTGTAGTTCCCCTTCACTCTACATTTCTCCGGAACAAACCGGTAGAATCAATCGCCAGATCGACTCTAGAACGGACCTTTACTCCCTGGGCATCCTCTTCTATCACCTGCTCAGCGGTCAACCTCCCTTTAATTCCGAAGATCCCCTGGAGATTGTTTACGCGCATTTGGCGAGAGAAGTGCCATCGTTACATCAGTTAAACCCTAATATTCCCGCAGTCTTATCCGATATCATCCAGAAACTCATGCGCAAAAAAATGGAAGATCGCTACCAAACGGCCTACGCTCTGCAAGGTGACCTTGAGACGTGTCAAAACCTTCTCTGTCTCCAAAACAATGCAGAACATATCAGACCGTTTGAAATCGCTCAAAACGACAAACCTAAAAACTTTGAGATACCTAACCAACTTTATGGCCGGGAAAAGGAGTTTGAGACACTTGAGCAGGTGTATCAGCGAGTCAAGGACGGCAGTCGGGAAATACTCTTTGTCTCGGGCTGCTCAGGCGTAGGGAAAACATCATTTGTGCAGGATTTTTCGAGATATATTAGGGAAAGGAACGGAACCTTTTCAACTGGTAAATTCGATCAGTACAAAAACAACGTTCCCTACACAGCCTTTATCCAAGCCTTCCAAACTATTCTGAAGGGTCTACTGTCAGAAAGTGAATCAGTCGTTGTTCGGTGGAAAGAGAAAATGCTTAATGCCCTTCAACCCAATGCCCAGCTTCTAGTCGATATTATCCCGGAGTTAGAATTGATCATCGGGTCGCAGCCACCTGTCCCCCATCTGGCCCCCACAGAGGCCCAAAATAGGTTTGATTTGGTCTTCTTAAGATTTATCCAACAGTTTGCTTCCAGCGAAAAACCTCTCGTGTTTTTCTTGGACGACTTACAATGGGCGGATCTATCCAGCGTAAGACTTATAGAACAGCTCGTCTTTGACGGGGACAAGCAGTATATCATGATCATTGGAGCCTACAGGGATAATGAGATTGATGCGACCCACCCCATTCAGCTTCTCTTCTATAAACTGAAAAAAGCAGGCCTGGACGCTCCCATCGTTAGCTTGAACCCCCTTGAACTAACTCATATCAATCTACTCCTCTCTAACACGTTGAATTGTCCTCCTCGGGAATCACTGCCCTTAGCTCAGGTTTGTCTCGAGAAGACGAAAGGTAATCCCTTTTTTCTCATTCAGTTTTTATACATGCTTAAGGAGGAAGGACTCCTTCGCTTGGAGACTAGACATCAAAAGTGGGGTTGGGATCTCCCGATGATTTTAAGTCAAAACGTCACTGAAAACGTTATTGACTTGATGATCGCCAAGATCGGCAAACTTCCGCTCCCAACCGTTGAAATCCTAACGCTCGCAGCCTGCATCGGCAATAACTTTGAGGCCTGTACACTTGAGATCGTTTCTGAAACAAACGTTAGGGTCAGCGAGGAAATTCTAGCCGATCTAGTCGATAGAGGGCTGATTATGCAAAACAACGATCAGTACAATTTTTTGCACGACCGGGTTCAGCAGGCCGCTTATAGTCTTCTCGATGAAGCAACAAAACTCACAACTCATTATAAAATTGGCAAGCTATTTTATGAAAAGTGGGCAGGGCAGGAACAGGAAAAGAGACTCTTTGAAATCACAGATCATTTAAACCTCGCCATAAACTTAATCAAAGATTCAAGTGAACGTTACATGCTGGCCGATTTAAACCTGCGAGCAGGAAAAAAGGCTAAAGGCTCATCGGCCTATGAAAGGGCCTTCGAGTATTTCAGCTTGGGGAAAAGCTTGTGCGAGGAAGGGGCTTGGCTAACTCAGTATCAGCTCAGGTTAGAATTACATATTGAACTTGCTGAAATGGCGTATGTCTGTACAAAATTCGAGCGGATGGAACAGGTAGCGGCTGAAACTCTGCTCCATTGCCCAGACGTCCTCGATCAAGCGAGAATCTATGAAATCATGATTGCTACCTATACAGCGCAAAATGAGTTGGAAAAAGTCTTGGCTGTCTCGCAAACCATTCTGGAACTTCTGGGAGTTCGATTTCCCAAGCAACCACGTTTATGGCAGGTAGCCCTCGAGTATCTGAAAACCAGCTGGGCGTTGCAAGGGAAGCAGATAGAAGACTTGCTGAATTTACCACTGATGACGGATGAAAAGTATATTACCATTATGCGGATCCTCAACAGCACAGGGATAGGCAGCTATTCCGCTTCCTACAACACCATTATCCTGATTGTTTTAAAAGCCCTTCGTATTTCTTTAAAATATGGTATCACGGCAGAAACCATTGTGGCCTATTCCGGTTACGGCTATATTATCAACATGCTCTTAAATAAGGCGGAAAAGGGGTATGAGTTCGGACAACTGGCCCTCAAGCTTCAGGATAAGCTGGGGGTCAAAAGGTTTGACAGCAAGATTCGTATGATGTTTAACATGATGATTAGACATGGCAAAGACCCTTTAAGAAAGACGTTAACGGATTTCCCCGAGACTTACCTAAGCGGGTTTGCCTCGGGAGACTTGCTGTCTGCTGGACATTCCATCATGCAGTACTTTGTCTATTCGTATTTTTCCGGTAGGGAGCTTACCACGATAGAAAAAGAAATGGAGGAGCATCGGAATGCCATGTTAAAAACAGGGCATGAAACCTCCATCCGCCTGTGCGAGCTCTATCGGCAAACCTCTCTGAATTTTGCAGGGATAACCAAGGATCCCTGTGTCTTAATAGGAGACCATTTTGATGAGAGAACCCTGCTTCCTGTTTATACGAAGTCCAATGATCGGACCCTTGTCTTCAATATCTACTTTCACCGCCTGATTCAATATTTTTATTTCCATCAACCCGAGAAGGCTCTGGAAAACCTGCCGTATGTCGAAGACTACCTGGATGGTGTACTGGGAACGTTCTGTATGCCGTTGGTTCATTTTTATGGAACGTTAGTGCTGGCGGCCAACTTTGAAGGTCTGACTATCTATGAAAGGGGTCGCAGCAGGATAAAAATCAAGCAGAGTATCAGAACTTTAAAAAGATTATCCCAGTCCTCTCCCGAGAATATCCTCAACAAGTTGTATCTCCTGAAAGCCGAAAAGGCACGCCTGGATAGAGATCACTTCAACGCAGGGTCGTTTTATGACTTGGCCATCAAGTATGCGGGCACCAACCAATTTATCCAGGAGGAAGCGCTGGCCAATGAACTTGCTGCCAGCTTCTATCGATCAATAGGGAGAGACGAGACTGCGAAATTCTATTTACATCAAGCCCTGGCCTGCTATCAATTGTGGGGAGCGCAGGCTAAAGTTAAAGACTTGTCTAAGAGATATGCTAAGTTGTTAGAGAATGAACCTCATCGTCGACCATTGCCAGCTGATCTACCGGACATGGATCTGTCCACAATTATTAAGATCAGTCAAGCTATCTCCAGCGAAATAGTTCTTGAGGAACTCCTTAAGCTGCTCATCAAAATCATGCTCCAGAATTCCGGGGCCCGAACCGTGGTATTCATCATGAATTACGACCATAAATTAACCATTGAGGCGGAAGGAAATGCCGAGGACAACTCCATCAGACTGTTGCAGTCCCTTGATCTGGACCCAGAAAGCACAGATTTACCGATTAAGTTAATCAATTATGTGGTCAGAACGGGAGAAACCATGACCCTAGACGGTGACCAGCATGAGGCATCTGTTCTTTGTCTGCCGGTCATCATTAAAGGAAAAGTGATCGGCCTCTTTTATCTGGAGAATAAGCTGGCACCAGGTATCTTTACCAGGGAGCGTTTACACGTCTTACAGTTATTATCCTCCCAGATTGCGGTAGCTTTAGAAAACGCCAAACAGTATAAAAATTTGGAACGGACTATCGAAGAGCATACCAAAAAGCTCAGGGAAAAAAACCTGGCCCTCAGTGAGAGTAATCTTAAGCTGGAGGAAGCCAATCAGAACAAAACCCGCTTTGTCGCTAATGTCAGCCATGAAATCAGAACCCCTCTCCAAGGAATCATGGGCCTGACCAGCCTCCTGAAAAAAGATCGTCAGTACAATGGAGATTATGTGGGCCTGATTCAATCCTCCGCAGAATCCCTCCTGAGGATCATCAATGATATTCTGGACATCTCCAGAATGGAGTCCAATCGCTGGGTAATTGAGGAGAGAGCGTTCAACCTCAGAGGCCTCCTGGCGCCAATCGTGGCCAACTATGAGACCCAAGCGAGGGACAAGGGCCTGGACTTGATTTCGACGATTAGCCCAGATCTCCCGAAATACCTGATGGGAGACCCTCTAAGAATCAGCCAGATTTTAAACAATCTCCTCAACAATGCCCTTAAGTTTACCCATCATGGCCAGGTAGAATTTAGCGCGAGTGTTCAGGCAGAGGATGAGATGAGGGTAGACGTTCAATGGATCATTAAAGATACGGGAATCGGCATACCCCAAGCCAAGCTGCAGAGCATCTTCGCAAGCTTCTCCCAGGTGGATAACAGCATCAGCAAAAAATATGGGGGTACCGGACTGGGGCTAACCATTGTCAAGCGACTGGTCGAGCTAATGCAGGGGCACATCGAAGTGGAAAGTAAAGAAGAGCAGGGCAGTACCTTTCGCTGTCTCTTACCTCTGAGGAGGGCAACTCAGCAGGAGATCGCCGTGACCGAGGAGCGCTTCGACTTTGATGATCATGAGCAAGACGATTTGCAGTGCTTGAAAGTCATCGCAGCCGAAGACAATCTAGCGAATCAGATGTATATCAAGCACATCTTGGCCTATCATAATTGTGACGTCACCCTCGTCAACAACGGCTATGAACTGGTTCAAGCCCTGAAATTACAGGAGTACGACTGTATTTTGCTCGATAAGAATATGCCCATCATGGATGGCTTAGAGACAACCCGGGTCATTCGAGCCCTGGAAGCTAGTACGGGAAAGCATATCCCTATTATAGCCTTGACCGCTTCAGCCATTCTCGGAGATCGAGAAAAGCTTCTCGAACAAGGGATGGATTACTACCTGGACAAACCGATTCAAGAGAAAAAATTAATCAGCATCCTGCAGCAAATTCGTCGTTCCCTAGAATTTATGCAAGAGACACCTGAAAGGGAGACCCTTGAGCCAAGCAGGGAAGTGAAGGCTTCGCTAAAAGGTGACCGGCTGGTTGATATGAAAGTGCTCCGCCAAGAAGCTGAATTATTTGGCCGAGACGTGATGCTTTTCAATATTGAGGACTTTTTAAGAAATCACGAGACGTGGATGGACGACATCAGGACAGATCTGGAGGCCTGCGACCCTGATAAACTAGAAAAAAGCGCCCATCGACTGGTCAGCGCTTTATCCTGTCTATATGCTATGGAGGTTTTTAGGCTCGCCGGGGAGCTGGAACGAGAGGCTCAGAAGAGAGCTTGGCCAGAGGCTAAGCAGCATTACTTGGAACTGACGGATTTAATGGGACGATTAATAGGAGAACTTCAAATCATTAAGGCGGATTTGGGAAGCGATAACCTACGTTTCTAACCGTTTCAATAAGACCGGTACTTTGCCCCATTTCCTCGAGTTTCTTACGAATTCTCCGGATATGGACATCGACTGTCCGCGTTTCCAAAAAAACCTCTTCAGACCAAAGGGCATCTAATAGTTCGCTTCGAGTGAAAACTCTGCCAGGCTTTTTGGCCAAAAAACTCAGCAACTCAAACTCTTTAAAAGAAAGAGGTAGTGCTTGGCCCTTTAAAGTGACAGTACGAGAGTCCAGGTCAATTTCCAGACTTCCGAAGGAAAGCTTTGTAAAAGAGGATGATTCACTCTGGGCTGTCCTACGCAGAACAGCCTTGACTCGTGAAATAAGCTCGTGATAGCGGATCGGTTTGGAAATATAATCATCGGCACCTAATTCGAGGCCAATGACATTATCAATTTCGCTGGCTCGACTTGTCAGCATGAGCACGGGAATGGACCCGTAGATTCTATGGTTTCGTATTCTCTTGAGGGTTTCCAGGCCATCGATACCTGACAGCATGACATCTAAAATGACGAGGTTGATGCTCATGAATTCCAGCATACTTAAAGCTTCCTCGCCGGAATTCGCCTTATAGGCCTGATAACCGTTATTGACCAGGGCCGACTCTAAGAGCCTTAAGACGCTAGGGTCATCATCAACCATGAGAACCTTGATACTAGACATACTTTTATTTACCTCTTTTTGTTTTATGTAACATCATTGTAACATAAGTTCGATGGCTTGTTACCTTAGAATTGTAAAATATTATGTGAGTGTATTATAGATAGGAGTTGCAGGAAAAAGTCAATTTATGACGAATAATAGTGATAGAAGATGTTAGTACTATAACAGTTTGGAAAAAAACGGTATTATCAGAAAGTGTATAGGGGAGTTTAGATGATCGATATCCACAGCCACATCCTGCCCGGGCTGGACGACGGGTCAGATACTATGGAAGAAACACTGGGGATGGTCCGTCAGTTATATAAGGCAGGATTTAAGACGCTGATTGCCACCCCGCATGTCCTGGAGGGGAACGACTCTTTGAGCCCAGAGGAGATCCTAGCTGCAACAGACCAGGTATCTAAGCAAGTAGCTGAAGCAGGGATCCCAGTGGAAATCTTACCGGGCGCGGAGAACTATATCTTTCCCGATCTGGCCAAGTGGGTGCGCCAGGGTAAACTACTGACCCTGGGGAATACCGGCAAGTATCTCCTGGTAGAGTTGCCCATGCTGGAGATTCCCCAGTATACGGAGCAGGTCTTTTTTGAGCTCCAGGTCCTGGGGGTTACTCCGGTTCTAGCCCATCCGGAACGGAACAAGGGGTTGATCGACCAGCCGGCACGTTTACTTGAATGGGCAAAAAATGGAGTTCTCTTTCAGTTGAACTTCAGAAGTTTGAGTGGCAGATATGGCCCCCAGTCTCAGGAACTTGCTGAAATCATGCTCCGGAGTAATCTGATCCACTTTGTCGGATCCGATGCTCATCGTACATCTCAAAAGGATTCCACCTATCTGGAGGCACTTCAAAGTGTCGAGGAAGTCGTTGGTGAGGAACGGTTCCGAGAAGTGACGCTGATCAATCCTCAAACCATCATCGCCGGGAAGCCTCTGCCGGGTGAAAGGGAGTATATCCTCAATGGGCCTATTAAAAAGAAGAGAATGAATAGATTTTGGAGGTTTTATAAACGATTGAGGGGGAAAGAAGAGGATTAGTGTGCGAAACAACTTGTATTTTAACGAATAATCATTAAATTACGTGATCCTGTAAGAAATATGGATACTTCTTGAGGAGGACTTTGAGTCATCATTCACGAAAATACTTATAAGTATAAGTACATTTGTCCTAGGACTGTGGACCTATAGGAATAGGAGCAGAGTCGGGATTTTTAACCTCAAAGGGTTAAAAATCTTTGTATTTTATATCGAGGAGGGTCTCGAAGGACAGGGAGGTTAAATATAGTAAATAAAGGAAGGTCCCATCCATGATCTTAAACCGAAAATCGTTAGGCTTAATGTTAGTGGATTCTGTACTCATTAACCTGGCTGCGTTTGGCAGCTTTTATCTTCGCTTTGAAGGAGACATTCCACAGGAATATTTCCTGACTTATTATCATACCGCTTGGGCTGGCACACTCATCTACCTACTCGTCTTTTCTTTATTCGGTCTGTATAATCGGCTTTGGCAGTATGCCAGTATCAGTGAACTCACGTCAATTCTCTATGCGGTCACGGTCGGAACGAGTAGTGTCGTACTCGTTATTTATTTCTTAGCCCCCATGCGCTATCCGAATACGGTAGCCGTACTCTTATGGTTGACCTCCACGTTTTTAATCGGGGGCTCTCGTTTCCTAGGGCGGATCTTGCAAGACGGGGTTTTTAACCTTCGCATTCCGGGAATACCGAAGCGAGTCCTGATTATCGGGGCAGGAGATGCCGGGGCCTTAGCGGTCCGAGAACTGAAAAACAGCAATTATCGAGAAGGTTATCCCGTAGGGATTATTGATGACGCTGCACAAAAGCAAAAGCTCAAATTGATGGGGATTCCCGTCTTGGGAACCAGGAAGGATATCCCGGGAGTTATAAGATCACACAAGGCGGAAGAAGTCATTATCGCGATGCCTTCGGCACCGGGGAATGTTATTCGGGATATCACCGAGCTTTGTGAAAAAAGTGGGGTTATCATTAAGATCATTCCGGGTATTTATAACTATTTGAGCGGACAAGTAGATGCCTTGAAAATCCGTGAAGTGCAGATTGAAGATTTATTGGGAAGGGACCAGGTGAAGCTTGATATCGAGCAAGTCGCGGGCTATCTAGCCGGGGAAACCGTCTTAGTCACAGGAGCCGGTGGATCGATTGGCTCAGAGCTCTGTCGGCAAATCTGTAGATTTAACCCGGAAAAGCTGATCCTGGTCGGGCGTGGTGAGAATAGTATTTTTGATATCGAGCAAGAAGTGCGCTCTGACTGTCCCGGAATTAATCTTGTCACCGAGATCTTGGATGTGAAAGATCGTGAAAAGGTCGAATTAGTGTTCAGAAAGTTCAAACCCGGAGTTGTCTTTCATGCTGCTGCTCATAAACATGTTCCACTGATGGAGCACAACCCTGAGGAAGCTTTGAAGAACAATATCTTAGGAACCTATAATGTGGCCGAGATCTCGGACTTGACCCAGGTCAAAACCTTTGTGCTGATTTCCACGGATAAGGCCATTAATCCGACGAGTATTATGGGGGCCACGAAACGAGTGGCCGAGATGATCATTCAAAGTTTAGATCGCCGCTCCCAGACGCGTAACGTCGCTGTTCGTTTTGGCAATGTCCTAGGGAGTCGAGGGAGCGTCATTCCGACCTTCAAGAAACAGATTGCCAAGGGGGGGCCGGTGACTGTGACTCATCCGGAGATGGTGAGGTACTTTATGACGATACCGGAGGCAGCGCAGCTTGTGATCCAGGCGGGGGCGATGGCTCGGGGTGGGGAAGTTTTTATTTTGGATATGGGGAAGCCGGTTAGGATTGTGGATTTGGCGAGGGATTTGGTTCGCTTGTCCGGGTTTGACGTGGATGTGGATATTAAGATTGAGTTTACGGGGATAAGGCCTGGAGAGAAGTTGTACGAGGAATTGCTCACGGCGGATGAGGGGACGACGAGTACAAAGCACCATAGGATCTTTGTGGCGAAGGCGAGTGGGGTGGATGTAGCGGGGATTGAGGGATTGGTGCAGATGATACGCGAGAGGGGATCGTACTTGGCGAGAGAAGAGATTGTTGAGGAGTTGGGAAGGGTTGTGGTGGGGTTTCAGCAGCTTCCGGGGGAGAAGGGGATGGAGCGGGTGTCTGCTAGGTAGGGGAGGATTATTCTAAGTCTTTAAGAACATATACGTATAGATGGGGTAAGTTTGGGGGGGATTATATGAAAAGATTCTCAGATATTCTTTTTGGCCTGATATTGTTCTGTATTATAAGTCCTTTGTTACTTGTAATCAGCTTAGCTATAAAAGTTGATTCTAAAGGTCCAGCCTTATTTAGCCAAAGAAGAATCGGAAGAAATAACAAAGAGTTTGTTCTATACAAGTTTCGAACCATGCGAACTGAGGCTCCCAATGTGGCGACTCATTTACTAAACGATCCTCAGAGCTATATTACGCCTTTTGGGAAGTTCTTAAGAAAGAGTAGTTTAGATGAGCTGCCTCAATTGTTTAATATTATTAAAGGGGATATGACATTTTTTGGACCACGGCCAGCCTTATTTAATCAGTATGACTTGATAGATTTAAGAACAAGATGTGGGGTGCACACGTTAAGGCCCGGTGTTTCGGGATGGGCCCAGGTAAACGGAAGGGACTGTCTGGAAATAAGTCAGAAAGTTGAGTTTGATTTTTATTACTTAGAACATCATAATTTAGCCCTTGATATTAAGATATTATTCTTTACTGTTTTAAAGGTTCTTAAGGCCGATGGGGTTCGAGAAGGGGCCCGTAATCCAAATATCATTGAGAAGAGAGAAAGTGCAATGTAAGAGGTAATAGGTTAAGGCGGTGAAGAGTATTGGCTGAACTTATTATTATAGGAATGGGCGGACACAGTAAGGTTGTGACGGACATTGCTAGGTTAAATGGGTATAGGATTTTGGGATACCTCGATGATAAGGAGCCGGTAGGAGAAGAGCGTGGATTGTATCTTGGCAGGATTGAGACATTGCCGACTTGGGTTAGGGATGGTGTTGGTTTTGTTATTGCTATTGGAAATAATTTGGTGAGGAAAGCGATTGTTGAGAAGTACGAGGGGTTGGAATTGGATTATGTGAGATTAGTTCATCCGGCTGCTATTATAGGGAGTAAGGTGGAGATACTGAGAGGTAGCGTTGTGATGCCGGGGGTTATTATTAATGCTGACGCTAGGATAGGACGGCATGTGATAGTGAATACTGCTGCTGTGATTGATCATGATTGTAAGGTTGGAGATTTTGCTCACATTGCGCAGGGAGCGGTTTTGGCTGGCGGGGTCGTGGTGGAGAGTTATGCGGTTGTGGAGGTTGGGGTGAGGGTTGGGCGGGGGTGTGTGGTTGGAGGGGTGAACACTTTATTACCCAGCCGTGTTAGAAAGCTTTCTCAAGTCTTTTTATAGGCTTGAGTTTTATTTAGTAAAGAAAGGGCAATTCGTACAGTCCCTTGATATCGCCAAAGGGGGAGGACTGACCGTATTTAAGTAGTGCTTGTATAAGAGCTACAGAGAAGTAAGTGAAGACAGCAAACAATAATGGGTAATGAGGGGCTTTTGATGGACAAGAAGATCATATTATATATAAACACAATAAAATATCTCAAGCCATCACAGATTTTTTATAGAGTGACAAATAGAGTAAAGAGAGAACTGTATAAAAGAAAATTACTAAAAGTGCATATTTCTAATAACATGAAAGTCAAAGTGGATTTTGGATATTTTATTCCAGAACTGGATTTTGATATGGAATACCTAGATAGATTTAATACCAAAGAACTGCTTAATGACGAGTTTAAATTCATCAATATAAAAAACAAAGTAGAGTTATCAAAAGCTTGGAATAACAAAGAGTTACAACATTTATGGAGATATAACTTACACTATTTTGAGTACTTGTTCAAATTGGCTTTTGAGTATTCCAAGGAAGATGAATTAGACTGTTACTATGAAAAATATAAATTTTTAATTAGAAATTGGATAGAGAACAACCCTTTTCCTGATGGAGATGGGTGGCATCCGTACACAATATCTTTAAGACTTACAACATGGATAGCTACCTACCAAATATTTAAAAACAAAGTCATTTCAGATGATAATTTCAACAGCATGTTAAAGAAATCAATGTATCTGCAATACCAGTATTTGCAGAACAACCTTGAAAAAGATGTTCTAGGAAACCATTATTTTGAGAATATAAAAGCATTAATCATTGGGAGCATTTTCTTTGAAGAAGCAAAGGTAAAAAACAAGTTCATTAAAGAACTGTTAATACAGCTGGACGAACAGATTTTAGAGGATGGGATGCACTTCGAGTTAAGCCCGATGTATCACAAAATAGTTCTAGAAGACTTGATAAAGATCACAGTCTGGTTAAAACACGAACTTATTTATAATCAATTAATCGCATTTATCCAAAAGATGATTGATACAACATATAGCTTTGAAGAAGGCTTTGGAAAAACACCTGCATTTAACGATAGTGCAGATGGCATTAGTAAAAATTATAAGTGTCTTCTGAAAGTCTGTGAAATATATTTTGGATTAACACCAAAATTCAAAGAGAGTTATGAGCATAGCGGATTTTATGTTGTCAAGAATGCAGCCTTTAAATTGATATTGGACAATGGAGACATCTGTCCATCTTTTCTACCTGCTCATGGCCATTGTGATGCTTTAAGCTTCGAACTTTCTATAGAAAATTCACCAGTGCTTGTCAATTCTGGCACATATAAATATGAAAGTGGAAAGTGGAGGAATTACTTTAGAAGTACCATGGCCCATAATACCATTGCAGTATCAAACCAAGATCAATCCCAGTATTGGGGAAGTTTTAGGATTGCTAAAAGAATAACAAGGACAAAAAGAAAAGAATTCATTCATAACAATATTAAGTTCTATTCGGGAGCCTATACTTCTTATCATGGAGTAGATCATAAAAGATATATTGGAATCATTGATGATGATAAAATCCTAGTCTTGGACAAGATAAGATCCGAGTTGAACGGTAATATCATGAGCTATGTTCACTTTGTTCCTGGTGCAAAGATAGATGTCCAAAAAAAGGCAATCGGAGTTTTGGTAGGAAATAAACCTATACAAATAACAGCAATAGGAACAAAGAATGTTGACATTGAAAAAGGATGGTATTCGGAAAGATTCAACGTAAAAGAAGAGAATCGCCACCTAATTCTTAAAAGGAAAAACACCTCAAATTTTTTTGGGTACTTAATAGATTTGAGCAATAATAATATCGAAATTATTGAGTCTGAACATGAAATTAAAATAATCAGTAATCAAGAGCTAATAATTAATCTTGAAGAGCTGGGAGATATGCTGTGAAGATAGTAGTAATATGCCATTACTTTCCTCCGGAAATTGGAGCACCTTCAGCTCGAATATATGAAATGTCTAAACACTGGGTTGAACTTGGTAACGAAGTACATGTTGTGACTTGCTTTCCAAATCATCCCACAGGCATTATCCCTAATGAATATAAGGGTATGTGGTACAAGCATGAGGTGATGGATGGTATCCACGTACATCGGAACTATGTTTATGCGACACCTAATAAAGGATTTGTTAAGAAGACACTGGGGCATATTTCTTTTATGCTTTCATCCGTTTTAATCTCCATGAAAAAAATTAAAAAACCTGACGTAATTATAACGAGTTCCCCTACATTCTTTTCTATTATGTCTGGATATTGGTACAGCTTAAGGAAAAAAGCAACCTTTGTTCTAGAAATCCGTGATCTATGGCCAGCAGCAATGATTGAACTGGGTGTTATGAAAAAAGGAACTATAACAAATGTATTAGAAAAGATGGAGCTGTTCTTCTATAGAAAAAGTAAGATTTTAATCATGGTCACTAAGTCGTTTAAGGATAACGTTGTTGAAAGAGGGATCGACAAAGAAAAGGTTTATGTGATAACTAATGGCGTTAATCTGGACTTGTTTTATCCGAGAGAGAAAAATATAGCCCTCCAAAATAAATATAATATAGAAGACAAGTTTGTTATATCTTATGTTGGTGCTCATGGTATCTCGCAAAACTTAAAAACGATATTGGAAGTTGCTAAGAGTTTAGAAGAAGTGAAAGATATCGAATTCTTATTTATTGGGGAAGGCGCAGAAAAAGGTCAATTAAAGAAAATTGTCAATGAAAAGAAAATAACTAATGTGCAGTTTATTAATGCGCAACCTAAAGAGATGATTCCTGAATTCTACAATGCATCCGATATCTGCTTAATCCCACTTAAGAATATTGAGCTATTTAAAACCTTCATACCGTCAAAAATGTTTGAAATAATGGCATGTGGTGTTCCCATAATAGCTAGTGTAGAGGGAGAGACAGCTGATATTTTGAAAGAATCGAAAGCTGCTACTGTCGTTAAACCAGACAATCCTATAGAAATCAGACAAGCAATTCTTGATTTAAAGCGGGATAAGACTTTATATAATGAGATGAAACTATGTGGCCCAGCTTATGTTGAAAAGCATTATTCTAGAAAGACGCTAGCGGAGAGATATCTAGAAATAATACGTGACGCTTAGAGGGAGATTCGTATGATTTTATTAACTGGAGCAACAGGGTTTTTAGGAGAGTTTGTTCTAAACGAATTGATAAATAGAGGTCATGATGTCACTTGCTTTGTTAGAAAAACGAGCAATCTTAATACCTTCAATAATTTGAATGTTAAGTATGTTTACGGGGAACTGGATGATTATCAATCGATTTGTAAGGCATTAAGTGGAAAGGAAGTCCTTATTAACATTGCTTCTCTTGGGTTTGGACATGCACCGAATATTATTAATGCATGTAAAGAGATGAATGTAAAACGTGCTATTTTTGTAAGCACTACAGGAGTATTTACAAAGCTTAATCCTGATAGTAAAGGCATTAGACTTGAAGCAGAAAGACTTATTAAAGAAAGCGGCTTGGATTATACGATAATCAGACCAACAATGATCTATGGAACTCCTAAAGACCGCAACATGTGGAGACTTGTAAAATATCTAAAGAGATTAAGAGTTTTACCCATACTAGGTGACGGAACATATTTGCAGCAACCTGTGTTTGTAAAAGACTTAGCAACAGCGATAGTAAGCTCTTATGAAACGTCTGTCAGTATTAAGAAGGCCTATAATATTTCTGGAGCAAAACCTCTTACCTATAATGAAATTGTTAATACAACAGGCAGAGCTCTAGGGAAGAACGTAATTAGAATTCACATTCCTATGAAACTAAGCTATGAACTGTTGAATATGTATGAGAAAGTGTCAAAGAAACCGAAATTGAAGGCAGAACAAGTACTTAGACTTAATGAAAACAAAGACTTTTCTCATGAAGAAGCTACTAAGGATTTTGGATACAGGCCATTAAGCTTTGAAGAGGGAATAAAACTAGAAATTAATTGGTAATTATCAAAGTCTTTAGAAAGTAGGTATTCCCATGATTAATGTAATCGGGCTTGGCTATATTGGCTTGCCAACAGCTCTAATGTTCGCATCCCATGGAGTGGATGTAGTAGGAACAGATTATGATAAGGAGTTAGTAGCTACATTAAAGTCAGGCAAAACTACCTTTGAAGAAGAAGGCCTCGACAGCCTTTTTAATGAAGCTTTAGAAAAAGGAATTGAGTTTTCAACTGAATATATAGAAGCTGATGTGTATATCATAGCAGTACCCACTCCTTATGATAAATTCAGTAAGAAGATTGACCCAAGCTATGTATTTGCTTCAGTTAAAAGTATAATGGAAGTGTGCCCCAAAGGAGCAACTGTAGTAATAGAATCTACTATATCTCCTGGAACAATCGATAAGTTCGTACGCCCGGTTGTCGAAGAGCGTGGCTTTACAATCGGACAAGACATCAATTTAGTCCATGCTCCTGAAAGAATTATACCGGGAGATATGGTTTATGAGTTGAAAAACAACTCGCGTACCATCGGAGCTGATGATAAGGCAGTGGGGGAGAAGATTAAAGCACTCTACGGTTCATTCTGTCAAGGTGATATCGCGGTAACTGATATCAGAACGGCTGAGATGACTAAGGTTGTTGAAAATACATTTAGAGATATCAATATAGCATTTGCTAATGAGTTGACAAAAATCTGCCGTTTAGATGATATGGATGTATATGAAATAATCAGGATTGCAAATATGCACCCTCGGGTAAACATCCTTCAGCCGGGACCGGGTGTTGGTGGCCATTGTATCTCTGTTGACCCATGGTTTTTAGTTGGAGATTATCCGGGACTTGCTAATATCATCTTAGCAGCAAGGAAAATCAATGATTCTATGCCGGAATTCGTGCTGGAAAGAGTTCACGACATAATGAAAGAAAAGGGAATGACTGACTTAACAAGAGTAGGTCTTTATGGCTTGACTTATAAAGAAGATGTTGAAGATGTAAGAGAAAGTCCGACATTACAGTTAATAGATAGCATGGAAAGACATCTTGCTCCAGGGCTGAAGGTTTATGATCCATTCGTTAAGAGAGAATTAGTTGAGAACCAGTACTATGATTTAGATAAGTTTTTGGCTGATGTTGATTTGGTTGTGATTATGGTAGCTCATAATGAAATTAAAGAACAGATGGACAAGCTAAAAGGCAAAGTGGTACTGGACACTAAGAATATCTGCGGTATTGATGACGCTTATAAAATTTAAGAAGTACAGAGCAATCCATTCAGACTGGTATTGAGAATAAATCGCAAGAACGAGGATGGTACTACATGAAGCAATTATTTCTAATGATTAACGACGGCTCGGTGAAATTAATTGACACGCCATTACCGACTGTAAAGGATAATTACGTACTGGTTGAAACACTCTATTCAGTTGTTAGTGCCGGAACAGAGAGAGGACTTACCTCATTCGGCGGGAAGAATCTAATTCAAAAAGCCCTGGAAAGACCGGATCAGGTCAAAAAAGTCTTGGAAAAAATGTCTACAGATGGTGTTGTAACCACTATCGAGAGTGCTTTTACTCGTTTAAATGAGCCAATGCCTATGGGTTACTCAGCAGTAGGTAAGGTTGTTGAATGTGGTCGAGGAGTAACTGAAGTTGATAAAGGTGACATGGTTGCTATAGCTGGACAGGCATACCATAGCGAAGTAAACCGTGTAAATAAAAATCTAATTGCAAGAATCCCAAATGAACTAACAGACTATCGCCAAGGCTCATTGTGTGCTTTGGGTGGAATTGCTTTGCAGGGGATCCATCAAGCCCAGGTAGTTTCCGGTGAAACTGTAGCGGTAATCGGTCTGGGACTTTTAGGTCATGTAACAGCCCGTATCTTAAGTGCTTATGGTTGCGACGTAATTGGCTACGACATTAAAGATAAATCACTACCAGGAACTAGGCTCAAGGCTTTTGTTTCCTCAAATGATGAGAACGCTGCGGACATCACCAAATCTCTTACTAAAGGTAGAGGTGTTGATAAGGTTATCATAACAGCTGCAGCAAATAGTAATGATCCTATGGATTTGGCTGCTGCTATAGCTCGTGACCGTGGGATCATCTGTATGATAGGTGTTACGAAAATGGACATTGACCGCCGTCCTTACTATGAAAAAGAGTTGACATTTACAATCGCCCGTTCCTATGGTCCTGGACGTTATGACGCGAATTACGAAGAAAAAGGTATCGATTACCCAATAGGTCATGTGCGCTTTACTGAAGGGAGAAACATAGAAGAATTCATTCGTCTCATAACAGAAAAACGTTCTGATTTTGCAGATTTGATTACCCACGAGATCGACTTCGAAAAAGCAGATATAGCCTATGAAATGATTACTACTAACAAGAATAACGAGAAATATATTGGCATTTTATTAAAGTATCCTGCCAATGAAACCAAGTGGGCGAATGTTATCTATAACAACAAAGCTAAGACTACAGTGGACAAAAAGCAAGTATCCGTCGGATTAATTGGTGCAGGTAATTTTGCCAAGAACACCCTGCTTCCTATTATGAAAGATACGGGATTATACCAGTTTAAAGCTTTGGCTACAACCGGAGGTATTGGCGCGGCGCAAGCGAAAGATGTGTTCCCATTTGATTATGTTACCAATGATTATACAAAACTGCTTGAGGATAAGGATATTAATTTAATCGTTATTTCCACTCAACATAATAGCCATGCTAACTTTGTGGTTAAAGCATTAGAGGCAGGTAAGAGTGTATACTGCGAAAAGCCATTATGTTTAACGATTGAAGAACTTGATAAGATCGAGGTAGCCTACAGAGAATCTAAAGGAGAACTCTTCTGTGGTATGAATCGTCGCCATGCGCCGCTTGTACAGCAGATTAAGAAGAACTTGTCAACGGATAAGATTCCTGCTGTATACGACTATATTGGAAATGCTGGGTATATTCCTGAAGACCATTGGACGCAGGACGAAAAAAATGGTGGCGGTAGAATAATCGGCGAGGCATGTCACTTTGTGGATGTGATACAATACTTAGATGGTAGTGAGCTTCTTTCTCTCAACGTAACATTTGCGCAGAATGACGCTTATCCGAAGAAGGATAACTGTTTGATTACCCTTCGCTTTAAGTCGGGTGCAGTGGGCAATGTTATTTATACTTCGATGGGTTCAAAGAAATATCCGAAAGAGCAGCTTAGGGTTTTTTCAAATGGTGTAGTTTGCGAGATGGATAATTATATTAAGATGAATCAGTATGGTAGCATTAAGAGGACGACTATGAAGTTGAGGCAGGATAAGGGTATAAGGAATGAGTATGAGTTGATCTATAAGGTGCTGAAGGGTGAGGCTAAGAATACGGTGATTGAGGATGCTTTTGTTAATCATAGGATGCTGATAGAGGGGATGAGATAAATTGAATGTGGTAAAAAGAGAGGTGGAAGGGATCTGAAGAAGAATGTTTGCATAATTGGTCCTTTGCCGCCACCTATAAATGGAAATACAAAAGCTCTGGATACGATTTTAAGGTCAGAGCAATGCAACGAGATATTAAATATTCGAACAGTCAATTTATCTGGATCACGAGTGGGTATGAGCGGGAAATTCACATTTCAAAAAGTTAAGATGGTTATTGGGGCATTAAAAAATCTAAAGCTCATTCAGCAAAGAGATGTGATTGATACGTACTATCTGACTATAGCTCAGTCAACATTTGGGGGTCTAAGAGACATTGCGTTACTACATCAAATATATAAGAAAAGAGATAATGCAAAAATTGTCTTGCATTTGCACGGTGGAGGGTTCCTGAATTTTTATAAAAAGTCTAGTCCACTCATTAAGAGATTGTTAAAAAAATATTATTCTAAAGCCGATATCATGATAGTATTAAGCCAAAGTTTAAGGTCGATGTTTAATGGGATCATAGATGATAATAGAATAAGAGTTGTAGAAAATTGTGTTGATAATGATTTTATATTATTAGACAATATTATTGAAAATAAGTTAGAAAGCATCATGAGTAAGAACTCTTTGAAAATTGTATATTTATCCAATATGATTAAAACTAAAGGATATCTTGATGTATTATATTCAGCTAAAATACTATTCGAAAGGAAAATAAAATGCAAGGTTGTTTTTGCGGGAGATTTCGTCAACCAATATCAAGAGGAAGAATTCTTCGAATATGTTAAAGATAATAACCTATATGCTTATGTAGAACACTTAGGTGTTATTAGTGGCGAAAATAAGAAAAGATTGTTAATGGATGGGGATATTTTTATTTTACCAACATACTATCCGCAGGAGGGACAACCTATTTCAGTATTAGAAGCCATGTCTGCTGGAATGGCTATTATAACAACACGGCACGGGGGAATACCTGATGTAATCGCAGAAGAGATGAATGGTGTATTTGTTAAAGCGCAAGATATACACAATATTTCTGACTCAATTATTGAACTTGTAAATCATCCCGAGAGGATTGTTGAAATGGGAAGAAACAACCGAAAAGCTGTCATGGAAAATCATCTTGAAGTTCATTATATTAATAAATTAATTAAAATATTAAATAGTTGTTAAGGCGGTTGCGGTATGATTAAAAATAATGTGAATAATTTCAAAAAAATACCTAGATGGTTAATATGCAAAGTTATCAAATTGATTGGAAGTTTTAATCATGCTCTTTACATGAATTTATACATTAAATATTTAATAAAGCAAGGAATGGACATTAAAGGAAATCCAATATATATTGGGACAACGACATCTTTTGATGGGAAAGATTATTCAAAAATACATATTGGAGATAGAACAGTTATTTCAAGTGATGTTCGGTTTCTAACACATGATTATTCATTATCAAGAGCAGTCGAGGCGACAGGCCGTAAACTTCAAAAAGAAATTTTTTTAGTAAAAGATATTTATGTTGGTCAGAACTGCTTTATTGGAACAAGATCAATTCTCATGCCAGGATGTAATTTAGGGGACAATGTAATAGTTGGGGCAGGATCAGTTGTAAGAGGTAAAATCCCAACTAATTCAATGGTTTTAGGTAATCCTGCAATAATTATTGGTAATACCGTACAATGGGCTGAAAAAAAAATGTCCTCGGATTATTCGTTCACTAATGATCGCTAACGCTGCATTAGTGCAAACATTGCAGGTAGTCGTAAATCAGACAATAGCCATATTGAGGACTTGATTGTTAAGGATGAAGATGCGTTATATTTTTCGATAGAGGGTACTGGATAATTAACAGTTTGATCATGCCATATAAGTATCCATAAGTACCCGTTGTCATTCGATTAAAAAATACCACCAGTGCTGAAGTCCTCCGAAAATGGTATTTTTCGAAGGAGCGGCACAAAGAAGATATCATTTTTCACTTGGGTAAAGGGAAAAATGGAACATGATTGAAGGCTCGTCGTAATCACGAAGGATACTAAAGCGGGTACAGCCACCCTTGACAAATAAAAACGTGTCTAGAGTTTCGCATGTTAAAGATCGGCTCAGCCACATCAAATTGGGTGAAATTAAAAGCAGGATGTATTTTCTAATATATTAATAAGTAGAAGGATGAATTTTAAATATGCAAAATGAAGAATTTTTCAAATATAAAGATAATTTTATTACGGATAAAAAAATAAAATCCATACTTATTCATGGTAATTTAAATCATATTAGTCATCCTAAAATAACAATAGCTATACCAACCTATAAAAGGCCGGAATGTTTAAAACAAGCAGTAGATTCCGTTTTAAATCAAATAAATTATAACGATTTTGAAATAATTATTATTGATAATGAGGCAAATTTTACTGATGAATCCATAAATATTCAATTAATAAAACAATATAATAATCCAAGAATACTATATTACATTAATGAAGAAAATATTGGTATGTTTGGAAATTGGAATAGATGTATACAATTGGCAAGAGGCGAATATATAACAATTCTAAATGATGATGATTGGCTTGAAGAAAATTTTTTATCAATTTCGTCAAAGTTTTTGATCGACAATTGTGCAATATACACTCAAGCTAAAAATATAGATTTAAGAAAAAATAAATCAAATAGTAAAGATTCAGACAAATTATTATTAATTAAAGAAAAGATAAAAAAATTCCTTTTTAAAAAGATTAGAAAATTGAATTTAATGGACTTTTTCTTTTATAACTGGAGTCCTGGCTCATTAGGAATATTATTTAAAACAGATAAATTAATTGAACTAGGGGGATATAATAAAGATTATTATCCATCTAGTGACTATATACTGCATGCGAATTATATTAGAGAATTTGGCGGCTTGTATATATACGAACAATTGTCAAATTATAGAATTGAACATAATGAGAGTTTAAATGTTACGACTGCAATAAAATGGCAAGAAATTGACTATTATTTTAGAATATACTTATTTCAATATTTCAAGATTAGTTCTAAAATATTATATAAATTTGTGATTACTATACAGTGTAATCAAATAAATTCTCTTGAAAATAAATGGGGAATTAAAGTTAATCAAGTAAATATAAATAAAGGTCAGAGATTTATACTTTCAAGATTTATAAGTTTAAGGAATATTATTAAATCTATATAACTATAGTTTTAATATTTGAAATGGAGATAGAATATGAAGGATACAGTTATAATTTTTTTACCTAAAGGCTTTAATCAAATTGGAGGTCTAAAAATACCCATTAATAAATACTGCAATACAATTGAAAATCTATATAAGATTAAATTAATAGAAATACCTTTAAATTTTAATATTATTGCTTATATTAATCTGATTAAAAAAATAAACAAATTAAAGATTAATGAAATTAGGGCAATTATAACATTTACTTTAAATCCTAGTTATTTTATATGTAAAATCTTAAATATAAGTAAGATTAGAAAAATTGCCTTTTTAATGGATAGTTTATCATTATATATATCTTCAGTAAATGAATTTAATAAAGAAAATAGAATTAAGTTGACTATTAAGAATAAAATTAAATATATATTTAAGGGAATAATATATCGATTTAAAGAAAAATCGATATTATTACTCTATGATGATGTAATTTATGTATCTCCAGTTGATCGAGATTTTATTAAAAAAGAATATCAAAATTATATAAAATGCAAGCTTCATGTAATTCCAAATGGGGTGGATATTGAATTATCATCTGATAAAGTAAGTGGTAATTTAAAAGTGCATGAGAAGTTTATTTCTGTGGGTTTTCTTACTACATTTACTCCTGCTGTTACAGAAGAAAATTTGAAATGGTTTTTAGAAGGCTATATGCCTAAAATAATAGTTATGATCCCAGATATTAAGATTATTATAGCTGGGAGGGGTGCGAGTATTAAACAAATTTCATATTTGAGGAGTTTTTCATTTGTAGAATATATTGGTGAAGTGGATAGTGTTAAAGAGTTTTACCAGAGCGTTGATGTAGTACTTTCTACAGTAAAGAAAAAATGTGGAATATTAAATAAAATTTTAGAGGCTTGGGCTCTAAGGAAATGTGTAATTGGATTAGAATATAATTTTGATGCATTTCCTAATGCCGAAAATAGAACCCATTATCTTGCAGCGAATACAGTTGAAGATTATATTGAACTGTTTCTTAAGATTAAGTATAAGGAAATCAATATAGAAGAAATCGGAGATAATGCAAGAAGATTAGTCTTAAAAGAATATTTATGGAGTAAGTGCAATATGAAGTTGCTAAGAATTATAGAGGATGATTAAAATTAAATCTAGAATGCAAAAGTATATAATATTGCTTTTTGTTGTTATGTTCCACTTTATTTTTTATAGAAGCATAAATATTGAATATAAATCAGATGTTTTAATTTCATTTTTTGCTATTAGTATTAGTGCGATTATAATATTTTATTCAAGTGCAAGATTCTTATTAGTATCATATTTGTATACTGCATATTTTCTTGTTTTAGGAGTATTTCAATATCTACAATCAAGTGTAAGACCCGAGGGATTTTTAGGGTTTAATATCCCAATAACATTGATAACGAATATTGAATTAAGATATATTTATTTTAAGTATTTGTTACTTTTCTATATTATTTCAATATCTACTATTACATTACGAATTCATATTTATAAGATAAATAATAAATTAAATCAAAAAAAAATTGATAGATCAAATTTAATTAAGAAAACAAAAATTTATATAACAAAAATTAACCCATATATTTTGTTGATAGGTTATTTCGTCATCGAATACTTTGTTAGAAATTATTTTCAGATTCTGGTTCCAGGAAAATCTCCAAAGATTGCGCATAGTGGAATTATTGTATATTTAGTACTATCTATGTCCATTTACATCAAATTTATAGTAGTGTTATTCTTTTATAAAAAATATGGTAAAAGTAATAAATACTATATTAATTTATTGTTTATTGTAATCCTATCTGCATTACCTAGCGTACTACTAGGTGCAAGAAGTACTTTCATATTGAATGCTGTTCATCTAATTTTATTTAATTTATTTTTAGATGATAATCAGCAATTTTATAAGAAAAAGTCAAATAAAATAATAATTGTAATTTTCATTTTAATAGGATTGGCTTCTATAAACCTTGGTAATACATTAAGAATGCACAATGATTTAGATATGCTAGCGTTTCTAACAAGAAGATTTACTGGAATTACGGATGCAATTGCAGCGATAAATTACTATAAAAGTGGTGGTGAATTATTAGGTTTAAAAAACTACGTATTTAACATACTTAATATGGGAGATATAAGAGTAACAACTTTTTATACAAAAAGTATACTGTTTTTTCCAACAGAAGGTATAACCGCTAATGCACTACCACTTTTTAGTGCTGCTTTATTATATTATGGTCTAGTTGGAATAGGGTTATTTTCAATAGTTTTTGCATGGACATTATCTTCAATTGAAATTAGATTAAGTGAAATAAGCACAAATCATTCAAACTACAGAATAATTAAAGACAAATATATTTATTCTTATCTAATTCTAAATATTTTTATAATCATGATAATTGAAGGTAATATTGATCATGTAAATATTATTTTAATACCATATATTGCCTTTCAACTATTTACAAGAATTTTACCTATTATGATTAAGAAGTCATAACTAGTTTTTTGGCATTTTAAGTTAATTAATCTTACTTATGACATTTATTTAATTGAATAATATGCTTTGAGAGAGCCACGGATTGAGTTAAGACAGCGCCCGCAAAACCTGAGCCACCTTCACGCAGGGCGAACCACTCTGGGGTAGACTTGACATGGGACCCTACGTCGGATGCTTCTATGGGTCGAGGTATGAGGCGCGCCAGGAGCCCCATCCCTTGATATAGGGTAGCATCCTCCGCCCCTATATAAAGTCTCACTCTTAGGTCGACGAAGTGACATGCTAGGATCCATAGAACCGTATTATTCTGCAGTGGTTCACCAGCGACAGAGTGGCTCGTTCTGAGCATATTTGGTGGCTCTACCACACCGAAATATTCAATTAAATTGCAAAGGAGAATATGATGATGAGGAGAATAATTATTTCCAATGGAGCTCAATATCACACACCTTTTCAAGTAAACGAAATATTTAAGAATGGCATTTCAGGTAAATATATTACTGGAATTCCTAAGCAAAAAGTATCTTCATTAATTGCTTATGCATCAAATGGAGATGTAGTTTGTTTATATAATTATATAGTGATTTTTAAAGTTTTATCAAGAATTTTTCCGAATTTCCATAACTATTTAAATTACTTATCTCATCAGTCTTTCGATTGGATCGCAAGTAAACATATTGATAAGTGCGATATTTTTCATTCTTTTAACGGATATGCTTTAAAATCATTTGAAAAGCTTAAGACGCTGAATAATGGTGCTATAAAAATCGTTGAATGTGGAATACACCCTAGGTATTATGCGGAAGTATGTAATGAAGAATATAAAAGATATGGTTCTTCTAAAAAGTCTTTATTTGACGATTATGTCGAAAAATCAGAATTAGAGTTCCAACAAGCAGATTATATTTTAACCTTGACAAATATTTGTGTTAAATCATTTATACAGAATGGAATCGATGAAAATAAAATTATTAGTATACCACTTGGAGCTGATGTTTCAAGTTTTTCTCAATCAAAATCTAAAAATAAACAATTTACAATTTTGTATGTAGGAAGAGTTACTATACTAAAAGGTGTCCAATATTTGTTAGAGGCTTGTGATAAAATGGAAAATTTAGGATTTGACTTTAAACTCAATATCATTGGCCCAATTACTGATTTAATAATTAAAAAAGAATTAAATAAGTATAAAGCAAAAAAATGGTTAAATATAATTGGGAAAGTAAGTAGAAATAATTTGAAAAATTATTATAGCGAGGCTCATGTAATGGTTTTACCATCATTAGTAGATTCTTTTGGGATGGTTGTATATGAGAGTTTAGCATGCAAAACTGCTGTAATAATAACTGAAAATGTCGGTGCACCAATTATAAAAAATGAATTTGGATTTATTGTACCGATTAGAGATTCTGACTCAATTGTATACAATTTAATTCATATGTATGAAAATATTGAAGAGACAATTCTAATGGGTGAAAGAGGATATAAATATGTCATAAAGAGAACATGGGCGGAGTATGGAAATAAGATAATTGATTTATATAATAATTTAACTGGATATACTCTCTGAACATTACATTTAATATAAAATCTAAAAAGCAAATTATTACTTTTTTTTCCGATCTAAGAATAATGAGACGAATGCATGTCCGAAAGGGAATTGAATGGCAATAATAATAACGAAAAAAGATGTTATTTGGAGTTATGCGGGATATATTCTTAATTTGGGTACGAATTTAATAATTATACTCTTTACGCTAAGGTTTATTTCTAGTGCAGAATTGGGGCTGTGGTATACCTTCCTAAGTGTAGGTTCATTAGTAACCCTTTTAGATTTTGGATTTTCGCAAACATTAATAAGAAATATCACTTATGCGTGGTGCGGTCTAGAGTCGATAAAAGCACAAGGCTATAATGAGCTAATAAATAGCAATAAAGGCACTAATCTCAAACTATTCGTAACAGTGCTAAAATCTTGCAAATATATTAGCATTACTGTGGCAATAACAGCTTTAGTTGTTTTATTGATAGGAGGTACGCGATATATTGAATATATTGCTAGAGATATACCGGGAAACAACTATATTTATGCTTGGTACATATATAATATCGCTGTGTTTTTTAATATTTACTATAACTATTGGACAAGTGCTTTAAAAGGAGTTGGTGCAATACAGCAAGCTCAAAAAGCGGTTATTTTATCAAAAATTACACAGATTGTTTTATCTGTTCTAGGATTATATTCCGGACTTGGCCTCATTGCTTTGGCTGCAGCTTATTTGACAAGTGGTTTCATTCTCCGAATTTCTTCCAAGCTCATGCTTTACAGTTATAAAGGTATAGGTATAACTATAGGTGAGTATAAGAAGTCTGTAACAGGTGTTGAGGTATTTGGAACTATAAAAGTAGTGTGGTATAACGCAAAAAAAGTGGGGTTAGTTTCTCTATCATCTTTTGCAATCACACAATCTACAACTATGATTTCTGCAGCATTTGTTGGTTTAGATGCAACGGCATCATACGGATTATCGTTACAAATTATAACAGTTATTGCTGGAGTTTCTCAAACATTTTTTACCACAGTTACTCCAATGATGATAGACTTGCGAATTAGTGGAAAGAGAGAAGAACTTTATAAAGTTCTTTCGAGCGCAATGACGGTTTACTGGGTACTATATTTTGCTGGAATAGTCGCCCTGATAACTGTAGGGTTGCCGTTGGTTGCGTTGATAAAGTCAAACACTGATTTACCTCTTATTATGGTTTCTTTCATTGCGCTATATATTTTCTTAGAGGCAAATCATTCACTTTATGCTACCTTCATTGCGTTTTCGAATAATGTACCTTATGTCGGAGCGGCTTTGGTTTCCGGCGCGACTATTACGGTTTTTTCGTTATTGATTGCGAAATATACTACATTAGGGATTTATGGTTTAATGATAGTCCAATGCTTGGTGCAGTTGTGTTATAACAACTGGAAATGGCCATATGTTGTTATGAAAGAATTTAAAACCAATCCTTGGAAAATGTTTAAAATAGGATATAAGGATTCCTATATTAGAGTTAAAAAGATTTTTTACATGAATTAAAAGTAGGGAGAGATGGGAAATTGAAAGTTGTAATTTTGGCTGGAGGATTCGGTACAAGAATAAGTGAAGAAAGCCATTTAATACCAAAACCAATGATTGAAATTGGAGAGAAGCCTATTCTTTGGCATATTATGAAGTATTACTCGTCCTTTGGGTACAACGATTTTATTGTATGCTGTGGTTACAAGCAATATGTGATTAAGGAGTTCTTTGCTGATTATTATCTTCATATGTCGGATGTTACATTTGACTTTACAGCGGAAAATAAGATGATAGTTCACAACAACAACACGGAACCTTGGAAGGTCACATTGATTGATACCGGATTGAATACCATGACAGGTGGGCGTGTAAAGAGAGTCAAGGATTATATTGGGAATGAGCCCTTCATGCTTACATATGGTGACGGAGTTGCTGACGTGAATATCAATGAACTCGTAGAGTTCCATAATTCACACGGGAAAATTGCTACTATTACGGGAATTCAACCGGGTGGACGTTTTGGAATGCTTGATATTGACGCAAGTGAAGGTATAAATAGCTTTAAAGAGAAATCCAAAGAAGATGGAGGTTGGATTAATGGCGGTTTTATGATATTGAATCCGGAGATTATGGATTATATAGATGGCGATAGTTGCGTGTTTGAACGTTACCCGTTGGAGACGGTTGCTTCTGAGGGACAACTTAAAGCGTTTCGTCATCATGGTTTTTGGCAGTGTATGGACACAATGAGAGACAGAGAGTTATTAGAAAGTTTATGGGCAAAGGGACAAGCACCATGGAAAGTGTGGGAATAATATGTTGGATTTCTTTAAGGGTAAAAAGATATTTGTAACGGGACACACAGGATTTAAAGGGGCTTGGCTTTGTAAAATACTCATAAATGCTAGTGCTGAGGTAACAGGCTATGCGCTTAACCCACCTACTAATCCTAGCTTGTTTGAGATTAGTGGGATTGAAAAGGAAATGAACTCTATCATAGGAGATATCCGTGATTTTGAGAGTTTGGAGAAAGCATTTAATTATGGACAGCCAGAGATAGTCATTCATTTGGCAGCACAACCTCTGGTCAGAGAATCGTACAAAGACCCTCGATATACTTATGAAACAAACGTCATGGGTACAGTGAATATTCTGGAATGTGTCCGTAAGAGCAACTGCGTTAAGTCTGTTCTGAATGTTACAACAGATAAAGTGTATCATAATAATGAGTGGGAATGGGGCTATAGAGAAAATGAGCCTCTAGATGGATACGACCCTTACTCTAACAGCAAGTCATGCTCAGAGCTGGTTACCCATAGTTATAAGAACTCATTTTTCGCTGACGGTAAGATAGCCATATCAACAGCAAGAGCGGGGAATGTCATTGGTGGCGGTGATTTTGCTAAGGATAGAATCATTCCGGACTGTGTGAGGGCTGTAGAGAATAAGACGGATCTTATTGTTAGAAATCCTCATTCCACCAGACCATATCAACATGTATTGGAGCCACTCTATGTATATTTGATGATTGTGCAGAAGCAGTATGAAGAAGGCAAATATGCTGGATATTATAATGTAGGACCCGATGAGTGTGATTGCGTGACAACCGGTGATTTAACGGATTTGTTCTGCAAGGCATGGGGCGATGGACTAACTTGGGTTAACAACTATGATGGTGGCCCACATGAAGCTAACTTCTTAAAGTTGGACTGCTCAAAGTTAAAGAGTGTGTTCGCATGGAGAGCCAAATGGCATATTAGAGAAGCCATAGAAAAGACCGTTGAGTGGACAAAGGTGTACTTTGATAACGGAAGCGTATCAGAGATTATGGATAAACAGATTGAAGAGTTTTTGAATAAATAAGGAGGATACTTCGTGTTTGAGAATATGACAGAACAACAAGCCAAAGAAAAGATATTGGCTATGGTCGGAAAGTACTGCAATATCTACCACAATCAGAATAAAGAATTTAAAGAGGGCCAGAGAATTCCTTATGCATCAAGAGTATATGACCAAACTGAAATGACAAACCTGGTAGACAGTGCATTGGAGTTCTGGCTGACATCCGGTAGATACACAGATAAATTTGAAAAAGAGTTCGGAGAGTATCTAGGAGTTAGATTTTGTAGCTTAGTAAACTCTGGATCATCGGCTAACCTTTTAGCTTTTATGACTTTGACGTCACCTTTGCTTGGTGATAGAGCAGTTCAACGTGGCGATGAGGTTATTACTGTAGCGGCAGGTTTTCCTACCACAGTAACTCCGATGATTCAATACGGAGCAATACCAGTGTTTGTAGATGTAACAATTCCTCAGTACAATATTGATGTAAATATGTTAGAAGAAGCATTATCTACTAGAACTAAAGCGGTGATGATAGCTCATACCCTTGGTAACCCGTTTGACCTAGGAGCGGTAAAAGCATTCTGCGATAAACAGAGCCTGTGGTTGATAGAGGATAACTGTGACGCACTTGGTTCGGTATATACCCTCAACGGAAAGGAAAAATTAACAGGTACTATCGGTGACATTGGAACATCAAGTTTCTATCCCCCTCACCACATGACCATGGGAGAAGGCGGAGCAGTGTATACTGATAGCCCGTTGCTTAATAAAATTATTCGCTCTTTCAGAGATTGGGGTAGAGATTGCGTTTGTCCTTCTGGAAAAGATAATCTTTGCGGACATAGATTTGATAGAAAGTATGGAGAGCTTCCTTTAGGTTATGATCACAAATATGTGTATTCTCATTTCGGTTATAACCTTAAGGCTACAGATATGCAGGCTGCAATAGGTTGTGCTCAGCTTAATAAATTCCCGTCATTCGTGAAACGTCGTAGACATAACTTCGATAGATTAAGATTAGCGCTCGCATCTATCGAAGACAAGGTAATATTGCCGGAGCCTTGTGTAAATTCTAATCCAAGCTGGTTCGGATTCCTCATCACATGCAAAGAGGGCTTGGATCGAAATAAGGTAGTTCAATACGTGGAAAATAAAGGCGTTCAAACCAGAATGCTGTTTGCAGGCAATCTCGTGAAGCACCCTTGTTTTGATGAAATGAGAAAAACCGGAGAGGGCTATCGTGTAGTTGGCGATTTAACTGTTACCGATCAAATCACGAATGATACTTTCTGGATTGGCGTGTATCCGGGCTTAACTGATGAGAAGATTGATTATATGGCTAAGACTATAATCCTCGCTTGCAAGGAGGTATAGTGCCGTGTTCTTAGAAATGAAAGAAGGTAAAATTAAAGGACTTTTTGAAATTACCCCCAGATTATTAACTGATGAACGTGGAGCGTTTATTAAGACTTACCACGAAGATTTTTTTAAAGAAAAAGGACTTGAATTTGATTTAGCTGAACAATACTTTTCGACTTCAAAGAAGGGCGTCATTAGAGGGATGCACTTTCAGCTTCCTCCTCACGATCATGCTAAGCTTGTATATTGCATTACAGGCAGTGTATTAGATGTATTGGTGGATTTGAGAAAAGGCTCACCAACCTTCGGGCAGTATGATCGCTTTGAATTAACAGCGGATAAACACAATATTCTCTATATACCAGTTGGGTTAGCTCATGGGTTTTGTGCATTAACCGATGCTACAATGCTATATAACGTATCTACAACTTATCATAAGGAAGAAGATACTGGAATACGTTGGGATTCATTCGGCTTAGACTGGAAAGTAGAAAACCCAGTGTTGTCTGGTAGAGACATATCATTCCAATGTTTGCATGAGTTTAAAAGCCCATTTGTATATGAGGTGAAGTGATGGCTGAAAATGTTAAAAAAGCTATAATCACCGGTGGTACCGGATACATTGGTTCTAGTCTTACAAGACAGTTAGTAAAACAAGGCTGGGAAATAGGCATTATAAAAAGACCCAATAGCGGATTGGATAAATTGGAAAGCTTCAAGGACGATCTTGAATTCTTTGATTACAATGGCTCAACGGAAAGCTTAAAGCAAGCGATGGAGACCTTCCATCCGGATATTGTATTCCATTTGGCGTCCTGCTTTATTGGACGACATAAAACGGATCAGATAGAAGATTTGATACATTCCAATGTACTGTTTGGGACGCAACTTCTGGAAGCAATGCAGCTTAGCAGCGTTGTTAAGATTATCAACGCATCCACATCTTGGCAAACAGTAGGAGGGATGGAGTATAATCCGTTCTCGTTATATACTTCTACAAAGCAAGCTTTTGAGGATATTCTTCACTTTTACACAAATACTTACGGGATTAAAGCAATATCTCTGCGTCTTCCTGATAGCTACGGAGCAGATGATACCAGAGCAAAGATACTAAATCTGGTGCGAAAAGCAACTCAAAGCGGAGAGCAACTCAAGATGTCAGGCGGAGAGCAGGAGATGGATTTACTCTACATTAACGATATTGTCGATGGCTTTATAAAGGCGAGTGAATTGTTAGAAGAAGGGCAAAGGTTTAATGTGAATTCTTTAAGTTCCAGAAAACCGATGCCACTTAAAAAAATTGTAGAAATGTATGAAACGGTGAATAATGTTTCAGTTAATATTGAATGGGGGGCATTGCCCTATAGAGATAATGAGATCATGAAGATTACCTTACCCGACAATGTGCTTCCTCAATGGGAGAGCAAGGTGCCTTTAGAGGAAGGGCTAAGGAAATTTGAGTTGGATAAGTAGATTTACTGAACGAGTTCTTCCTTAATGTTGTATTGGAGCATTTTATCCCATCGGTATCTTCCCGCTGTGGAGTTGAAGCATTCCACACTTCCATCACTTTTAAGAATTATAGCAGAGAAATTGTTTAGCAACGAAAACCTTATGAAACATTTAACTAATGCCTTATTAAACTCGAAATGCTTTCTACTTCACAGGTTTCTAATTAATCTTATTTAATAAATATATTTAAGGGGTGTTTAAAATGAAGTTAGTCTTGCTTTCCGGCGGTTCTGGAAAACGGCTTTGGCCCTTATCTAATGATGCTAGATCAAAGCAATTTTTGAAAGTACTACAAAATGAGCAAGGCGAACCAATTTCTATGGTACAACGAGTTTGGGAACAGTTGGAATCGGTAGGCCTTGCTCATGCTTCTTTGGTAGCAACTAGTAAAGCACAAGTCGATATGATTCAAGGTCAATTGGGACAAGCTGTAAAGATGATTGTTGAACCGGAAAGGAGAGACACTTTTCCGGCGATTGCTCTGGCCGCTTCTTACCTTTATTCCGTGGAAAAGATCGGATTAGATGAGACTGTAGTTGTCTTACCCGTCGATCCCCATGTCGAAGTTGGTTTTTTTAGTAAGATTAAAGAGTTGCAGAAGGTACTAGAGGAATCGGAGGCTAATTTAGCTCTTATTGGGGTATCCCCAACGTTTCCTTCTGAAAAATATGGTTATATCGTTCCTGAACTTAATCAAGATAACATGCTTTATTCGAGGGTAAGTCATTTTAGGGAAAAGCCCAAGGGAACCGATGCTAAGGAACTTATTCGGCAACAGGCTCTATGGAATTGTGGCGTGTTTGCTTTTAAACTTGATTTTATTATTTCGCAGCTTGATCAGAAAGGCTTTCCGATTGACTACGAAGAGTTGCTGATGCAATATACCACATTGCCTAAAATAAGTTTTGATTATGAAGTGGTAGAAAAAGCTAAGCATATCGTTGTTCTCAGATACGATGGAGATTGGAAGGATCTTGGCACCTGGAATACCTTGACAGAGGAAATGCCAAATGTTTTGGTAGGTAACGCAATCCTCAGTGAAGACTCCCTCAATACCCATGTCATTAACGAGTTGGACATTCCGGTAGTGGTTCTTGGTATATCCAATGCGGTTGTAGCGGTAAGCCCCGATGGAATCTTGGTAACGGATAAAGACTCCAGTCCGTCGATTAAGGACTTTGTGGGCAAGTTTGACCTGCGTCCGATGTTTGAGGAGAGACGTTGGGGATGGTATCGTGTTCTAGACCATACCAAGTTTACCGGTGGTAACGAGGTTTTAACCAAGCGACTTAGCCTAATAGCTGGCAAGAATTTTAGTTACCAGTTTCATAATAAACGGAGTGAGGTTTGGACAATTATCAGTGGTGAAGGACAATACGCTTTTAACGGGGTAGTATCTCCTGTCAATCCAGGGGACGTTTTGAATATACCTATCGGGGCCAAACACGGCTTACGAGCTTTAACGGATTTGGAGTTTATTGAGGTCCAAATGGGCAGTGAACTTATCGAGGAAGATATTGTTCGAATTTACATGACCTGGGAAGAAGTCGAGAGCCATTGTACTTGGGCACAGTGCTCTGCACAATCCCTAAAGGTGTCTGGTGCCTGAGAAGCCTCCGAAAAAGTGGCCTAAAAATGAAGACCTCATCATCATCTGTATAAATATTCATTAAACACCCAAGTTTGGCGTAAAATTTTTCCAGCACCAGATGTAGCAAGACCTCCAGGGTTTATCTTAATGTAATTTAGGGACTACATTTGATTCTCAGCCTTTTTTAAGACCTTTTTATACCATTTTGTATCACCAACGTATTCACATCCTAATGCCTGCAGCAGTTGCTTTCGAGGACCTCGGTGCCTGACACCAACTTATAAAGGGTCCGGTGCCTAAAGGGTCTAAAGGGTCCGGTGCCAAGGGTCCGGTGCCTGACACC